>NZ_JBMDIW010000003.1:0-254545 GCF_057808875.1 Caulobacter sp. FG7
CCCAACGACTGGCTCGGCGTGCGTGCGGCGCGGCCAAGCGGGCCGCCGCTGCAAGCGGCGCCGGCCAGGGCCGCCAGGACGCCCAGCGCGCCTGCGCCGGCGATCCTCAGCGTCGCCGACCTGACCTTCGATTTCGAGGACTGACCATGACCGTCCACGCCCCCGAAACCCAGGCGCGCAAGGCCCAGGCCCTGGCGCACGCCTTGGGACCGGTCATCGCCGAGGCCCTGGCCGCCCCCGACGTGGTCGAGGTGATCGTCAACGCCGACGGGGCGATCTGGATCGAACGGGCCGGTGCGGGACGGGTCCATAGCGGTCAGATAATCGCTCGAGCTGACGCCGAACGGGTGCTGCGCCTGGTGGCTGACCATGCCGGCGATGTGGTCAATCACGACAACCCCCTGCCCAGCGCCACCCTGCCGGGCGGCGAGCGCTTCCAGGGCGTCTATGCGCCGGTGTCGGCGGGCCCCGGCTTCGTGATCCGCAAACGCCCGCAGACCATCTTCACCCTGGCGGACTATGTCGACCAGGCGGTGATGAGCAGCGCCCAGGCCATGGTCCTGGAAGCGGCCGCCCAGGCGCGGGAGAATATCCTGATCGTCGGCGGGACGGGCACGGGCAAGACCACCCTGGCCAACGCAATCCTGGCCCTTCCAGCCTTCGCCCAGGATCGCGTCATCCTGATCGAGGACACCGCCGAACTGCAGTGCGCGGCGCCCGATCAGCTGGCGCTGCTGACCCGCCGCGCCGACCCTCCGATCAGCATGGCGGACCTGGTGCGCACCGCGCTTCGTCTGCGGCCCGACCGGATCGTCATCGGCGAGGTTCGCGACGGCAGCGCGCTGGACCTGCTCAAGGCCTGGAACACCGGCCACCCTGGGGGCTTGGCGACCCTCCACGCCAACAGCGCCCCAGAGGCGCTCGACCGACTGGAGGACCTGATCGGAGAGGTGAGCCAGGCCATCCCCCGCCGCGCGATTGGCCAGGCCATCGGCCTGATCGTCTTTCTGCGACGCACGCCGGGCGGCCGACGACTGGAAAGCCTGGTGCGGGTCGACGGTTGGACGGTGGAGGCCGGCTACCGGTTGACGCTGATCTGACCCCTGCCAGGCGCCTGAGGTTGCTCAGGCGCGCGCGAGCAGCAGGTCGATCATGGCCTGGAACCGAAAGATCCGGGGCGTCCGTCGCGATTCATGTCGTTCTACCGAGCGGGCGCCCAATGGCCTCGCCTGGCTTCGCGGGCCTGGGCTTCTTCCTTGGCGTACGCGCCCTTGCTGTAGCGCCGGTACTCGGTCGCCAAGCCCGAGCGGATAAGCGCGGCGTTCACGTCGGGGGTCACCTCCGACCAGCAGCGGCCCACGAAGCGGCCATACCGATCCCGATCGACAAAACGGCAGCCGACCCGCCCGCGGGTGAGGCGAACGAGTTCGTCGCGAGCCGCGTAGGCAAGCGGTTCGGCTGGCGTTTTCCCGCGCCGAACTTCTGGCGCATCGACCCCGAAGAGCCGAACGCGCTCGGGCCCGCACCGCAGCGTATCGCCGTCATGAACGGTGGGCGCGGTGCAGGCGATGACGGCGGCGGCGAGCGAAGCAAGCATAGGGCGCTTGTCGCTGCAGCTAGCCTGTGGCGCAAGCTGTAGAGGGCGATGCTCGGGCCAGGCGGTTTGTTCGGGCCTACACGCGGGACGCTGCCTGGCCGCACGCTTGGCCTTCCTGCGGGTAGATCACCCCTGCCGCGGTCCGTTTTCCCGAGACCCGAAGGCCCCAGCAACACCAGGGTCTCGCCCCGTCCGATCTTCAGATCCACGTCCCGCAGCGCGTGTACGTCGCCAGCGCCGGTGGGATAGGTCTTGCAAAGGCCCCTAAGCTCGAATCCGGACCCCGGCGACGGCGACGGCGACGGGTCACTGACAGGCATGGTCGACCTCCACGCAATCGATCACCTGCTCTCACTTTCCGGCCAAGGACGGCTGTGATCGTGATCCGCCGCAAGTCCGCGCCGTGTCGCGCGAGCGCAGCGCTCCTCAGCTCAAAGATCGGCTTCGTGCCGCCCTAGAAATGCTCGCAATGGGGGTGTGAAAATAAATACATCTCAAGGGTGCGTGGTGTTGTGTTTTCCGGCTCAGGCAAGCGGTCGTGTGGGCGATCGCGAATGGGGACACATCATGCGCGCATCGATCCTCGGCAAGTTGGGCGCCGCCGTAGCCTTCACCCTCGGCGTGGGTTCGGCCGTGCCGGGCGGGGCCTTCACCCAGAGTGTCAGCCTGGGGCCCGTCAACGCCGTGCCGATGGGGCACGAATGGCTGACCCGCATGTCGGCCATCGAGCTGCTGGGTTATTCGCCGGCCAGCGCCCCCGACCTGCCCGACCCCAACGACCCGCGGCGCGGCTGGACCGTGGGCGGCGGCAGGGCCTGGAACACCGTCCTGAACGGTCCTGGCCAGGCCGAGGCCCAGCGCATCCGCAGCCAGCGATGGAACGACACCCGCTACGCCTCGCGCTACAAGGCCGTCTACGACGCCATCATCGGCGAACGCTGGGTCGATCTGGCCGGCTACAGCGTCGCCGAATCGAAGAAGTGCTGGGACGCCGTGGCCCAGGAGCCGGCCGAGGTGCAGTACGATCACTTCATGCGCCGCTACGACGACAACGGCCCGGACGGCGGCGTGCGCGCGGCCAAAACCTCGCAACAGCGCTTCGTCGATTACTTCGTCGCCGCCGCCACTGCGCCCAAGTCGAACATCGCGGTCTATGACGGCGGGGTGACCTCGTCGCTGGTGACGGTCGACCGCAACTACTTCCTGTTCGGCCGGGCGGTGCACCTGTTCCAGGATTCGTTCAGCTCCGAGCACACGGTGCGGACCGCCAGCGACAACTACATCAAGGTGCGCGAGGTGAAGAGCTACCTGTGCGCGCTGGGCTCCGAGCAGCACAGCCACTCGAACTGGGCCGTGGCCGTCGACTATTCCAGCGGCGACGTGATCTGGAAGGCCACGGTCGACGGCCGGCTAAACCCCAGCTGGGACGCCTACAAGGCCAGCAACATGAAGCCGACGGCCCTGGTCGCGACCGAAGCCAGCAAGGACCTTTGGGCCGCCTTCATCCGCACCATGGGCCTGCCGCCGGCCCAGCGCGCCGCCGCCGCCCGGGCCGAGGCCAACACCCTGGTCAAGAACTGGCTGAGCTACGACGAGACCGAAATGCGCGGCTGGTACGCCAACGCCGCCAACCGTGGCGACACCTATGTGCTGGCCGCCGGACAGAGCGGCAAGGGCATGACCCAGGCCCAGTGCATGAGCAAGCTGGACTTCGGAACCACCGACCAGGCCGCGGCGGTCCGCCAGCTGCAGGACACCCAGCGCCAGTGCCTCTACAACGCCCTGCCCAACCCCGGCTATGAGGACCAGTTCGATCCGCAGACCCGGATCTGGTACAACTGGCGCTGGCGCAACGGGCCGATCGCGCCCATGAGCCCCACGCCCGCCGGCTGGCAGATCCCGACCCAACCGGCCAGCACCAGCACGGTGGTGCGGATCCAGAGCGTGGCCAACGGCAAGTACATGATCGCCCCGGACGGGGTGGTCCCCGACTCGCTGATCTACAATCGCGACGGAACGCCGCTGGACTTCGCCCGGATCGGGCCCAACACCAGCACGATGTTCCGATCCGCCCAGGACCCGATGCTGTTCCTCGACTACCGGGCTGTGACCGGCGCGGTGAAGCTGTTCGCGCCCGGCAACGGGACCCAGCCGGCCACCTACGACCTGCAGAGCGCCGGCCAGGGCACGTCGATCCGCAACACCTACTGGAACCAGTACATCTGGCTGTCGGGCGACGAGCCCTACCTGACGCGCACGGGCAACCCGAAGAACGCCAACGCCCAGTGGCGCATCCAAGCCCAGCCTTAAGGGCTGGCATGACGTGCGTTTGGCCCATCGCGATAAAGCCGTGCGGCGAGGTCGTGTCGGCGACCACGGCTCTACCACGCACCGCCGCGCGCATGACCTGGCGTCCACGGCGGCTGTCGGCGGTGCGGGGTCCGCCGTTCTGCCCTTTTTGCTGGTTCTCGGCGAAGAACCATGTCCAGGCGGGCGGAACGCGAGGAGCGCGCCTGGAGAGCCTTGTGGACGTCCGCTATGTGGGGCTTGATGATCCCTGCAACACCGGCTCGATCGCGGGCGAACTGCGTCGCGCCCTTGACGGAGGCGGCTTTGGGCGTGGTCGGTCGATACGCCTGAAGAGCGTACGGCGGGGACGTTGCGCAGACGCGTAGTAACGGGGGCTAGAATCTCAGCAGCGCGAGGTCCGTCCGGGGGAGCTCGCCGACCGCCTGCAGGTCTAGGGCGCCTGTGTTTACAGTCGGCGTTTACGGTGCGATGTCACAGGAGGGACTATGGCTCGCATTCTGATAGTCGATGACGACGAACTGCTGCGTCAGGTCTATGCCAGCGCACTCGATGGGGCGGGACACTACACCGAAGAAGCCGAGCACGGCGGTCGCGCCATAGAGAAGCTGGAGCGTATCGCCTTCGATTTGGTCCTAATCGACCTGCTGATGCCTGTCCGCGAGGGCATCGAGACCATAATGGAGGTGAAGCGGCGCTGGCCGAGCGTGAAGGTCATCGCCGTGAGCGCAGGCGCGGGCCGACTTCACCCAGGAACCCTTTTGGATCTGGCCTCGGGTCTGGGGGCCGATGAAACGCTGATGAAGCCGGCAAGCCGGGACATGCTTTTGACAAGCGTTGCGCGCCAGTTGCGTGAGTAAATCTTAACCGGAACCGCCGCCGGGGTCGTGGTCGGCCTGCCCGGCATAATCACTGTGGGCGGCGAGTGAGGCCTCCGACTGGTGAGCATGTGGACGATGCCCGAGACCACGCGACGATCGTCCACGCGATGCGCGCCCTTGCGTCCGCGCGGCAGCAGCGGCTCGATCCGAGCCCACTCCTCGTCGCTAGGCCACTGAACCTGCTTGGCCATCTCAAGGCTCCCTTTCAGAAGCCTTGAATCGGCAACCCCCGATTACCGCCAGCGCTTATTGAGTACCGACCCTAGGCGTCCGCGGCGCTGATGGGCGAGCATGCGAGCCTGAAAATCGAGCTGGATCTGACTGAGCGGCTGGCCGATCCGGTGCAGGACCGGCTGGACGCGGTCATCCGCATCGGCCAACTGACCGATATCGCCCTGATCGCCAACAAGCTGGCGGACCAGATGCGATTGGTGGTCGCCGCGCCGGACTACCTGGCCCGCAGCGGAACACCGGGTTGCATCCAAGACCTCCGCGGCCACCGCTTGCTCGACAAGATGCATGGCGCGGACCATCCGGGGATGGGCCGACCTCCTGGGCGGCCCGGCTGGTCATTCTAGGCTGCAAGGTCGCGCCTAACCCGGCGCCAAGAGAGCGGCATTAGCCACGCACGGTTGAGACTTGTTCGTCCCAGCGTCGGATGTGATAGGCAGGGCTGGGTGGTCAGCCGTGTTGGTTGATCAGGGCTTACGTTGGTCGGGCCGCCAGCGCGGAGACCCGCGCCATGCTTGAGCGCCCCCGCAAGCTGTCCGTCTTACGAGAACTTCTGGACAGCGGAGCCGCCGGCGGGCTCCTCCTCATGGCCGCCGCCGTGCTCGCGCTTTTCGTCGCCAATTCACCGTTGGCGGACAACTACTTCAGCGCGCTTCACACGTCGTTCGCCGGTCTCGACCTTCTCCATTGGATCAACGATGGCCTGATGGCGATCTTCTTCCTGTTCGTTGGGCTTGAGATCAAGCGCGAGTTCCTGGACGGGCAGTTGGCCACCTGGTCAAACCGGGCGCTGCCGTGCATCGCCGCGGCCGGCGGCGTCGTCGTTCCCGCACTCATCTATGCCGGTTTGAACGCAGCAAGCGGCGACACACTTCGCGGCTGGGCCATCCCGACCGCCACGGACATCGCCTTCGCGCTCGGCGTTCTCTCGCTCCTGGGTCCGCGAGTTCCGACGAGCCTCAAGGTCTTTCTGGCGACGCTCGCCATTGTTGACGACCTCGCGGCGGTGCTGATCATCGCCGTGTTCCACACCGCCGAGCTCAATGTCGCGGCGCTTGCGGGGGCAGTGATCGCAAGCCTGTTGCTGGTAGGCCTTAATCGGCTAAAGGTAACGAGGCTCGCGCCCTATCTGGTGCTCGGCCTGGCCCTTTGGTGGCTCGTCCTGCTGTCGGGCGTCCACGCCACGATCGCCGGCGTGATCCTGGCCATGACCATTCCCTTGCACGCCTCAAAGGCCGCGCCGGACGATGCGACCTCGCCGCTCCATCGCCTGGAACACGGGCTGGCGCCCTGGGTGGCGTTCCTGGTCGTCCCGATCTTCGGCTTCGCCAATGCCGGCGTCTCCTTCGCCGGCATGACGGCTGCGGTGCTTTTCCAGCCTGTCACGCTGGGCGTGGCCTTGGGTCTGTTCCTGGGCAAGCAGGCCGGCGTCTTCTTGGCGGCATGGCTAGCGATCCGCTTGCGGATCGCGTGCTTGCCAGTCGCGGCCTCCTGGCTCCAACTCTACGGTGTCAGCCTGCTGTGCGGGATTGGTTTCACAATGAGCCTCTTCATCGGACTCCTGGCATTCAAGGATGCCGCGCTTCAAGACGAGGTGAAGGTGGGGGTTCTTGTCGGCTCGCTTGTTTCAGCGTGGCTTGGAGCCGCCCTCTTGAGCCGTTCCAAGAAGCGCCTGCCAGTTGCGGCTGAAACGCCTCAAGCGCGATAGCCGAGCGTTTCGTGGCCGGTGATCACTCGATGAATCTGCCCCGCGAAGGTCGTGTTCCTGGAGCCGGCCCAACGGCGGCTACTGGCGCGCAGCGGCGCGGCGTCGGTGATACGGCGCGGTTCTTCTTCCGCTGACGCGAAGCTTGGCCCGCGCGCCGGCCGTTCAGGCGTCGGCGCGTTCCCCGCGCCGCAGATCGAGCTTGCAGCGATCTGAACAGGTCTTCACCAACGCCTAGTCGCGGGCCCACTTCCTTCGCCATGAGAATGGCCGGCCACACACCAGGCACACCTTGTCTGGCGTGGTCGATTTGGGTCGGCGAGACGTCTTCACCGGGTCCTGCCAGGCAGGCTCACCACCACGGGGCGGCCCGATCAGCTGGCGTCGCGGGTTTGGCGCTCCATAGGAATACGAAATTGCGGTGCTCGGCCCAGGTCTGCCCTTCCACTGCGCCGCCCCTCAGGCAGGCGGTCGTATGATAGGGCCCTTTGCCGTCGCTGGTTCGAAAGCTTACGCAAATGCGGCTCCGCGCCGTCCGCCACCGGCCCGCCTCGATCGCGCTGTCGTAGAAGCTGCCCGTCACCCGTCCGTCATCCTCCAAGACTAGGCTCATGCCCTTGAAGTAGGGCGCGCTGTCGCTCGCCGAGAGGTCGACGACCCAATCTCCCGCAAGGGACGTGGGTTGGAGCGCCGACGGGGGCGAGGGCGTGGCGGCCAGGAGTAGGGCGAGGGCGACCGAGAGCATCGAAACCTCCTTTATGCGAAGTCGACCTAGCTACGCGCCAATCGCCGGGCCGGACGCGTGGCCGGGCGCTTGCGCCCGCATCCTCTCGCATCCGATCCCACATCCCGCCGCCTCAATGCCTCGTATCTTAGGGCGGAGGACAGACATCATGCGCAAGCACATGCTCATCGGCCTTTCAGCGCTGGCCATCGCCTCTGGCGCCCGGGCCCAAGACGACCGGCCGATCGATCCAGCCGAGCACTATTCCGGTGTCTGGCTGGAGGTCGGCCGCACGCCGATGCGCCTTACCGACGGCTGCGTGGCGGGGACCACGCGCTATGTCCTCAAGGATCCGACCCATGTCGAGGTGGTCGACGACTGCCGACAGGGCGGTGTCGACGGCAAGCGGCGCGCCATTTCTGGCCGTGGACGAATAGAGGACCCAGGCGTCAACCGGCGGCTGAAGGTCGCCTACGCGCCGTTCGTCACCTGGCGCTACGTCGTCATGGACCGAGATCCCGAGGGGGAATGGTTCATCGCGGCAAATCCCAAGCTCAGCAAGGTCTTCCTCTACACCCGCGCGTCGCCGTCCAATGAAACGCTCGGCGCGCTCGAGGCGAGGGTCCGTCGTCTCGGCTACGCGGGCGCGCTAGAATTTCCCGCGAACGCGGTCGCACCGTCGGGCGAGCCCGTTGCACAGAAGCGATGAACGCGGCCTGGAGGAGGGCGAGCCGTGAAAACCTTGCGCCTGGTTCTTGGCGATCAACTTTCCAGCGGGCTCTCGGCGCTCGAGGACGCCGAACCGGGCCGGGACGTGGTCCTGATGATCGAGAGTCGGGCCGAGGCCACCGCCTGGAAACACCACAAGCAAAAGCTCGTCCTGGTCTGGTCGGCCATGCGGCAGTTCGCCGAGCGCTTGCGGCGGGAGGGTTTGGACGTCCGCTACGTGGGCCTCGACGATCCCGGCAACCGCGGTTCGATCGCGGGCGAACTGTGTCGCGTCCTTGACGAAGGCGGCTTCAGGCGTGTGATCCGTACGGCCTGCGGCAAGTGGGGTCTGGAGCAAGCGCTGCTAAACCTCGATCTGCCCGTGCCCGTCGAGACCCGGGAGGACAGCCGCTTCCTTTGCTCGAGATCCGAATTCGCGGGCTGGGCCGAAGGCCGCCGTGAGCTGCGGATGGAGTATTTTTATCGCGAGATGCGGCGGAAGACGGGCCTCCTGATGGACGGCGGCGAACCGGCCGGCGGCCGCTGGAACCTCGACGCCGATAACCGCCGCAAGTTACCCGCGGGGCTCGCGCCGCCTGAGCGCCTGCGCGTAACGCCCAACCCCACGACCAGGCGCATGATCGACCGGGTCGCCCACGGCTTCGACGATCATTTCGGGGCGATCGAGCCGTTCGGCTGGCCGACCAATTCACAGGAGGCGGAAGCCGTCTTCCAGCACTTCCTGGACGATCTCCTGCCATCCTTCGGCGACTGGCAGGACGCCATGGCTTGGGAGCGCCCTTTTCTGTGGCATAGCCTGATCTCACCTGCTCTCAATATCGGCCTCCTGGACCCCCTGGACATCTGTCGGCGCGCCGAAGCGGCCTATCGCCAGGGACGCGCGCCGCTCAACGCCGTCGAAGGCTTCATTCGCCAGATCATAGGCTGGCGCGAGTTCGTGCGCGGCGTCTACTGGCTGAAGATGCCGGAATATGGGCGGCGCAACGCTCTGGACGCGCACGGCGCGCTGCCGTGGTTCTACTGGTCGGGCGAGACCGACATGGCCTGTGTGGCCGACACCGTGCGAGCGGCGCGTGACCACGCCTACGCCCATCACATCCAGCGGCTGATGATCACCGGAAACCTCGCCATGCTCCTTGGGGTGGATCCGGATGCTGTCGACGACTGGTACATGGTCGTGTTCGCCGACGCCTACGAGTGGGTGGAGATGCCCAACACGCGCGGCATGGCGACCTTCGCCGATGGTGGCATCGTTGGCTCCAAGCCCTACGCGGCCAGCGGGGCCTACATCGACCGGATGAGTAATTACTGCCGCGGCTGTCGCTACGATGTCAAAGATCGGCTTGGCGACAACGCCTGTCCGTTCAACGCGCTCTATTGGGATTTTCTCGACCGCAATCTCGGTCGATTGCGAGGACAAGGGCGCATGATGATGCCGCTGCGCGCTCTTGAGAGGATGGGGGAAGGCGATCGTCGCGCCCTCCGCGCAAAGGCGAGCGCGCTGCGCGAAAGCATGGGCGTTTTCTCCCGCTGATCGTCTACGACTGATGGAAGGATAAGTCGCGACAGCCACGGCAATCAGCTTTACGACCATCGGTGTGGGCTGACTACGCGCCGCGATCCATCGCGCGACGACAGCTACCAGGCCTGGCTCGACCGGTTGCATCCGGACGATCGCGATGAGACGGTGGCGTTGATCGAAGCGGCTCGCGATAGCCGGTCGACTTTCCATCATGAGTTCCGCGCCCAGTGGCCACCCATTTCACTCAATCCGACTATTTCAACGTACGTTGAAAATGCGCAATCCAGTGAAACTGCGGTTGACATTTTTCATTGTATGGCGCATTTTCAACGGATGCTGAAAGTGCACGATCCATTGAAATTTGAGCGGGAGGCGGTTGAAGCGCTAGAAGCCCTCATCGAACTCATTCCGATCGCCCGCCTGGAGGGCGTCCATTTCGAGCAAGACGATCCCGACGTCGGCGCCGACGCAGTCTTGAACCTGACCGTGGGCGATCGCCCCTATCTCCTGGTCTGCGAGGTCAAGAGCAACGGGCACCCGCGAGCGACCCGAGATGCTATCCAGCAGCTCAAGCACTGGAAGTATCATTCCATGCCTGCCGCGCCGATTTTTCTGGCCCCCTACATCTCCGAACAATCGCGTGCGCTCTGCGTGGAGGCTGGCGTCAACTATTTCGACCTGTTTGGAAACACCCGCCTGCATCTGGACAACCTGTTTCTCGAACGCACGGTCGCCGACAAGCCCGCCAGCGAGCGCCGCGATCTGAAGTCGCTGTTCAAGCCCAAGTCGGCCCGCGTTCTGCGCTGGCTGCTGCGCGACCCGGTCACCCCGGTCCGACTGCAGGAAATCGCCGACGGCGCCACCGTCAGCCTCGGCCAGGTGCACAACGTCAAGGAAGGCCTGCTGGCCCGCGAGTGGGCCCAATCCACGTCCGAGGGACTGATCCTGACCGATCCCGACAGCCTGTTGGACGCCTGGCGCGACGACTACGAAGCCCCACCTGGGCAGACGCGCAAGTACTACACCATCCACCATGGCGAGGCGCTGACGGCGCGACTGAAGGGGCTGATGGCGAACGATCGCGTCGAACCGGTGCTGATGCTGGGGTCCTATTCGGCCGCCAACTGGCTTGCCCCCTACGGCCGAAACGAGACGACCTTCCTCTACGCCTGGCCGGAGGTTCTGCCGGAGTTGGAGGCGGCGTTGGCGCTTGAGCCGGCCGCCAAGGGCGCCAATCTCCTGGTCAAGGTGCTTGAGGACGAAAGCGTGCTGCTGGACGCCGTCGAACCGACGTCCGACCTCTTGGTCACCTCGCCCGTCCAGACCTATCTGGATCTCTACAATTCCGGTGAGCGTGGTCGTGAAGCGGCCGAGTTCCTGCGTCGAAAGGGACTCTCATGGCCAAGGGCATGACCGAAATCCATCCGCCCGCGCACGCCTATGACGACCGATCGATCCAGGCCGTCAAAGCCGTTCTTCTAGAGATCGGGCAGATCCTTGGCAGCTATCGCAACAAGTTCGTCGTCATCGGCGGCGCGGTGCCATGGCTGCTGCTGGACAATCCGCAGATGCGCCATATCGGCTCGCTCGATGTCGATCTTAGCCTGGACCCCATCGCCCTTGGCGACGGTGAATATGCGGGCCTTATCGAGGAACTGAAGAAGCATGGCTATGCGCAGGGCGAGGACCTGAAGAAGTTCCAGATGGTCCGCGTCATCGACGCTGCGGACGGCGGGCCGCCGATCTCGATCATCGTCGACTTCTTGATGCCGCGCGACGCTGTCATCGAAAAGAACGTGCCGCCCCTGATCGAGAACTTCGCCGTCCAGAAAGCCGATGGCGCGGCGCTGGCGCTGAAGTTCAGTGAGAGCTTCCTGCTGGAGGGTGTCATGCCCAAGGGCGGTAAGAACGGGATCGAACTCAAGGTCGCCTCGATCCCGGCGCTCCTCGCCATGAAGGGATTTGCCCTGGCTGGGCGCTCCAAGGACAAGGACGCCTACGACGTCTACTACTGCGTGCGAAACTACGAGGGCGGCGTCGCGGCGCTGGTCGAGGACTGCAGGCCGCTGCTGGACGACCCCGAAGCGGTGAGCGCCTTCAAGATCATCGCCGAAAAATTCGCCGACCGCGATTTTCACGGACCCGAGACGGTGGCGCGCTTCGCCGTCGAGGCCAAAATCCTCGGCGAGCGCACTCGAGATCAGTGGCAGACCGACGCCTACGGGCAGGTTTCTGCGTGGCTGAAGGGCTTGGGCCTAGTCTAGGCGCCGGCGTCGCGATGCTCTCGCGGCTAGGCGGGCCAGCATTCTAGTGCCAGCTTACCAGCCCCCTGGCCGACAGGGACGCAGGCGTGGAAAGTCGGCTTCGCCTCATCGGATAAGAGCGGCGGTTAGCATTAACCGGGGCAGACCTAAGGCGATGCAAGAGAAAGACTTCCCGCTTTCAGAGGGCGGGCTCTGCTGACGCTGGGCCGGGAAAATCCAGTGTGCAGACAAACGCGTAAGGCCCAAAGGGGCCGGACGCTTCAATCTTGCCATACGCTCGAACGCCCCCCTCCGCCGCTCAACCATCTCACAATCGCGCCCCCCTCAATCCGACATCGCGTGCCTTGAGGCGACGATAATCCTGTCCATTCACGAAACCCGCCTCAAGGCAGCCCAGCCGTGTGAACCCGGCTCCAGTCACGTTTGACCAGACCGCTCCGTCGGGACGCATGGCTAGAAAGGTCGGCCAGCGCGTTGGCTGAGGCTTGGCGCTAATGATGCGGATTAAAACCTCATCGCGGCCTAGTTCGATCGACGCCAGATCGCGCACGTCGTAGCGGCTCCCGATCCGTACCTTTGATCCACCGTCCAGATCTCGGCGGTCACCGAAGCGATGCTTTGGCATCCACGCCATATGGCGTGCAACGCCGCTCACTGAACGACGTCGCACTATCCGCGCTCGCCGGCGCGAAGCCTCATCGGCAGATCGGGTTACGCCTTACTTGCGGCCCAGAATCTGCGACATCGATCGGCAGAGGCTAAGCGTCGGATCAGCATCCGAACCGAATGCGCGCCACGCAACGACGCCATCGGGGCGGATCAGGCAGGCGCCCTGCGAGGAGACCGTAAAGGTCGCCTCGAAGCTGCGATCCTCTGGGAAGCACACTTGCTGGCCAACGGCGATGCTACGCAATGGGACATCCAGGTCGCGCGCCACGGCGAGGCCAGCATTGATCCATCGGACGTCCGGGCTCATCAGGACGAAATCTTGGGAAAAGAGATCGAGCGTGGAGAGGGTCCGGCCGTCGAAGCTGATCCACACGTGAGGCGCCCGGGCGCCAGGCTGCCCAGCCCAGATATCAGGATGCGCGGCGGGTGGAAGGTCCTCGTCATTGGAGATGACGGCCGTTGAGCTGACCCTTTGACCAAGCTCCATCGCCTCGGCGCCGAAGAGGGGGTCGCCCGCCAGCTGGTCGCCGGCCCAGCGACGATAGTCTGGCCTTGCGAAGGTTTGCTGATGTCGCAGCCAGCCGATGGGCTGGCGCTCGGCGCTGTAGGTGTCCAGCAAGGCGGGCGAAGCCACGCCACGAAGCACAAGGTCAAGTTTCCAGGCTAGATTGTAGGCGTCGTCGATCCCGGTGTTTGCGCCGAATCCGCCCCGGGTCGGGGGGAGCTGGTGGGCGGCGTCGCCGGCCAGGAAGACCCGCCCCCGGCTGTAACTGCGCGCGATCCGGCCAGCCATCTCCCAGCGCCCTGTCGTGATCAGCTCCACGGGCAGATCCTGGCCCAGGGCGCGCCGGATCGCGGACCTCAGCTGGTCCTCGGACCGCTCCTCGTCGTCGCTGAACATCAGCACCCAGCGGCCATCTGGGTAATGCGTAAGGAACGCCTGGAAGCCGGGCTGTTCAATCTCGAACTGCTGGATGCCCCGCTCGAGGTAGGGCTCGGCGGCCTCGCAGCGGAAGAGGACGCTACGGATCGTTCGCAAGAATCCGACGCCGTCGCGCCCTATCCCGAGGTGCTCGCGGATCGGGCTGTCGGCGCCATCCGCCGCGATGAGGTAGTCTGCGCGGATATCATAAATCTCGAACGTGTCGCGGGAGCGCACCTGTGCGGTGACGCCGTCCTTGGTCTCGGCGAACGACAGCATCTCCACGCCAAGCCTGAGGTCGGCCCCGCGATGCAAGGCCTGCTCTCTCAGAATGGGCTCAAGCCTATCTTGGGCGATCGCGGCCCCGGTGCAGGGAGAGACTTGTCCCTTGTCGGGTTCGGCCTGTCCGGGCGTCCAGGGCGTCTCCTCGCCCCAGCGGCCGGTCAGGCTTTCGACCTTGGCGCGCCGCAGGCGATTGTCGGGGCGGGCCTGGGGGATGAGATCGGCGATCCCGACGGCGCGGTAATGCTCGAGCGTCAGTTCAGTGAAGCCGATGGCGCGAGGATGTGGCGAACTGCCCCTGTGCTTTTCGACCCCTCCTCGCCGGGGACCGACACACCGTCCGTCCCGGTGGCCCTCAAGGCCAAGCGTAGCGGAGCCTGCTCCACCGCCTGACGGTCCTCGGCCCAGGCCAGGATCGTCTCAAGGTCGCCGAAAAGCCGGATGTCCAGACCACCACGCTTGCCGGTCGGCGTCACCACGATCTTTTCAATCAGACCCCGCAGGGCCGTGGCCGCAAACGTGCGGTCGGCCGGGTCGTTGAGCGCCTCGGTCAGCCGCTCGACCTTGCGGCGGTAGAGGTCGGCGACGTTGGGGTGAACATCGGGAATGTCGCGCGGCGCCTGGGCCAAGGCCGCTTCGATCGCCTCGACGTCGCCCTCAAGCTCCTTGAGCCGAGCCATGAGGGGGCGGCTATAGCCGCCGTCCTCAATGGCGGAGACGATGCCGGCGATAGCCCGGCGGGCCTTGTCCAGCCGTGCGCGGTCTGATGCCTCGTTGGCCCGGCGCATATGATTGAGCCGGTTGGTCTCCTCAATAAACGCCCGCATGGCCTCAGCCGCCACCTCAGGCGTCAAAAGCCGTTCCTTCAGCCCAACCAAAACCCGCGCCTCCAGGCGCTCGGCCAGGATCGTCGCGCCGTTGATGCAGCCGGTGCCCCGGACGTGGCCGGTGCAGGCCAACCTCTCGTTGCCGCGCCGGGCGTAGGACCCGCCACAGGCGCCGCAGGTGACGAGACCAGACAGCAGGGTCGCAGGCCGGCGAGCGGTGCCAGCGGCGGTGAAGCCGCGAGCGCCCCTGGCGACGGCCTCCTCATAGACCCGGCTGAACTCCTGCTGACGGGCCTTGGCGGCCTCCCACAGGCCGTCCTCGACGATCCGCAGATGTGGAACATCGACATGCACCCACTCGCTCTCGGGATTGGCCCGGCGGTGGACGGAGCCGGTGTCAGGGTCGCGGAGATCCTTGGCCCGGTTCCAGATCATCCGGCCGACATAGAGGGCCTGGTTGAGTATGCCGGTATGCTTGTTCGACTTGCCCCGGATGGTCTGCTCGGTCCAGGCGCCGCCTCGTGGCGCAGGCACGCCGGCGGCGTTGAGATCCAAAGCCATCTGACGGGGGCTCTTGCCGGCGATGTAGTCGGCGAAGATGCCCCGGATAACCTCGGCCTCCTCGGGGATAATCGCACGCTCTCCGGTGGTCACCCTGCCGGCCGCGTCGATCTCGCGAACGACCCGGTAGCCATAGCACTTGTTGCCGCTGGCCTTGCCGGCTTCCACGCGGCCTCTGAGGCCCCTGTGGGTCTTGGCCGCTAGCTCCTTGAGGAACAGGGCGTTCATCGTGCCCTTGAGGCCGACATGCAGTTCCGAAACCTCGCCCTCCGACAGGGTGAAGATCGGCACGCCCGCAAACTGCATGCGCTTGAAGACGGAGGCGATGTCGGCCTGATCGCGGCTGAGCCGGTCCATGGCCTCGGCAAGGACAAGGTCGAAGCGGCCGGCCATGGCGTCGCGGAGCAGCGCCCGAACGCCTGGGCGAAGGATGACGGTCGAACCGGAGATCGCCGCGTCCGAATAGACCTCGACCACATGCCAGCCCTGCTTGTCGGCGTGCATGCGGCAGACCCGAACCTGATCCTCGATCGAGTTGGGGCTCTGCTTCTCGTCGGAATAGCGGGCGTAGACGGCCACACGGGTCATGACGATCTCCTAGAGCTAGCCTTCGTTGGTGTCCTGGCGTTGGGCGTTGTCGTTCGACGCGGCCAGGGCGCGCTGGAATTCCTCGCGAGCGATCTGGCGGCCAAGCAGGCGCGCCAGGGTCATCACCGGGTCGGTGTCCTGATCTCGGAAGCAGCCACTGTGGAGGCCGTATTCGCCCTCGTTAGCTGCGCGATAGAGGTCTTTGCTGGTGCGTGGTTCGTCACTCATGGCGGCGGGTTCCTGGGGGGCGGAACGCCAAGCCTTGATCCATGCCCACAGGGCCTCAACTACGGTTACGCCGCACCTCATGCACTTCCGTCCCGGCCGGCCCGCACCGACCATTCAATCCAGCCTTCCAGCACGAGGGGGCGGTTGCAGTCCGGGCAGCGCATGGCGGCCAGATCCCGCACGACGCCGGTCAGCAATAGGTGTGCCGGCTCGTTGTCCTCGGGATCTACCAGCCGGGCCGCAGCGGCCACCTTGGCGGCGATCTCGGTCGGGGTAGCAGCGGCGACCTTGGGCAAGGCTTCGGTCAGCTCGTGCCGCTGGCGGAAGAGGTCGGGGAGGATGGCATCGATGCGGGCCATTTCCTGGCCCTGAGGCAACGCAAGCTGCTCCTCTTCGGAGAGTTTCAGCCAGTTATGGTTCTGAAAGACGTCGCTCTCCAGATCGGCCCAGCGGTTCACAAGGCGGCAGATACGAAGGTCGAGCGCGACGAAGGTCCCGAAGCGCACCAAGGCAGGGTCACCGCCTGACAGGAAATCGACAGCGCCGACGGGCAGCGCTGGCGCCGTGGCAGCGGCGCCGATTACGGCGCGGCGGGAAACTGGGGATCTATCGACCTTGTTTCTAGGCATGGGGGCGCTCCCGGCGCAGGCGCTCGGTCCGATCAGTGTTATGATCGGTGAAGTTTTGGTACGGTGTACCAAATATTTCGCACGTAGACTCAATCGAGTCAATACGTGGTATGAATTTTGTCGCACGAGGTGTGAAGTTGTTGACGCCTATGCAGGTTCGACTAGCGAGAACCGCTCTGGGGCTTGGCGTGCGAGAGCTGGGTGCGGCAACAGACGTGTCGCCCTCCACCATCCAGCGCTTTGAGTCTGGCATTGGTGGCATGCAGACGCGCACGCTCGACAAAGTGCAGACTTTCCTCGAAGCGGAAGGGATCAAGTTTCTCCCCGCCACCGAGACAGAAGGTCCTGGCTTGCGCCTCAGAAAGTAAGGGCGGCACGAGCGCCGCCCTCCGCGCCAGAGCCTAAAGCGGGGCGCAAAACTTCCACCTCAGCTCCCCCAAACCTGATTGAGCACCTGCGCCACCAGGGCGGCCTTATCCTGCGGCAGGAACCGGCCGTAGTGCTCGGCTATGGTGTCGGGCGTGTCCTGGATGGCGTAGCTGGCCTGCTCGTAGGAGCCGGTCTGCTTGAGGACGTGGGTGGCCAGGACGTCGCGCACGTTGTGTGGGCCGTGCGGTAGCAGCCCCTCGATGGCGCCTTTGCCGGTGTAGGGGTTGTAAATGCCATAGCGCTGGATGATCGAGCGCCAGGCCTCATAGAACTTGTGCTGCTCGTAGGCGCCGCTGTTGCTCTTGTTCTTCACCGTCTTGACGAAGAAGGTTCGCGGGTCGGGCTGGGTCTTCAGCAGGGCCTTCCGGTCCAGGCGTAGCCAGACGTCTATCTCTTCGTAGAGGCCCGACAGGTCCGGCAGGATCAGGCGTAGCGGGCTCTTCCTGAAGAAGGTCGATCCGGCGTTCTTGAAGGCCACGGCGGGCACGAAGACCTCCCAGCCGCCGTCTCGGTCGCTCCATCGCAGCTCGCCCCGCTTAAGGGCTTCGAGCTGGCGCTCTGGCGTTGGGCTGCGACCGCGCGGGACGACGAGGAGCTGGCGGAGGTTCTTTTGCCGAAGCCCTAGATGCAGGCCCATGCGGATCATTAGATATCCCCGCGTCGCCTCGGCGGCCGCGACGGGAAAGCGGCGTCGATCGGGCCGGCGCCGGCGCACCTCCTCGGCGATCTTGCGATACTCGCCTAGCGGGCTGTCGGCCTCCAGGATGGTCAGGATCGGCTCGAACGGATCGCGATGCACTCGGGCTACTCGATCGACCTCCTTGGCCCTGACGATCGCGTGCCGGTGGATGGTCTCGCAGACGCCTTCCCAATCCTCGGTCGCCGCCACGATGTCGGCTGGGGTGATGAGGCCGGCGATGGGTCGCAGGTAGCCGGCCAGGTGCGGCGACTGGCGAAGCCAGCCGGTGCCCTGGCGCGTGAGACCGGCGACGACGGTGAGCATCTCGCTTTCCCAGCGGGTGAAGAACCCGCGCTTGATCTCCCGCCAGCGCAGATACCAATCCCACACGGCCGGGAAGAGAAGGACCGCGAAGGTCATGCAGCGGACGGGCGCGCCATACCCGCGAACCTCCCCCTCGGGGCAAGCCGCCAGCGCCCCGAAGAGGAGCCCTAGGTGCTCCATCTTCTGGTTGGCGGTCTCGTCGTTCCAGACGCCGTTACGACCCCGGCCGCCGGTCGTCAGGGTCGCGGTCTTGAAGAGCCGCAGGTCGCGGGCCTCGGTATCGAGGATGATCGGCGCCCGCTCGGTCTGCACCGGTCTGCCGGCCTCGGGCTCGCCACTGTCGGCCAAGCGCTCCTCAAGCGGCCGGGGCTTGGGGAACGGCAGCGGCAAGGCGCCTTCCGAGAAACGGAATGAGAAGCGATGGAGGACCGCGTTGGCGTGGTAGCGGCGATATTCGGTGGCGCCGGAGATAATTACCGTGCGCACCCAGGCCAGGATCTCCGCTCGCTTGGCCCTGGGAAGGAGGTCGAAGTCGTCGGGCAGGTGCCAGGCCAGGCGCCGGCGCTCGACAACGGAGAGCTTTTCCAGCCCGCCGCCGGTGATCATCCGGCCGGGGTGAGCGAGCTTGGATGAGAAGTAGCCATCAGGCAGGCGATATCGCCGCTCGATCGCCTTAAGAACGCGAAGGCCCGTGGCGCTGCGCGGCTCCTTCTCGCCGCGCTTCCATGTGTAGAGGGTCTGAGGATCGATCTTGAAGCCCTGGGCGGTGATCGCCTTGTGCAGCCGGTAGACGTTCTCGCCGTGTCGCTCGACATGGAGCTGGAAGGCCTCTGCGAAGTCGTCGGGATCTTCCCACTCGGTCCACACCGGCTCGGGGTACATGACCACCGGCCGGCGCTTGTAGGGTCTCCTGGTCTTGGTCGGAGAGGCCTCGGTCTCGGTCGCTTGGGCCGCAGCGGCGCCCGTGAGCGCTGTCTTGAGTTTAGGTGGCATAGGTTCGCACTGACGCGCGGAGCCATTTGTCCGCTGGCGTAAGACCCCTGAGCGAGACCTCCACCCTACCGGTCTAGAAAATTGAATCCGGGCGTGGGCCGCCGGCCACAGGCAGGGCCTGACTTAAAACCTCAAGCGTGCTTGCATTGCGGCTTAAGCCGCATGCCGAGCCCAGGTCGGGCGACGGGCGGCCGGTCAAGGGTGGCCGAAGGCCATCGCCGAAGGCGACGGCGCTAGCCGCCCTTGAGGGGCTGCCCGACGGCTGGCCCCACTCCGGCGAAGCCGGGAAAGAACAAAGAAAATCAGCCGATTAGCTCGGAAACGGCGCCAAACCGGCGCCAAGTTCGAGGGCGTGGCGCCAAACCGTCGCGCCGAAAAACGATGTGCAGACAATTACTTACGGCAGCCGACCCGAGGGGTTGGCGCCGTTGCTTTATCTTGCCTTAGTAAGCAATCGCCCCCAAAGGCGATGTCGCTAGAGCCCGCATTCGACCTTAAGCTTACGCAGGTCCTCAATAAATCGCTCCCGCATCCCTGTCGTGTAGATGCGAGCAATTTTTCCTTCGTTCTGGCGCTCAAGGATCTTGCGAAGATCCGAAGTGCGCTCCTTCCAGGTGAGACCATCGGTTACAAAAAGGAGAGTCGTATCGCGCCGCATGGCTTCGATGATCGCGTCGAGATCGCCGATAACATCCGTCATTTTCGACCCGGTCGCGCCATACCCTTTAACCTCGATAAGGATGCGAGGCCGGACCCGATCTGGGACAGCGAAATCGAACTTCGCGGTCTTGCCGTGTTCGCCGACGAACGTTCCACGAGGAATGTATCCGCCCTCCCCAAACACTTCCCGCACGATGCTTTCGACGAAATCCTCCAGGCCGCGCCCTCGCTTCTGGCCCGAGATGGCCGAACCGCGTCCAGCCCGAAGGCGCTCCACCAGAATATCACTCCAAACTGGAGCGTAGTTGATGGTCGCTGCCATCTTCTCAGGAAGACCGAGCCGCACCAGGGCGTCTAGGTAGGCCGCTCGATCAGCGTTGAATCGCTTCACACCCAGACCGCCGGCTGACCCAAGCTCGCCCGCAAGTGCTGAGCGCATTTGGTCCGACGACAGAGCCAAGAAGAGCCGCGAACAAAGGAGACCTTCGTTGAAGTTTTCTTCGAGCAGCGTCTCAATGTCGGATCGACTATAGCTCGGCTTGTGCTCGAGCGCCGTCAGGCGCGCTATAGCGTTGGCGGCCATCTCGTCCATCCACTCAACGTCGAGCGGGCTCAGGCTGCCAAGCACCTCCTCAAGCGATTGATCAACAACCTGCATCAGCGGCCCACGACAAGATATTCAGTGACAGCCGCGCGCTCGACGCCCCCGTGGGTGCCGAAATGGTAACGGTGGGGCTTCTCAAAGACAGTCACCGCCGACTTGTGCCGCTCCATCAGGGAAACAAGTTGGTCAAGATCTGGGAAGCCATTCGAACTATAGGATAGGACGATCGTACTCTTGGCGAACCGAGCGAACATCCGATCAAAGGCCTCTACAGCGGTACGGCGATAGCTGAACGGCGTGTAACGCTTTGCGATCTTTTTGACCTTGGTGTTTTCAGCGATCGGCAGACCCTGCCAGTAGCAAGAAAGCCCTTCTAGAAAATGGTAACGCTTAATATAGCAATTGTCGTCAGATCTAGGAACGTAGGGCGGGTCTAGATAGACTAGGTCGACGGCCTTTTTGGGCAGTTCGAATACGTCCGACCGCATGGCATGATTTCGGCGACCGTTGTCAAAAACCGCCGCGTTGAAAACTTCAATCTGCTCAAGCAGGTGCTCCTCAAGTGAGAGGCGAAGGTCGCGCCGGCCGTCGTCGTAGCGAGAGAGGTCACCCGAGACGGTGAATACGCCGCGTGGTTGCCGCTTCAGGCACGAGCGGAAAAGAGCTGCGTAGGCGAGAGCTTGCTCGTAGGGGCTCTCAAGGTGCCGGATATTGCCTGAGACGCGGTCAAGGAAGCGGAGGTCCTCAGGCGTGAAAAACACGCCATCGAAGGTCTTCTCGATGAAACCGTGTGCGCTTGGCGTGGGGTCCAGAAGGCGCTTTATGGCCTTCCCGTCGAGTCGCACTGTGTTGTTCTCGATGGTGGCGCGCGCCACAAGGCTGGTGAAGTTGAGAAAGTCCGATGCGATGACTCTTCGCCCCATCGTTTTCATGAGGTAGCCAACGCAGCCGGTCCCGGAGAATGGGTCGTGCGCGCTCTCAAAGTCGAGCGTGTCCAGCACGCTATGGATCCAAGGCAGTAGGCGCTTTTTCGACCCCATATAGCGCAACTCTGGATACCTCCCAGCCGCCAGAGGCATAGGCTGGGCCGGGGATAGCTGCGGCTTGAACGGAATGATCTGCGCTGACGGCGTGAGCTTCAGTGCTGAGGCGTTTTTCATAGATCAGAGTACCGGAAGCGGACGAGATTGATTCGCGACCACGTGTCGGCCGTAAAGTGCGCACCGCGCCGCTGGAAGCCAAGCAAATACCCAGCCGGTACGAACGGCTTGCGGCCGATCCTGACGCAGGTGCCCTTGTGCCTGTCCGCGGAAAATCGGGACGAATTTAGCGCGGCTGGCCTGTGACGGCACGTGCTAGTCCTTGTCGAATTTTAGCTTGTAGAGCTTCCTGAGCACAATCTCTACAACGGAGCGAAACTCCTTGATGTCTTGATCGCTGATGCCGGCTGACGCGCGCTTGTGAACCAGATCGCACCGAATATTGTAGTAGTGCCCAATTTTCTTCCATGTAGAATCCGTTATATTTACCAGCTTCTTGATCTCATTGTGCACAAGATGTCTTTGTTTAAAAATATTGTTTAACTGTGAATCTGAGTAATGCGCGCCGGAGTCGTTAACTAGATATTCCTTAAAAGCAATTTCTAGCGTGCTATCCAGCAGAATCAGCACAATTCTATTCTTTTGCTCGAGCTTCTGCTTTCCAATCAAGTCAGCAGCGATAACACCTTCGTACAAACCTCGAACCCAAGGCTTTTGTTTGGCTAATCTCGAATTGGTTTGAGTTATCACGTCGCCGTAACGGGGGCGCGATTTCGGTGCCGGAGCCAGGTATGATTTCTTGGCCGTTGGAAAGTCGTCGATCTCAACATCGACAATTTTTCCAGCTGTATGGCGAAAAACCTGCTCCGGCCACTCACCTTGCCAAGCTCGCGATACACTGGCGTAGTCCTTTACGACTGTAACAAGCCAAGATTGTAGCGCGATAAAAATTGGATGATTGGTGCTTAGGTCTGACTTGCTGCTGTTCCACGGCATGGAGCTGGCTTCGCCGTGAAGGGAGACGATCACCTTGGTGAGGGAGACCTTTGGGTGAGGAAGGCCGGCAAGTCCCCTTGTGAACCCCATCTCAAATGTTTTCATTCCTCGGGCAAAGAGGCGATCATTCCCATAGAAATAGACACCGTACTCGCCAGAAACGGGGCTTGATTCATTGCTCAAGCCGGCCAGGACCTCGACCTTCACCTTCGTGCCATCGTCAGCTGGGATTTCTCCCTTGTACCGATGCGGGAGATAATTTGGGGGATAGGCCCAGTTGTCGAAAAACGCCGGCTTCACAGGGTCATTGTTGACTCGGATCGCCACCTGACCCCCGGCGAGGAATTTTGCATAAGTGGCGCCTAGGTGGAGCCTCAGCCCATCAATCACGGCCTCATTGATCAAGACGCGTAGCTTGAAGAGTTCAACCTTAGTGGTGCCCTCGGAGATTTGATCGACCTCATAGTAGGGCACATCCCAAGTCGTCTCGTCGTCGATCCATGGGTCGTCGAATTCAACCCTAAATGTGGCAGCCTTCCCAAAGCGGGTGGTGACTCGAATGTCCTGAGCCAGCGCGACCATTGCCCGCTTGGTGCCTACGCCGAAGAATCCAATAATTTCATCGCCCTTGGCAGAGCCCGTTTGGCCTGGGCCGACGATGACGCTCAGCGCGCTCTCCGCCACGCCTCCCGCGTTATCCTCCACACAAATCGTCTTCTGGTTCTCATCAAGAATAACTTTGACTAGAACGTTGCTCTTTCGACCGCTGCGCACCCAGACATCGAGGCCGTTGTCGATCATTTCGCAGATCGATTTGTTAAGATCGTAGTCTGCGATAATGGACTGATAAACACGCTTGGATGGCACAGCGCTGACGGTGCCGACGTATTTCTTCATTCTCACCCCCACCCCGAGTGGCTTGCTAGGCCGAGGAGTGGAGTATCTACAATTGCGTAGCGCAGGCAATGCACGCGATGATTTCCGCCCATGAACGCATGGGCTAGAGCCCGGCCACCTGCTAAGATCCGCCCGCTCGACCGATATCCTTGAATACACAGTCCACGAGGATGCCAGTGATGGCGTCAAGCCAACTCGCCAAGGCTTCGACGAGATTGTCATCCTGAACAGCTTCGGCTTCAAATCCCAAAGCATCTGCTTCCAGTAAGCCGTAAGCTTGGTGCGCAATCCAAGAAAGAGGCGAATAGGCAGCATTGTAGAAGCCTTCGCCCAGTGGAGAAATGCGAGCCTTCTCGATCACTGAACCTAAAAGACGGTCATAACCACCTAGCGCACGTTCGGCAGAATCGGTCGCCTTCAATGCCTCCTCTTCGCGCGAGCGACCAAGTCCAGAGATCGCAGATACAAGCTGGAAACGCGGCCCAAAGAATGACGGTGACAGCCAATCAACATAAAAGCTCAAAACTGCTTCATACGCCATGCGCACAAGCGCGGCGGCATGTTCCGCCCTGCCGCCGGCAACTAGATTCTCGACTGAATCAAGGAGCCTTTCATGTCTTAGAAGTAGGGCGTGGAGCATCTGGTGATAATGAGGGGCGCTTCGATCATCGACGTGAAACGCTAGGATGCGCTGCCTGCACTCACCGCAAGCGGACTTTAAAGTATCAATGACGTCCGAAATCGGAAGGTGGCGATCATTCACGAATGAAGTGTAATGATTGTTGGATGAGGCTATAGCGCGAAAATACTCTATTCTGCCATTTAACTTTTTGCCCCAAATCGCACCTTCGGCGCGCCTGACATCTGCAGGACCATAGATCAAGCAGGGGGCATGGGTGATGCCTAATTCCATATAGGCCGCGAGGATTGCCTCATCATCAGCGCAAACAAATTTACTTTCGGCTGAAGATAGAGAACTCCAATATATTGTAAGCGGAGGTCTTTGCCCGCTCTGTATGGCTCTGCGGACTGGCGGAATCCAGTCCGATTTTAGATTTGAGATATGCTGGACACTGCCATTCTCATGCCTGAAGAAGCCGGTAGTGATGTCAGTAAGCGGCAGCCTCGTCATTGCTACGGGGATCGAGCCAGCCTCAACCTTTTTGAATAACTTGAGATACTGATCGTCGTGCCGAAATCCTTGGGGAACGACAAGTCGGTCTAGTGCGACTTTGTGTAATTCGGGAGTTCGCCTGTGGAGCGCGATATCGGTAGAAGTCATTGGATCTAGCTGCAATTTGGAATCTGTGAACAACTAAGTGTTTTTGGCGCACATCGCCGCCTGGCCGATAATCCGTTCAGCACGGATGGAGAAAGGACGGCCAGTTGTGTCAGAGGTGATCGGTTTCAAAGTCTCGATGACCTCGTTGCTCTGGAATCTTCCATGCAACGGGACCTGGCATCGTTACACAGCTCGCGCGATCTCGCGCCTTAAGGGCGACCTCTGGTGCAAACAATCCATGACCTTCTCCGGTGGTGCGATCTGGTCGTGCTGACAAGCCTTGCAGGCGATAATGCAATGCCGGGGACGTCATCGCTCATCCGTCCCAACCGAAGAGACGACGCGAAGGTCCGTCTCAGAAGCAGCAAGCAGGTTTCGCAGCCGAAACCTGTTGAGGTCAGATTCAGCAGCGAGGATCTGCAAGGCATCGCTCAAGCGCGGCAGGGCTTGTGGTGCATGGGCTTGAGCTTTCACCTCGCGATAGAGGCGCTCCACAGAGCCACCAAATTGTTTCAGTGCTAAAGCGACATCGGCGGGATCCGCGTGGCCGAGTTGTTCCAACTCTCGAGCGTGGTGCGCGTCGCTGACTATGAACCGAAGGATTGCGGCGAGCGATCGTTCCTCGGTCACCGGCTGCCGGTGTGCGTGTATGAGAGCCTGCATGCCCTCTGCGAACTTGGAGAGGTCGTAAAACAGGATTGGGTGAGAGGGAGCCACCTGACTTAGGTACTCCCGGGCGCTGCTTTCGGCGATATTTGGATAGCCAAGCTCGGTCAGAGTGCGGAAAGCAAGATCCACGTCGCCGAGGTACAGGTCAGCCGCTGCGGATCGCATGGCCTGAAGTAGCCGCGGAACAAACTCGTCCACTGAGCCACCCCAGCCGATTTCAAGTTCGGTCATCACATCCTGAAAGTCGCTGCGCTTGACCATGCGCCGAACGCGCTCGTTGCCTTCGCTGCACAGCTCCTGAAGCGCTGCGCCGTCGAGGGCTCGACCGCCCAAGAGGCCCTGGATTAAACGGTCCAAATCGCTGAGACCCGAGAAGCGCAGAGCGCGGAGTTGCTCCCTCCAACGCGTCTCTTCTGGAGTCTCAGGCTTGGTCGGCCCGCCCAGTAGGCGCAGGGCTCGCTCAGGGCGGCTTTCGTCGATGAACTCCAGCGGCGGCGCGTGGTCAGGGTCGAACATGGACCAACCCAGGACAACAAGCGATCGCATAACCTCATCGATGACCGGCTCTTCGCTACGCGCCAAAGCGTCATCGATTTGCTGGGCGAACCGATCGAGCTTCTGAAGCAGGCGAATGTTGCTGATCTCAAGAGTCCGGGCATGCACCTTCAGCGCCCGGGATGCGCGCGTGTCACGGGTGACACCGATGTCCAGAGCCTCGTCGATCGACGGCTCGAAAAGGACCGATGCGTCGAACACCTTCTCGAAGTAGCGGCGGAATTCGGGGCTTTCTTCTTTGAAGGCTTCATCGTTGACAATCACAGCGACCTTGCAGCCGCACTCCTCTTTGAGGAACGACACAAGGCCCATAAGATCAGCGAGCTTGAGCGTTGGATTACGGCGTTCCAGGTCGTCAAAGCAGATAAGGTTGTCTTTCACGAACCACCCAAGAAACGTGGCGGTGTCAGCGTCCTTCAGATGCGGGATAGCCCGCTCAGCGACGCCGTAGACCTTCTTCAGCCTCTTGTCGGCCACATGCCGCAACTTGCTCAGGATGTCCGTTGAGGAGGCAGGCTCCGGTGCCACCGCGTTAAGAAAGATGGTGCGCCGCACCGCCTGGATGTCCGACAAGCCGAAGAGGGAGACGTAGCTGTAGGGCGGTAGCTTCACCTTGTGGCTTGCGGCATAAAGCGCACGTCGCCAAGTATAAGTCTTCCCAACGCCCCAGCGCCCGGTGACTGCCACGCTTTGCCCCATCGGACCCAGGAGAAATGATTCCAAGGCCTGTCTCGCGGTCGAGATCGTCATGATGGTTACCCCGTCGATCAGAGGAGACCACCCTGGCGAGCTTCGAGGGTCAAGACGCCTTGCATCCTTGCCTTTGTCGCCCCTCGGCTCGGTATGCATCTGGTGAGGGTAGCAGCGGCCTAGCCCCGGTAGGCGAACGTCAGGGCGTTCCGGTCTTCCTGTCCACCCAGTTAAACGGCCTGGCGTTTGCCGGAATGCGCGAGAGCTCCAGCCAGACGGGCGTGGATCGGAAATCCTAAATTGCGATCGATACTGCCTGTCGGTTTGAGGGGGGGAGCGACCAGGATTGTCCTGACGCCCCGGGAAGAGAGGAATAGCGCCGCGGAGAGGCCAACGAGGCTCCCTCCGACGATCAGGACTTGGGTATTGTTCGGGGTATTGTTCTGCACGGCGTGCGATCCTTTCGCTCGACGTCGCCGAAGGCGACGAAAAGGACTGGCCGCTTTTTCGCGACGCACAGGACCGATCGGCCGGGCATAGTGTCGATCATTCCAGGGCCTTCGACGAGAAAACGGCGCAAGTCCGCTTCTGTCGTGGTCCGCGGCCCTCAGGGCTGGAATATCGCTACCGCTTGGATAGCTGACCGGGGCTCACCACGTCCGGTCCACCTTTTTCGACAGGACTCCCTTACCGTCGGGCGCCCCGCAGTGCAACAGCACGGTGACCCGGCGAGAGGGCTCCGTCCGGCGCCGGCCTCTTGGCCTCGCCGATGAAATCTGCCTTACGCTACCGCATGAAGCAGGCCGCATCGCTGCGGCCAAGGGCCCTTACGGCTGCGTCCAGTGCGGCCTGCGACCTTGGTCCCCGACTGGCGTCGACAGTGACGCCGTGCGTGGCCAGGAGGCGGTCCGAATAGAGGATCATGACCGGATCGGGCGTCGGGCACAGCGCCAGGCGTCCGTCCTCCGAGAGATCATTGAAGCCCGCCATCCAACGAAAGAAGTTCACGTCGACACCGGCCCGTCTCAGGAACGCGTCCTGCCGATCGATCTGTTTTTGGACGCCGGCGCGAACGCCGGCGACCTGCGCCTCGACCTGCTCGGTCGCGACCTGCGCCGCGATTGCCTTGCGCAGCTGGGCCTCGTCGAGCCGATGCGCCCCGCCGTGGAACAGCAGCAGGGCGTCATCGTCGATCACGCGACGGTCGCCGGCCGTGAACAGGTAGTTGGCGCACGAGGACGCACAGACCTTTTGGGCCACCACCGTGGTCTGGCGGGGTATCAGCACCTCGCCCATGGCCATGCCGGCGTTGATCTCGCCGCCGCCCGAATTGACCACGACCACGACAGGGGCCGAAGGCTCGAACTTCGACAGCGCGCTGACGAACGCCGCCGATGTCTCATCGTTGATTGGGCCCGAGAAGCACAGGCCGTCGGACGCGATCTGGCGCACGGGCTGTGATTGGTTATCGGAAGAACGGCTCCACGTCCGGCAAGCCTCGATGATCGCGGTCTCTCGATCCAGGCTGGCGGGACCGGTCATTCCGAGGAAGGCGATTAGAACTGAAAGCCACATGGTCATTGCCGGGTCAGAAGGTCCTCGCCAGCGGGATGCTAGGGACCGGATCGCAGTTCGTTGGCGGGCTCAATCGCGAGAGCCGCCTCGCCCGCCAACGACCCAGGGCGATCAAGCGCCTTGAGGTTGGTGGCGGGCCGCCCAGCCCGACGAGGCTCGGGCCTTTACTTGGCGTGGTCGACGACGTGGGCGTGCTCGACGAGCGTCTTGCCCTTCTCGACGATGTAGGTGGCGAGCTCGGCGCCGTTGGCGGCCCCAGGATTGCGCGCCTTGTGCGCGACGCCGGCCGGGACGAACAGCACGTCGCCGGCCTTCAAGGTGACAGGGCTCTTGCCCTCCAGCTGGTACTCCAGCACGCCTTCGAGGACGTAAATGACTTCCTCGCCGGGGTGGCGATGCCAGGGGGCCTCGGCGCCCGGCGCGATGTCGATGCGGGCCTGGATCGTCTCGCGGCCCGGGATCGACAGGTCGTGGCGCTGCAGGTCGGTGCGGGTGACAGGCTGGGCGGCCAGGGCCGGCGAGGCGAGCAGCGTCGCGGCGACGATGGCGCCGAAGAAGTTGGACATGGTGGTCTCCTTCCAGATCCCGGCCCCGTCGGGGCCGGGTTTTCGTTGATGCACTTAAGGGCGCGTGGCGCCCTGGCTGACGCCTTGGGCGGCGGCTTCGATGACGCCGGCCACGGCCTTGGGCTGGGAGGCGAAGACGACGTGGCTTCCCTTCACCTCGGTCGCCTTGGCGCCGATGCGCTGGGCGGTCTTGCGCAGCAGCGCCGGGGCGATGGCGCCGTCCTCGGTGGCGACGACGGCCCAACTGGGCTTGGTCTTCCAGGCCGCGACGGTGAGCTTGGCCTTTAGCGCGGCCATCGCGACCGGGTTCTGCGAGGCCTGCAGGAAGGCCGCGTCCTTTTCCGACAGATCGGCCGCGAAGCCGGCGCGGAACGTCTCGGCCTTCAGGAACGCAAAGCCATCGGCGGTTTCCTGGGGCTGAAAGTTGGGCGGCGGAGGGATGTCGGCGTACTGGTCGAGCACCGACTGGCCTACGTCGGGGGCGAAGGCGGCGACATAGACGAGGCCTGCGACCTTGGGATTGTCACCGGCCTGGCTGATCACCGCGCCGCCATAGGAGTGTCCGACCAGGATCACCGGCCCATCCTGGCGGGCGATGACGCGATTGGTGGCGTCGACGTCGGCCTCGAGCGAGGTCAGCGGGTTTTGCACGATGCTGACCTTGTAGCCGCGGGCGGTCAGCTGGTCGTAGACGCCGCGCCAGCCCGACCCGTCGGCGAAGGCGCCGTGAACCAGGACGACGTTCTTGACGGCAGGGGCGGCCGGCTGGGCCGAAGCCGAAGCGGCGAGCGAGAGCGCCAGGGCGCCAGACAGCAGAGCAGACTTGAGCATCGAAGTTATCCTTGAGGTGGGCGGCTGCGCCGCCGAAATGTCGTGAGGGGTCTGGCCTCGACACCCGCCGAGGCCAGATGTTGGGCGAGGTCAGGCGCGGAAGAAGGCCAGCAGGTCCTTGTTGATGACGTCGGGATGGGTCGACGCCATGCCGTGCGGCAGGCCCGGATAGGTCTTCAGCGTACCCTTCCGGACCAGCTTGATGGCCAGGTGGGCGCTGTCGGCGATCGGGACGATCTGGTCGTCCTCGCCGTGCATGATCAGCACCGGGACGTCGACCTTCTGCAGGTCCGGCGTGAAGTCGGTCTCGGAAAAGGCGACGATGCAGTCATAGTGCGCCTTGGCCCCGCCCATCATGCCCTGGCGCCACCAGTTGTCGATCAGGCCCTGGCTGACCTTCGCGCCCGGACGGTTGAAGCCGTAGAAGGGCCCGGCCGGAACGTCCTGGAAGAACTGGGCGCGGTTAGCGGCCAGCGCGGTGCGGAAGCCGTCGAAGACCTCGCGGGGCAGGCCGCCTGGGTTGGCGGGGGTCTTCAGCATGATCGGCGGCACCGCGCCGACCAGCACGACCTTGGCCACCCGGCCAGGCTTGGCGCGGGCCGCGTAGTGGATCGCCTCGCCGCCGCCGGTCGAGTGGCCGACATGGATGGCGTTCTTCAGGTCCAGGTGGTCGGTCAGCGCGATGACGTCTGCGGCGTAGGTGTCCATCTCGTTGCCGGTGTCGGTCTGGCTCGAGCGGCCATGGCCGCGACGGTCATGGGCGATCACCCGATAGCCTTGGGCCAGGAAGAAAAGCATCTGGGCGTCCCAGTCGTCGCTGCTCAGCGGCCAGCCGTGGTGGAAGACGATCGGCTGGGCGGTCTTGGGACCCCAGTCCTTGTAGAAGATCTGCGCGCCGTCCTGGACGGTAACGTAGCCGCTGCCCGTGGTCGACTTGGCGGCCTTCGCTGGCGTTGCGGCGGCGGGCGACTGGGCTGCGGCGGCGATCGGCAGCGCCGCCGCCATGAGGCCGGCCCCGGCGGTCATCAGGCCACGGCGTGAAGCTTGGACGGAGGTACGGTTGGACTGGCTCATCTGGATCCCCTTAAGAAAGTTTCCGCGATATCTGTTATCGCGATATCGATATGCCTAGAGGTGCTGCGGCGCGCTGTCCAGCGATTTATTTATCGCGATATCATTTTTCGTGGTAAGGAGCGTTGGGTAGCCCAGAGAGGAACAACCGTGCCTATCCCGCTCGACGACCAGGTTTGCTTTTCGCTCTACGCCACGAGCATGGCGATCAACCGCACCTACAAGCCCATGCTCGATGCGATGGGCATCACCTATCCGCAGTATCTGGTCCTGAACGTTCTGGGCGAGGCCGACGGCGCCACCGTCGGCGCGATCGCCCAGCGGCTCTTCCTGGAGTCCAGCACCGTGACGCCCCCGATCAAGCGCCTTGAGCAGGCGGGTCTTGTCGTGCGCCAGCGAAGCGCCGCCGACGAGCGCCAGGTCCAGGTCCGCCTGACCGACGCGGGGCGAGCCCTGCTCAAGGAATGCGACTGCCTGGGACAGACCCTGGCCGCCAAGTCGGGACTGACCGCCGAGGACCTCGATGGCTTGAACAAGCAAGTGCAGCATCTTCGCGCGAAGCTGGCGGACTAGCCGGGACGCCCCCGGGGCGCGCTGCAAGAGATGGGGCGCCAATCCCCAACGGGCGCGGGTTATGGCGGACCTGCCTGCGGCAGGGAATATCCCTGTGAGCCTTGGTCTGGTCCTATCGTCAAGCGCGGCCGGGTCGGAAGGCATGGGAAGCTCGTTGTGTCGATAGCGCTGCCAGGATCTGATCTTCCCGCGCTGCAGGTAAGACCCGGGACGGCTATGGCGGGGCTACACTAAAGTGCGGCCGCAAGGGCGGACGCGAATAACCCGCTGGCCGAAGAGATGGGCGTCGAGGGAGTAGCCGCCTGAACCGGCCGGCATGATCGCTATTGCGTGCAGGGCGTTGACCGCCAGAAACGCCCGCGCGGCCCCCTCAGCGCGAGAAGCATGGTGAAGGCGATGGCCAGGACGAGGGCTGCGATCCTGCCCAAAAGGCCAATGATCAATGCGGCCGCGCTCAGCAAGGCCAGAACGCGCCCAGGCGCCCCGCGCCCGGATCATCGTCCTGACCACCTATGCGGGCGACGTGCGGGCTCTGCGCGCCCTCAAGGCCGGCGCTAGCGGCTATCTGCTCAAGAGCAGCCTGCGCCGCGAGCTCATCGACACGATCCGGGCCGTCCATTCCGGCAGGCGCCAACTGCACCCGCAGGTGGCGCACGACATCGCAATCAACGCCACGGCCGAACCCTTGAGCGAGCGCGAGATCGACGTGTTGCGTCGTGTCTCCACCGGCCAGGCCAACAAGGAGATCGCCGGCGGCCTGGCCTTGTCCGAGGACACGGTGAAGGGCCACATGCGCAGCATCTTCAACAAGCTGGAGGTCACCGACCGCACCCAGGCGGTCACCGTCGGCCACCGCCGTGGGATCATCCAGCTTTAGAGCATTCCATCGACGTCGCTGACCCGACAAGGGGGCATTGCCATTCCATTAGGCGCTGACAGGCGGATAGTGCCGATGTCCACAACGGGCCGATCTCGCGCCTGCGCATGGCGCGCCGATCGTACAGTTTCTGGAGCCAAGCCAATGTCGGCTTCCGGGGAGACGCCGCACGTGTCGCTAAGCCGGCTTGCGACCAAACTGCTGGCGCAGTTCATCCTTGGCGGCGTTGAGCACCTGTTTGCGCTCGGCCGACAGGTTGTCGCCTGCGCGGTTTATGCAGAAGGTGAGCATCGACATCGCCGACTGAAACGGCGTGCCCTTGCGCCGGTGGCTATGCTCGGCCGAACGCTTGAGGGAGGCGGCGATCCTGGCCGGATCGTCCTGCTCGAAGAGGTGAGCCTTCAGGCCCGAGCGCATCACTCGTCTTGGTGACCTTGGCCGACCATTTATGGTCAGCGACCTTGGACATAACTAATCCCCTTATCTTTTTGCCAATGGCTCTTCATCCGCTCACCTCCGTTTAGGACCGGACTTGAAGGTGTCGCCAACGTCCGCGGATGCGCCGCCATCGGGCCCCGCCTTGGCTTGTGACCGCTTCCCCGTTCGCTCGACCGCTTTCCTCCCGCCCAGGGCCGTGAATTCGCCCGGGGCCTCCGCCTCGTTAGCCTTTCCGCCTTCGGCGTTCCGATCGGACATGATTTGTCTCCGTTCCAGGGCCCGCGCCTCGGCAAAGGCGTGGGGTTAGGCCTGGGCGTACGACCCGACTGGCAAGATCGGGTCGCCTTGCGGCATCCACTCACCCGCCAATTGGCGCCTTAGATCCAAAACCCGCACGCGCGCGCCGCCGGGATGCTTCGCGGCCAGCCGCCTGGCTTCCCGCTCGGCCTGTCCGCCCGTTTCGAAAAACAGAACTTCACCGGTGTCGCAGAGCTTGACCGACCAGCCCCCCTCAAACGGGGAGACCTCGAAAACGCAGGTCATCGTCGCCTCCGATTTCGCCGCGTCGATGGCGAAAGCTCACCACGTACGGGCGCGCGATCAAGATGGTGGACGGAAAGAGGGCCGCTCGAGAGCGGTCCTCCGAAGGCTCAACGTTCAGCGCCGCCGTCGGGGCCCGGACGGATGTCGCCGTTACCGCCAGTGACGCCGCCGTTGCTCAGACCGTCCTGGTCCGTGCCTTCGACGCCTTCATTGGGGCGGCGTTCACGATCGGCCTGCTGGTTTTGCTGGCCCGGCTGAGCCTGCTGAGGGTTCTGGTCTTGCTGCTGGGGCTGGCGCGTCTCGCCCTGCTGGTTCTGCTGCCCGGCCTGCTGGCGCTGGGCGTCGTTGGGCTGTTGCTGCAGGCCTTGGTTGTCGCGGTTCTGGCTCATGGTCATCTGCTTTCCATCTTGATGTTGGCCGCGCGATGGACGTGGCGAGAGGCAAACGATGGATATCCTCTGCCTGTTCCTCTGTCGGAAATGCGACATCCAAACTCGAGCTAAGCGACTGACTTTACTGTGGGAACGGGGTGGGGCGGCGGGAATTTTGTGGGCGTTGCACCACCCATCTCAACGGAGACGTCAGATGCCTCAAGGTGACAAATCGAAATACACCGGCAAGCAGGAACGCAAGGCCGACCACATTGCGCAAGGCTATGAGGCTAAGGGCGTTTCAGAGAAGGAAGCCGAGCGACGGGCCTGGGCCACGGTCAACAAGGATGACGGCGGCGGCAAGAAGCAGGGCGGCTCCGGACGCGGAAAGTCCACGGGTCATCCGGCGGCGCATAAGGGCGGCAAGGCGGGGGGGCAAAGCGTCGGCCCATCGCAGCGCCGCCGACCGCTCGGCCTCGGCCAAGAAGGCGGCCGCGACGCGCAAGCGCAACGCCGAGCATCACGCCCACAACTAAGGGGGTTTAGCACCTCGAACGGCGCCGAAATCTCGGAAACGGCTTCTGGCTTTTCCGCTGTCGGCGCTGATTGGAACCGCCGCTCGCCAGACCGGGTTTCCGCCAAGACTTGATCCCTGCCGCTTGCCGAGGAGTCCTCCCATGCCCGATCAAACCCTGGCCGGCCGAAAGGTCGCCGTGCTCGCCACCGACGGCTTCGAGCAGTCGGAGCTTGAAAAGCCGGTCGAGGCCCTGAAGGCCGCCGGCGCGCAGGTCGAGGTCGTCTCGCCCAAGGGCGGGCAGATCCAAGGCTGGGAACACCATGACAAGGGCCGCACGGTGCTTGTCGATCGCGAACTCTCGGCCGCCAAGCCTGAAGACTACGACTCCATCGTCCTGCCGGGCGGGGTGATGAACCCCGACGCCCTGCGGCTGGAGCCCAAGGCCATCGACTTCATCAAGCATTTCGTGACGACGAAGAAGCCGATCGCCGCGATCTGCCACGGGCCCTGGACGCTGATCAACGCCGGCGCCGTCAAGGGTAAGGAGATGACCTCGTGGCCGTCGCTGGAAGCCGACCTGACGAACGCCGGCGCCAATTGGGTGGACCAGGACGTGGTGGTCGACAACGGCCTGGTCACCTCGCGCAAGCCCGACGACCTACCGGCCTTTTGCGCCAAGATGGTCGAGGAATTCGCCGAAGGCCGCCACTAGGCGCATTTCTCCGGCGACCATTTCAAGATGGGAAGCCGTGCTGAGCGCGCGGCCTCCCCAGGCTTTCGCGTTTGGGGACTGAGGCGACCAGGCGCAAGGTCTCACACGGGTCGTGTTTGGTCGCCGAGATCACCGCTCAGGATGATCGTTGACCTAATCTCCAACAGTGATGCACAGCGGCGAGGTTCAGCCTCGGGTTCAGGCCGTGCAAAGCTTCGGTTCAAGGATCGAAAAATTTCTGATGCGAGCGTCTTGACGCTTTTCGGCCGCGCCCTAATTCATCGCCTGCTTGCCGGGCGCCGACGGGGCCTGGCCCTGGGGCGCATGGCGCTTGGCTCGGCGCCCCTCATGTCCAACTTGCTTTCGAGGAGATGGAAATGAGCACCGTTTTTGATTTCAACCCTCTCTACAGCTCCATGATCGGTGTGGATCGCATGGTCGATCTCGTCGAGACAGCGCTTCGCACCGAAGGGAGCGCCAGCTATCCTCCGTACGACATCGAGAAGACCGGCGAGACCGCCTACCGCATTTCGTTGGCGGTCGCGGGCTTCGCGCCCAAGGATCTCGAGGTCGTGGCCGAGCCCAATCTCTTGGTGATTAAGGGGCGAAGGGCGGCGAACCAAGACCAGGGCGCGCGAACCTTCCTGCACCAGGGCCTGGCCCACCGCGCTTTCGAGCGCCGGTTCGAGCTGGCCGACTATGTCGTGGTCAAGGACGCCTTCCACGCCCATGGCGTCTTGTCGATCGATCTGGTCCGCGAGGTGCCTGAGGCCTTGAAACCCAAGCAGATCGCGATCGGGGTCGGCGCGGGCCAACAGGCGCTGGAGCTCAAGCCGGCTAAGACGCGCAAGGCCGCGTAAGGAGCTGGCCATGCGCACGCACACCCATGCAAACGACCGGGCTCGGCCATGGCCGGTTCGGCCGGCGTTCGGCTTCCTCCACCCCTTGGAGGTGCTGAAGGATCAGGATCTCGGTCTCGCCGAAAAGCGCGAAATCCTGGCGGCCTGGGCGTCGGACGCCAGCGCGGTCGAGCACCGGCCCAGTCAGAGATGGCTCTTGGGAACGCCCGCGCCTGTGCCGCTCAGCGAGGTCCTGTCCGCGCTGCGCCGCCTGGACCGCGACATGTTCTCTTGAGTTGGGGCGGAGGGCCGGCCGCCACTTCGCTCCGCTCACTGTTTTGCGCTATGACCATGCCTTGTTTCATCTTTGTCGAGCCGTCGAGCGACGGCTGGATCGTTCGCGGCGACTTTAGCGGCGGTCCCCTCCAGTTTGCCACCGGCGCCCGCGCCGAGCAGGCCGCGCGTGACTTGGCCCATCGCCTGGCGGACGCCGGCGAGCCTGTGATCTTGGAGATCCGACTGCGTGATGGCGCGCGCGCCGGCCGCTTCTTGTTTCCACCTCACGGGGCGCAAACCGGGGCGGCCTTGGCGCGGCGCGCTTAGCTAGGCCGCAACCGATCCAGCCGTCGCCCGCATTCGCCTCAAGGCGGCGGCTAAGTCCGCAACCGCCAGAACGAAAGGCGATCCCTGCCGAAGCGATCTTCGAGCCTCGGTCCACTGCCCGCGATTGATCTGGTCGGCAACCAAACCCGCCTGCTGGTGGAAGGCGCGATGGCTTTCCAGCAAGCCTAGGAAGGCATGGTTGCCGGCCCAACGCCGGGCGCCCACGCCGTGGATCCAGCAACCGAGGGGGCAATGTCGATCCGATCGCAAGGCGGCGGGATCGACGGGGCGGCGCTCATTGAGGGCCGCGGCGAGCGCTTCGCGAATGTGGTGGTGGTGGTGTGCGTGTTCCTGAAAATCCATGACCAAACCTCACGGCTTAATCCAAGGGCCGGGTTGTCGCGCAGGATGGTTTCCGGTTGGTTTTCGCTGGATCGATGTCCACAGTTTGATAGGTCTGATGCACGGCCTTTCAAGCTTTCGCGCCGCGTTTCTTCCTCGCGAACCGTCGCGCTGTCAGATATGCGCGGAAGGTCCAGTTGCGGGAGATGCGCCAACGTCAGCGACTGGCGCTGAAGGTCTCGTTAGCCCTGGGCATCGTGCGGCTCCCGGCGCCCCCCAATGTTGTTGGCAGAGCCTGGGCCAAGGACCTGTGGTTCCTCTCCCGTGCGTGTGTCGGCTATCCGATGCGCCGCCAGACTGCGCCCCGGTTCGCCGCATGGGAACTGAACTTAGCCTTGTCTTCAGCGTTACTCCGGCTGTGCGCCGCATAAGGGGGCAGGCGCGTCGTTTGCGGAGCGAGCATGTCTGAAGCCAGGGTCGAGAGCCGTGTCAGCACCGGAGTGCCGGGGCTTGACGACATCCTGGGCGGCGGCCTGACGCGCGATCGCATCTATCTGGTCGAGGGCACGCCCGGCTCGGGCAAGACCACCCTGGCGCTGCAGTTCCTGCTCAAGGGACGGGAGTTGGGCGAGAGCGGGCTCTACATCACCCTCTCGGAAACCGAGCCCGAGCTCAGGGCCGCCGCCGCCAGCCACGGCTGGTCGTTGGACGGCATCGACCTGTTCGAACTGGTCAGCGAAGAGGGCCTGGATCCCGACAGCGAGCAGTCGGTTCTGCACCCCTCCGATGTTGAACTGGGCGAAACGACGCGCGGGGTGATGAAGCAGGTCGAGGAGACCAAGCCGCTCCGCGTCGTCTTCGACAGCCTGTCGGAGATGCGGCTGCTTGCCCAGAACCCGCTGCGCCACCGCCGCCAGATCCTGGCGCTGAAGCATTTCTTCGCCACGCGCCGTTGCACGGTGCTGTTGCTCGACGACCAGACCGCCGAGGACGGCGACCTGCAGCTGCACAGCATCGCCCACGGCGTGATCAGTCTGCGGCGGATGACCCACGAATATGGCGCCCAGCGCCGCCAGCTCGAAGTGGTCAAGATGCGGGGCATCAAGTTCCGCGGCGGCTTCCACGACTTTTCGCTCGACACAGGCGGCATCCGGGTCTTCGAGCGCCTGGTGGCGGCCGACCATCCCGCGACCTTCACTCAGGAAATGGTTTCGACCGGCGCGCTGGGCATCGACGCGCTGCTGGGCGGCGGGCTTACGCGCGGCACCAATACACTGATCAGCGGTCCGTCGGGCGTGGGCAAGACAACAACATCGGTCCGCTGCTCCCTAACCGCCTTGGAGCGCGGCGAGAGGGTCGCCTACTATCTGTTCGACGAAGGCCTCACGACCCTGCTGACGCGCTCCAAGGCGTTGGGCATGGATCTGCAACCCCATATCGATAGCGGCCGTCTGCTCGTGCGCGCGATCGACCCGGCCGAGCTGTCGCCGGGCGAATTCGCCTTCCACGTCCGCGACGCGGTCGAGCGTCTGGGCGTACAGACGGTCGTGATCGACAGCCTCAACGCCTACCTCCAGGCCATGCCTGGGCAGAAGTTCCTGCTGCTGCAGATGCATGAGCTGCTGACCTATCTCAACCAGCAGGGCGTGGTCACCCTGCTGATCCTTGGCCAGCACGGATTCATCGGCGAGGTCCGCAGCGACATCGACCTTAGCTATCTCAGCGACGGCATCCTGCTGTTTCGCTTCTTCGAGGCCGCCGGTTCGGTGCTGACGGCGATCTCGGCGGTCAAGAGCCGCACCGCCGCGCATGAGAAGACCATCCGCGAGATCCGCCTGACCGAGCACGGCATCGAGGTGGGCCAGGCGCTGACCGACTTCCAGGGCGTAATGTCCGGCTTGCCGTCCTACCAGGGCAAGATCGACATGCTGGGCGAGGAGAACAATCGGCCGACGAATGCCTAAGCCGATCCTCATCCTTGCGCCGCGGGGGCGCGACGCGACGGTCATCGCCGAGACCCTGGCCCATGTCGGTCACGCCTCGCAGATCTGCGGCGACCTCGGCGGGCTGACCCAGGCGCTGGGGGACGAGGCCGGCGCGGCGATCCTCACCGAAGAGGCCCTGGCCCAGGGCGCCACCGACGCCCTGACCGACTGGCTGGCCCAGCAACCGACCTGGTCGGACTTCCCGTTTATCGTGCTGGTCACCAAGCAGCCCGGCAAGCGCACCCAGGCCGACGCCGAACGCCTGCGGGCGATCGGCAACGTCGTGCTGCTGGAGCGACCGATCAACGCCGAGACGCTCATCAGCGCCGCGCATTCGGCGATCCGCGCCCGGCATCGCCAGTATGGCGCGCGCGATCACCTGCTCGCCCAGACCAAGGCCGAGGAGCAGCTGCGTTTCGCCCTGGAGGCCGGCAAGCTAGGGGCGTGGGATCTGGATCTCGACAGCGGGGCCCTGACCACCTCGACGGTGGCGCGCGCGCATTTTGGCCACTCACCCGACCAGCCTCTGACGCTGGCCAGCATCGAGGCGGCCGTCCACCCCGAGGACATGGCCCTGCGCGCGGGCGCGCTGAACGCCTCGATCGCCCGCGCCGAAGACTACGACGTCGAGTACCGGATTTTCTGGCCGGACGGCGCGCTGCACTGGGTGCAGGTGCGGGGACGGCTCAACCGAATTCAACCCGGCAAGCCGCGGCGAATGTCGGGGATCAGCCTCGACATCACCGCTCGCAAGACCGCCGAGGCGCAGCTGCGGCTGCTCAACGAGACCCTCGAGCAGCGCATCGCCGACAGCGTTGGCGAGCTTCAGCGCGCCAACGAGCGCCTGCTGGCCGAGATCAGCGAGCGCGAGCAGGCCCAGGCCGCCCTGGTCCAGGCCCAGAAGATGGACGCCATCGGCCAGCTGACCGGCGGGATAGCCCACGACTTCAACAACCTGCTGACCGCCATCGTCGGCAATATCGACATGATCGAGCGGCGCAGCGACGACGAGCGGGTCAAGCGCATGGCCGCCAACGCCCGCGAAGGCGTCGAGCGCGCCACCAAGCTGACCGCGCAATTGCTGGCCTTCTCGCGCAGCCAGCAACTGGACCTGCAGCCGGTGGAAGTCGATGCGCTGATCACCGGCATGGACGATCTGCTGACCCGGACCCTGGGCCACACAGTCGAGGTCCGCATGGCGCTGGGCGCTGGAACGGCGCGGGCCAAGGCCGACGCCAACCAGCTGGAACTGGCGGTGCTGAACCTGGCCATCAACGCCCGCGACGCCATGGGCGACGGCGGCACGGTGAGCATCTCCAGCCGGATTTCCGATGAGTGGCACGAGGGGCTGCAGCCCAGCGACCACGTCGTGATCGCCGTCAGCGACACGGGCCATGGCATCCCCGAGGATCTGCTCCAGAAGGTGTTCGACCCCTTCTTCACGACCAAGAGCGTGGGTAAGGGAACAGGGCTGGGTCTAAGCCAGGTATACGGCATCGCCACCCAGTCAGGCGGCGCAGTGCGGATCGACAGCACCGTCGGCGTCGGGTCAAAGATCGAGATCTGGCTGCCGATCACCGAGGCGGACGATCGCGTCCGGCCCAGCGACATCCCGCCAAACGAGGCCCCTCTCAGCGCGGGCGAGCGCGTCCTGGTGATCGACGACGACCCCAGCGTGCGCCGGTTCCTGGTCCAGTGCCTGAGATCGCTGGGCTACCGCGTCACCGAAGCGGCGAGCGGCCAGGAGGGACTTGCGCGCCTGGTCGAGGATCGGCCGGACCTGATGGTGGTCGACTTCGCCATGCCGGGCATGGACGGCGCCCAGGTCGCCAGACAGGCGCGGCAAGTCATTCCCGACCTTGGCATGCTGCTGATCACCGGCTACGCCGATGCGAGCGCCATTCGAGAACTGGTGGATTCCGAAGCCGTCCTGCGCAAGCCCTTCAAGGTCAGTGACCTGGCCGTCGCCGTCCGCAAGGCGCTGGACGAGCCGATCAGCGCCATGGGCGCCTAGCCGCGGTCGGGAGCATTGCGCATGGTCGAATCGACGCACTGCCTGAGCGCGAAGCCCATCACATAGAGGTCTTCGATCCTGTTGTTGCGCAGGTAGCTGTCCAGGGTGGTGGCGGCAAAAGCGCTGCTGCCCCCACCCCGTGCGCTCGCTGATCATGTACTTCTTGGGGGCCAGTTCGAAGCCGGGGAAAGGTCCCTCTGCTGGCCCAGGAAGGAGCCGTAGGCAGGCATCATGGCGCGCAGCCCTTGCTTGGCGCGGCCCGGCCAGTCCTTGGATTTTCGGAAGCGGCCGGGCAGGAGACCAGGCGTTGCGCTTAGCTAGGCTGCAAGCGATCCTTACACGTCGGTCAACGTCACGACGCTGGCCGAAGATGGCGCAAGTTTGCCCGCAAGGGTGGGCAAGCGCGGCAAGCGGAGGTCGCTGGCCAGAAGCTCACCAGCCCGATATCGCGCCTCTGGGCCCGGGCTCCTCGATCAAGATCGTCTGGGCTTGGCCTGGCGGGAATGCGTAGTCGATAAGCGAGATGATCCGTGGCGTCGCCTTAAGCACCGCTATGCTGTTGGCGCCCGGGTGAGGTGAATACGCCTTCCCGGCGGGAGTGTTCCACAACAAGGTGTTCAGCTGCGCGATCTGCTCACCCTCGGTCACTTCCGTGACCATGGCCGCTATCGAGAGTCCCGAGGTTTGAGATTTCCTCGCGCCGCCAATCGTGATCGACACCCGGCCGTCCTGCTGGATATTCGCCAGCTTTTGGCTGTTGCGGGCGACGACGAAATACAACAGGCCGCTATTATGGAGGTAGTTTACCGGCGTGGCCTGAGGCCAACCGTCGGGACGGTTCGTGGCCAGCGTCATGACTTGGTTGTCGTCGAGAATAGCGTTTATGCGTCGTCTTTGCTCGGCGGAGATCTTACCTGCTTCCCCTCCAGAGCAGCTGAGGCTGTCGGTGGGCATGGCGTTGTTCCTGGTCGCTGGGGGTTAATGCGGCCGCCGCCAGCGCACGGACATCGCAGCCGCTCAATGCTAATGCGTGCAGAACCTTAATGCTGCGCCGGCCAAGGCAATGTCCAGAACCGGACGAGTCATGGAGGCTTGGTTGTGGGCCTGGACGACGACTGCGCGCCATCCAAGAATAGCGCCCTGGATCCGAATTGACGTGTCCGATGTGCGATCAACCGCCGGCGGCGACCCGAAACGGCGCGGGCTCGCCGGCTGCGTCCGGCACGGTGAATTCCGCCCGCAGGCCTGTGGGCGGCCAGTCCAGACGCGCCTGGCCGCGCAATTGGCGCTCGATGATCGCGGCGACCATGGCCGAACCGAAGCCCGCCGTGCGTTGCTGGCGCGGCGGCGGCCCGCCAGTCTCTTCCCAGACCAAGTGAAAGCCGCTGGCATCATTGTGCGGGGCCCAACGCACGGCCAAGCCGCCGGCCGGCGCCGACAGGCAGCCATGGATCGCGGCGTTGGCGATCATCTCATGGAATACCAGAGCCAGAGGCTGGATCAGCGTCGCCCTGACCTGAATGTTGGGCCCGTCCAGAGTCGCACGGCCCAGGCCATAGGGCTCGATTTGCAGCCGCAGGACGTCTTCCAGCGGGGCGGCCTGCCAACGTCTCTCGGAGAGAAAGGCATGGGCCCTGGCCAGGGCCTGCACCCGTTGCTGCACCGCCGCGGCGTATTGCTGGATGTCTTGGGCGCGGCTGAGCCGCACGATGCCCTCGACGATCGCCAGGGCGTTCATCGCCCGATGGTCGATCTCACGCAGCAGGATGCGGTTTTCCTCGGCCTCGCTGGCCTGCGCAAAGCGATGTTGGGTGACGTTGACCTGCGAGCCGAAGAAGTAGATCAGCCTGCCAGCCTCGTCGTGCACGGGGCTGAGGTTGACCCGGTTCCAGAAGGTCGAACCGTCCTTGCGGTAGTTGAGGATCTCCACCTCGACGTCGCGCGCCTCCCGCACGGCTTGGCCAATGGCGTCGATCGCCGCGCGGGCCGTCTGGGGGCCTTGCAGCAGACGGCAGTTGCGGCCGATCACCTCGGCGAGCGCATAGCCTGTCAGATCCAAGAAGGCCTGGTTGGCCAGGATGATCGGGTTGTCGATCTGCCGCGGATCGCAGATGACCATCGGCGTGCGCGTACGATCCACGGCGACGAACACCAGGTCCCGCCGATCGATCGGGCCTTGGTCCTCCAAGGACAAGGTCGCGTCGCTCAAAACAAATCTCCAACCCGATCAGCGCTTTCCCCGGGGCAGGACAACGCCAGGGTTTGGTCAGGGTTGCGATCTGTTCGCGAGACAAAGGGGCCGTGTCTCCGAAGGTGCACGGGATGGCTTTTGGCCATGGCGCCGAAGCCCGGGCCTGGGAATGATTATCCAACGGCGACGCAACTAAAACGCTCGCCTCGGGTTATGTCGGGTAGTCGACGTTGCTTGCGCCTTTCGGCGCCAGGTCGCGCCAGAGGCATTTCGATGGGCAGTGAGGGCGGCGAGACCGCGGACGGAGCCCGCGCGGCGCCGCAAGTCGTGCTGGTCGTCGAGGATGAGGTGCTGGTCCGCATGCTGGCCTGCGACATCCTGGAAGACGCCGGCTACGACGCCTTGGAAGCCGTTGACGCCCGCGAGGCGCTCGTGCTGCTGGACGCCCGACCCGACATCGCCTTGATGTTCACCGACGTGGACATGCCCGGCGAAATCAACGGCCTGGGGCTTGCGCGTCTGGCGGCTCTGCGTTGGCCCAAACTGCCGATCATCGCCACCTCGGGGGCGGCTGTCCCAAAGCCCGTCGACCTGCCGGCGAACGGTCGATATCTTCCCAAGCCCTACCGGCCTTCGGCGCTTCTTGATCTGGTCATCGCCATGATGGCGCCGACGCCGATAGTCGACGCATGAATTCTCGTAGGGCCGAATAAGAGGCCCGCCCTTCCAAGCTGGACGTGATGTGGTGCTGGCCTCATCCGCATCGAGTTCACGAGCGGTCTCCAAGATATTCCAAGCCAGGTATGGCTTTCGCTTCGCGAGCCTCTGGTCGGCGAAGGACAGCCATGGCTGCCCACCCCATTCTGCACGTCGACGCCGGCCATGGCCTGGCGATGGCGATCATCGCCAGCGCGTCCGAACCGACCCTGCTTCTAGGTGATGATCTGATCGTCATCGCCGCCAGCGCCAGCTTCTGCCGAGCCTTCGAGGTCGACCCCGGCCAGACGGGCCGCCACGAGGGGGAGACTCGCGATCGATTTGATCTCGTCGATCGACTTTTCGAGCCCGAACTGTTCGGCTATCGCTACGGCTCAAAGAGAGTGGGCCGTGGACGATTTCAAAGCCGATGCTCAAGTCCCGAGGCCTGCGGTTCCTCGCCAGTTGCAGGGGGGCGGCGCGGTCGGCGATTTGATCCGCGCCCATGAATGGAGCGCGACCGACCTGGGGCCGATCGCAGCCTGGCCGGCGGAGCTTTTCTTCGCCGTGCAGACCGTACTGTCCTCGCGCGTGCCAATGGTGGTGCTTTGGGGAGCCGAGGGGCGCCTGATCTACAATGACGGCTATGCCGAGGTTTGCGGTCCCAGGCACCCGGCGTCCCTAGGCGGCAAGCTCCTGGAGATCTGGCCCGAAGCCGAGGGGTTCAACCGCAACGTCCTCGAAAAGGGCTTGGCGGGCGAGGCGCTCCACTACGCCGCCCAGCCCCTCGAGCTCTGGCGGCTTGGTCGCGCCGAGCAGGTCTGGATGGACCTTGAGTACACACCTATTCGCGACGACGCGGGCCGCCCGGTCGGCATTCTGGCTATGGTCTTCGACATCACCACGCGCGTCGTGGCGGAGCGGAAACTGGCCACCAGCGCGGGGGTCTTCCAGTTTCTCGACCATCTCGGGCTGGCGCTCAGCGCCTACAGCACCGCCGACGAAATCCTTCAGGTTACGACGCGCATGGTCGGCGAGCATCTGGGCGTCTCCAACTGCGCCTATGCCGATATGGACGCGGACGAGGACGGCTTCACGATCCGCGGCGACTGGCACGAACCTGGCTCGCCCTCGATCGTCGGCCACTACCGTCTAGCCGACTTCGGGGTCTTGGCCGTTCGGGAGCTTGGGGCGGGGCGTCCGCTGATCGTCAACGATAACCTCGCCGAACTTGCGCCGCACGAAGCCCAGACGTTCCAGGACATCGGTGTCGCCGCGACGATCTGCATGCCGCTGATCAAGGCCGGGCGCCTGGTGGCCCTGATGGCCATTCACGACAAGGTCCCTCACGCCTGGACCGACGACGAACTGGCCATCATTCGCGCGGTGACCGAGCGCTCATGGGCCCACATCGAACGCGCCGGCGCCGAGGCGGCCCTGCGCCGGCGCGAAGAACAGCTGCGGCTAGCGACTGACGCCGCCGAGATCGGTCTTTGGGACGTCGACGTCGTCAACGACACCCTCTACTGGCCGCCGCGCTTGAGGGCGATGTTCGGCCTGCTGACGGACCGTACCGTCACCCTGGCCGACTTCTACGCCGGTCTTCATCCCGATGACCTCGAAGCGACGGCGCGGGCCTTCGCCGCGGCGGCCGATCCCGCCGTGCGTGACGTCTACGATGTCGAATACCGCACCATAGGTCTGGAAGACGGGATCCTGCGCTGGGTCGCGGCCAAGGGCCGAGGCCTCTTCGAAGGCGACCGCTGCCTGCGGGTTATCGGCACGGCGATTGATATCACCGCGCGCAAAGCCAATGATCAAGCCTTGCGGGAGCTGAACCAGCACCTGGAGCGCCGGATCGCCGAGGGGATCGCCGAGCGGCGTCTGCTCGTCGACCTCGTGGAGAACACCGACGCCATCATCATTGTCATGGACCGGGACTACCAGGTGCTGGCGATCAATCGAGCCGGGATGGACGCCTTCGAGCGGGTCTACGGCGCCCGGCCGCAGGTTGGCGACAACATGATCACGCTGCTTGGCGAGCGACGAGGAGACGTCGCCGATGTCAGGGCCTCTTGGGATCGGGCGCTCGCCGGTGAGGAATACACCGACATCCGCGAATTCGGGAGCGCGGGGTATGAGCGCCGGTGGTTCGAGATGACGTTCCGCAACTACCGCGACGCCTCAGGCCAGATCGCCGGCGCCTATCAGTTCGTCTACGACGTCACCTCCAGGGTCGCCGAACAGCGCCGCCTGGCCGACGCCGAGGAGCAATTGCGCCAGTCCCAGAAGGTCGAGCAGCTTGGCCAACTGACCGGTGGCGTGGCCCACGACTTCAACAATCTTCTGACCCCGATCATCGGCTCACTCGACATGTTGAGCCGAAAGGCGCTGAACACCGAGCGCGAGCAGCGCCTGATCGACGGCGCCCTGCAATCGGCCGAGCGGGCCAAGACCCTCGTTCAGCGTTTGCTCGCCTTCGCCCGGCGACAGCCCCTGCAGCCGACCGCTGTCGACACGGCGAGCCTCGTGGCGGGCATGGCCGACCTGGTGTCGAGCACGACCGGGCCACAGGTGCGGGTGGTGACCGACATCGCGCCAGACTTGCCCATGGCCCACGGCGATCTCAACCAGCTCGAGATGGCCATCCTCAATCTCAGCGTTAACGCACGCGACGCCATGGCTGACGGCGGCGAATTGAGCATCTCGGTGGGTATGTCGGCCTTGGATGAAGCCAAGCCTCAGGGCCTCACGGACGCGCGCTATATCAAGATCACGGTGGCTGACACCGGCGCTGGCATGGATGCGGCGACCATGGAGCGGGCGATCGAGCCGTTCTTCTCAACCAAGGGCATCGGCAAGGGCACGGGACTTGGGTTGTCGATGGTTCATGGCCTGGCCCTGCAGCTCGGCGGTGCGCTCGATATTGCGAGCCGGATGGGTGACGGCACCCGGGTGACGCTCTGGTTGCCGGTTAGCCAAAAGCTGAGCGCGGCGCCTATCGAAGGGCAGGGTGAGCCTCGAGCGGCAAGCGATCGGCACGGCGTTGTCCTCCTGGTCGATGACGAGGAGATCGTACGCGAGAGCACCGCCCGGATGCTGGAGGACTTGGGGTTCGAGGTCATTGAAGTTGGATCAGCCGAGCGCGCTCTGATGCTGATGAGGGAACGCGACGACCTCGCCTTGCTGGTGACAGACCACTTGATGCCCGGCATGGACGGTGCCCAGCTCGTGCGCGCCGTCAGATTCTCTCGCCCCTCCATGCCGGCCCTGATCATTTCCGGCTATGCGGAGGAGCATGGCATCGCGCCGGATCTACCGCGTCTGACCAAGCCTTTCCGCTCTCAGGAGCTGTCCGACGCCATCGCTGATCTTGGCCTCTAGGACGCAGAGGACGTCCGCTCCCAACTCGACAGTTCGATCAACGGCGGGGGGCGATACGCGGTTTCGGGCCTAACTGTTGGAGTTCCGAAGATGGCCGAAGGTCGGCTGTTGGCGCAACCACGCCGCAAAAGCGGACGGCCTGACCGTCAGGGAAGGAGTGGCTCAGGCGGGGGGCGGGCGCTGCTGTGTAGGGCTTTCCCAGCGCTCGGAGGCCAGCAGCGTGAACCTTGCGAACAAGCCTTCGAGGCTGGGCCGCGTCTCGATCCGGCGCTTGGATCTCACGACACCTAGGACGTGATCCTCACGCCGCTGAAATGGGCCAGCGTGCCCGGGCCGATCCAGAGCGCTACGGCGCCCTTGGCGTCGGCGCCGTGCTTGAGGTCGCCAACGATCAGGGTCGGCTGCTCTGCGCCGTCAACATGCAGCCGAGCCTTGGAACCCGCCACCACAATCCGCATGAGCGTCCACCGCCCAGGTTCGAGATCGACGTAGGTCTCATACCTGGACGGGGTTTCGGCGCGCAGCCGCTCCCAAGGATAGTTTGGGTGAGAGATGTACTGGACGGCATGGTTGCGGCGTAACTGGTCGTCGGACCGGCCGTTGGTTGGACGCAGATAGATGGCCTCCAGCTGAGCTTCGTCGCGCACCCGGAAAGCCAGGCCCACGAAGCCTCGCGCCGTGGCGCTGGCTGTAGCGCTCGGGGCGCCGCTTATCCAGGCTTCGATGACGCCGTCGCCGAAGGCGGGCGTGTCGAGCACCACCAGCCGATCGAGCTCTGGAACGTTTTCCAATGCCGTGGCGCGTAAGGCCGGACGGCCCATATAATTCGTCCGCACCGTGTCAACGCCGATGGCCCGGATCGCTCCAGTCTCCAGTCCCGTCCCGCCGACGGCGCGTGGTGCGGCTAGAGCCGCCAGGGAGCTGGCTGAGGCCATTGTCAGCGCTGCGCCGCCGATCGCGGCCCGACGAGTTTGATCGTTGCCGGACATTGGACACTCTTGGTGGTGGACGAAGCCACTTTCATCGTCGCGCATGTCCGGATCAAGGCCATGCTTTGCGGGGGCAACCCCGACTAGGCGTGGATGAGAAGACGACTTCACCACTGTCCGCCTGACGTGACCCCCTGCTAATTCGGCAATTGGCGCGACCTCGCCAAAGACTAAGTAGTCAGACGCCGCCTAGGTCGCTGATGATGCGCTAGTTCGCAAAAGCGTCAGCGCCGCTTCTTGACCCGCCGCGAGAATGCGATCGGACATCTCCGTGCTGTCGACGGCGCGCGCGATTTGCAGCGTGCCGATGCAGGTCGCCAGCAGCGCCGTGGCGGCGGCTTCCCGGTCCGAGGCGTGCGGCGGAAGGTAAGCAGCGACCAGCTCGGCGAACGCAGCGACGCGCCCGGTGTAGGCGGACCTGGTTTCCAGAGGCTCGCGCGCGATCTCGGCGGCAAGCGCGGAGGTGGCGCAGCCGTCCTGCGGATTGTCGCGGTGCTTTGGGGAGAGATAGGCCGCAATCAGCCCTTCGAGACCGTCAGCGGCAAGGATCTGTCGCATTTGGCCGGCCTGCGCGTCGAGGGCGGCGACCAGGCTTTCGCGCACCAGTTCGGCCTTGGACTCGAAGTGTGGATAGAAGGCGCCGTTCGTCAGGCCAGCGTCCTTCATGACGCGCGCCAGGCCGGAGGCGGCGATGCCGTCGGCCCGGAAGCGTCCCGAAGCCGCCTGCAGGATGCGCTCGCGCGACGCGTCCCGATGACCTTTTTCATAGCGCATGTCCTGCCTCCGAGATTCTCATTGCATTACGATCATACTTTCACATTATGATCGTAATGCAATGAGCGGCGTCGCTTTTGCGCCTGCTGCCTACGGGAAGGCCCATGACCATTCAACGCAAGAAGATCGCCCTGGTGACCGGAGCGTCCGCCGGCATCGGCCTGGCCAGCGCTCAAGCTCTGGCCGCGAGCGGTTACACGGTCTATGGGACCAGCCGCCGACCGACCGTCGCTGCGCCCAATGGGGTTCGTATGGTGGTGTGCGACGTCACCGACGATGCGTCCGTCCGCGAACTGGTCGCCGAAGTGCTGGCCGAGGCAGGCCAGATCGACGTGCTGGTCAACAATGCGGGTCTTGGCCTGACGGGCGGGGCCGAGGAAAGCTCGATCGGTCAGGTCCAGGCCCTGTTCGACGTCAACCTGTTCGGCGTCATGCGGATGACCAACGCCGTGCTGCCGTCGATGCGCGCCCGGCGCCAAGGTCGTATTCTCAACATCAGCTCGGTTCTTGGACTGATCCCCGCGCCCTATTCCGCCCATTACGCAGCCACCAAGCATGCCCTGGAGGGCTATTCGGAGTCGCTCGACCATGAGGTTCGGGCCTTCAATGTCCGCGTCTCCCTGATCGAGCCGGGCTACATCCGCAGCACCTTCGACCAGAACGCCGCAGAGTCGGACGCCCACATCGCCGTCTACGATCAGGCGCGGGCGGGCGTGCGGGCGCTTTTGGACGAGGTCATGCCGACCGCCGAGTTGCCCGAGGTGGTGGCCGCGGTGGTTCGCGCGGCCGCGGTCGATCCGCAGCCGCGCCTGCGCTACCCGGCCGGCAAGCTGGCCAAGCAGATCGCGCTGTTGCGCCGGTTCGCGCCGGCCAAGGCCTTCGACAAGAGCCTGCGCAAGCAGATGCGACTGCCCGCATAGCCTCGCGCTTTGAGACCCCCGAACCCCAGGACTGCCGAAATGACCGACCAGGCTCTCGAAATGCACATCCCTCGCAAGGGATCGGCGATGGTGCTTACCGCGGTCGAGCGCTGCCTGCCGCCACCGGCCGCCGGTGAGGTCCGGGTCGCGATCGAAGCGGTCGGCGTGGCCTATGCCGACATCATGATGCGGCAGGGCGTCTATGCGGGACACAAGCCGCCGATCACGCCGGGTTATGACCTGGTCGGCCGGGTCGAGGCGATCGGACCAGGGGTCATGAACCTGACCATCGGCCAGCGCGTTGCCGGGATCACCGTCTTAGGCTCCTACGCGACCCGCCGCAACGTCGCGGCGCAATGGCTGGTCCCCGCGCCCGAGGGGGTGGATGCGGGCCGTCTGGTTGCGGCGGTCCTGAACGGGGTGACGGCCTGGCAAATGCTCCATCGCATCGCCAACCCCGCGCCAGGCGAATGGGTCCTGGTGCACGGGGCCGGCGGCGGCGTGGGCGGTCTGCTGCTCGACATGGCGCGCATCGCCGGCGTGCGCGCCATCGGAACCGCCTCGCGTGGCAAGGCCGACGCCGTCGCCCAGCGCGGCGGCGAACCGATCGACTACGCGCGGGAGGACGTCGTCGCCCGGGCCATGGCCCTGAGCGGCGGCGGCGTGGCCGCGGCGTTCGACCACCTTGGCGGAAAGCACTTCAAGACGGTCTCGATGCCGGCGCTGCGTCCTGGCGGCGTCGGCGTGTTCTACGGCGCCTACGATGTCAGTCGAGGCGGCAAGGTCAATCCGCTGGCGGTGGCCGACCTGCTCCTGAACGCGTGGTTCTCCAGCCTTGGCCTGTTCGCCAAGGGGCAGGGCGTGGTCGCCTACTCCAGCGAGCCCTGGCGCGATGGACGGCCCAGCGCCTATCAAAACGATCTGGCCGCCGTGCTGAAGTTGGTGGCGGATGGCGTCGTGACCCCTGAGGTCGGCGCGACCTATCCGCTGCGGGCGGCGGCGGAGGCTCATCGCGCGCTCGAGGCCCGATCGGTGACCGGCAAGATCGTGCTCCTCAACGACTGACCGCGCCTGGGCGAGCGTCGAGTTTCTGGAGACTCGCCAACGGCCGCTTTTGGCGCTGCCCCGCCGCAAAGTGGACACGCCAATCGACCGGGGAGGGTGCCTATGTGACCTTAAGTCCAAGCCCGCTCAGCAGTAGGGACGCCTGAGCTTTGGAAATGATCGCACCTTTGAACCGGCTGGCGTCGGCCAGGCGAAGGGAGCCCAGGTCCGCGCGTCTTAAGTCCGCCCCCTCGAAGCGCGCCTGAGACAGGTTGGCGTCTCGCAGGCTGCAATCGAGAAATACCGCGTCGCGAAAATCGCATCCCGCGAGATCGGCGCCCTGGAAATCAATGCCTTCGAGTATTTGCTTGCGGAAGGAGAGGTTGCGGGCACGGGCGTTCACGAGCAGGCACCGGGAGAAAACCGTGGCCAAAGACGATACTTCCTCGAATTCGGCCCCTGTCAGCTTGCTGTCCGTAAATTGGGTGGCGGAGAGGCGCGCCCCACGCCACATGGTGTTGCTTAGATCGCAATGGTCGAAGACGGTCTCGGTCAGGTCCGCATGTGAGAAGTCGGCTTGAGCCGCTCGACATTTCGTAAAGTGGCAGCCGTGTAGGTCCAGACCATCAAGCTCCGCTCCCGGCAAAGCCCAGCCTATAAACCGCGTAGGCCCTCTCACCGCGCGTAGCGCAGTTTCAAGATCGGCTCGAGTGGCTGGGTGAGGTGGTGCCGGCGCATCGGGCAGACGCTGCATGACCGCAAACTCTTGAACTGGCAGATTTATCTCTAAGCTGGCCGGCAAAAGACAAGCCTGGGTCCGGCCGGAGGCCAGTCCCAGGCATTCGCGGTGACTGCGAGCCGACGTCGGCGCAAGTTCCAAGACGCTGTCGCGCCTAGCCGATCACGAACTTGTCGCGGTGCTGCTCGATGAACGCGTCAAGCGAAGTCAGCGGCACGCCCCAGCTACGGGCAGCTTCCAGATCGACCTTGTAGCCCTCGACGTTGTTCCAAGCCTCAGAACTCGTGAAGAGCTCCCCCCAGTGTCTAGCCAGGGCCTCGTCTTGCGACAGCGTTACGGCAGTAACAGCCTTCCCCGTGGCCTTAGCCATTTTGTCGGCGACTACCGGAAGCGTGAAGGTCTCAGAAGCGAGGTCGATCTCATGGCCGTGGAAACGCTCCGGCTCGGCGAAGGCCGCTGCCGCAAAGGCGCCGATGTCCGCTGCTGCGATCCAGTCAATGCCGGTATTGGCGTCGATTACAGTCTCGAACCGGCCGCGGGTGCGGAGCGTGGGGAACTGTAGGTCCGCCTGCGGCGGCAGGATGTCCTCCATGATCATGGCCGGCTTCAGGATCGTCCAGTGAGGGAAGCCCTGGGCCTTGACCATGTCGATCACAGCCGCCTTGTTGTTCCAATAGAGCGGATCCCACCGCCCTTCATCCCAGCCGACGAAATTCTTCTGATCACCCGCGCGGGCGACAGAGGTGTGCACGACGGTGTCGACACCCGCGCGTTTGGCGGCCTCGATCAACGCTTTGCCGGTGACGATTTCAGTCTCTGGGTCCCCGGGATGCGATCCCATTTGCATGGAGAACACGCCATCCACCCCGGCAAGCGCGGCATCGAGGCTTGCGGCATCATTGAAGTCGCCTTTCACAACCTCTACGCCCTGCGCTGATAGCGCCTGCGCGGCGGTCGAGTTAAGATCGCGCGTCATCGCCCGCACTGGGCGACCTGCCGCCAACAGAGCCTGGACGACTGCGCCTCCCTGCTTGCCCGTGGCTCCGGTCACCAAGATAAGGCCGTGCGTAGAATTCGACATAGGAAACCTTTCATCGGCGCTGAACACCAACAGCGTCGCCAACTGAAACGGGGCGGCGGCTGGCGCAGCAGCGGCTTGCCCTTGCCATATGCTCCAGCGATTTGCGAAACTCAAGAGTATCGAAACGAAAGGGTTTCGTTTACAGGGTATCTTGATGACTGACCAAACTCACATGCAGCCGCAGAGGCGGCGCCCGGTCTCCCAGCGCGGCCGTAGGCAAGATGCTAGTCGTGACGAACTCATTGTCGCTGCCGCGCTCAAGCTACTGAATTCGGTTGGGTACCAAGCCCTGACGATGAGCGATGTGGCTTCGGAAGCCGGGGTCTCGAAGGCCACGCTCTACAGGCGCTGGACTACGAAGTCCGACCTCGTGGCTGATGCGGTAGACACGCTTAGTCCGTTTGATCGGCCGAGATACACAGGGGCGTCGCTGCGAGATGATCTGCTTGCGCTGATGCAGCAGGCCGGTGACTGCACCGCTAGGCCCGACATCGTGATCGCGACCTTCGAGATGGCGCGGTCCTCGCCCGATTTATATCAGACGCTTAGCGAGCGCTTCGCGGTCTACATGCGCGAGGAGTTTGCGTTCCTGGCGGGGCGCGCTTCAGAAAACGGAGGCGGGCAACTGTCTGACGACCAGGTTGAAATCATTGCGGATACCGCTGTCGCGCTACTCGCCCATGAGGCGGGACCGACCGGGAAGTCGATTTCGAGGGAGCGCATGATCACGCTGGTCGACAACGTGTTGATGGTCCTGCTGGCGAGAACGGGTGTTGTTGTGGGAGCCGCTTCCCCTGAACCAACGGACCTATAGAACAGGACTGAATCGGCATGAACATCGGCCTTATCGGCAGCGGCGACATCGGCAAGATTCTGGGCCGATCAAAGCTTAGGTCTGGGTGGCGGTCGTAAGCGGACCCTCGGCTCGTAGCCGCCGCCGTTTCCAGCCGTGTTCACGGGCCAACCGCCGGCGCGTCTGGCGCGCCGGCGGCTGGCCCATCGGGCCCCGTAGTCGGTCTAGGTCCTACTTCGCCTTGGACAGGGCGGCCTTGGCGGCCTTGTCGATCACTTCGGCCACCGCTTGCGGCCGGCTGAGGAAGACGATGTGGCTGCCCGTAATCTCCACGGCTTGCGCGCCAATGCGGGTGGAGGTCTTGCGCAGGAGCTTGGGATCTATTGCGCCGTCCTCGGTCGCCACGACGAACCAGCTGGGTTTCACGCGCCAGGCGGCCTTGGTGACCCTGTCGCCGAAGGCGGACATGGCGATCGGCGCCTGGCTGTCGCGCATAAAGGCCGCGTCGGCGTCATTGATGTCGGCGGCGAAGCCAGCCTTGAACTTGGCGAGGTTGACGAAGCCGAAGCCGTCCGATTGCTGCTCGATCACGAATCCAGGAGGGGCGGGGACCTCGGCAAACTGGTCCCCGGTCGACTCGCCGGCGTCAGGACACGCAATCAGACGGTCGGCACTGTGCCGCCATCGACGACGAACTCGGCGCCGTGGATTGCGGCGGCGCGATCCGAGGCCAAGTAGGCGATGAGGTCGGCGACCTCGATCGGTTCGGCCCCGCGACCGATCGAAATGCCGCCAAGGCCCTGCAGGACCAGTTGGCGCGCGTCCTCGATCGTTCCGCCGTTGGCGTCCTGCAGACGCTTGAGAAACACGCCGGTCGACTCCGTCATGATCCAACCAGGCGACACGGCGTTCACCCGCACGCCCTTGGGGCCCAGCTCCTTGGAGATCGACTTGCTGTAGGTCCTGAGCGCGGCCTTGGCGGCGGCGTAGGCCGTGGTCGCCTCGGGAAGCGGCAGCACAGACTGGATGGACGTAACGTGCACGACTGCCCCGGCGCCGCGCTCGATCATCTGCGGGATCAGCAGGCGATCGAGGCGGACCGTGGCCAGAAGGTTCAGGTTGAGTTCGGAGAGCCAGTAGTCGTCCGTCAGGGCGACAAAGCCGCCGCCCGGCGCCGACGAGCCGCCGACCACGTGGGCGAGGATGTCGATCCCGCCCAGGCGCTCAAGCGCCGCCCTGGCGAAGGTTTCCCCGCCCCCGGCCGTCGTCAGGTCCGCCTGGACGAACTCGACGCCGTCGATGGGCTCCAGGCTTCCGCGGGCGGCGGTGATCACCCGGGCGCCGCCGGCCAGGAAGCGGTCGACAGTCGCGCGACCCAGGCCCTTTGAGCCGCCGCTGATGAGCACGCGCTTGCCGGCGAACTCGGTCGGATCTGCCTTGAAGGTCATACGGTGATCTCCAGGGCCTTGATGCCGCCGTTCTCTAGCGTGAAGCGGTAGGTGAAGCGGATCGGGCTGCCTGGGAAGTCACCGTGGGCGGGGCCTTCGACCATGACCTGCCCGCCCTCGTACCGGGCGGTGTCGGGCATGAAGATCGCCTTTACGGGGACCACTTCGTGTTCGAACAGGGACCTCAGTTCGGCGTGCCCGCGAAGCACCGCGCCATTATCCGTGACGACGGCGTCGGCCGCGAAGGGCTTCAGCATGGCGTCCACATCGAGCTGGGCGTTCGCGGCCACATAGGCGGCGATCGGAGATGGAAGGTCGAGCGACATCGTCTTTGTCCTGCTTTCAGCGCTGGCAGCCAGGCCGGCTGGAAGTGCGCTTGCCAGACAAGTTAGACGTCGCCAGTTTGCGTGATAATCCGGTCAATCAGGGACGCTTCATCACGAAAGGCAGGACAATGGTCCAAGGCAGCCTTACCGAACTGGACGCCGTCCTGATGGTCGCCCGACGGGGCAAGTTCCGCACGGCTGCGCTTGAGCTAGGGATGTCGACGACTGCGCTCAGCAACGCGATCGTAAAGCTGGAACGTTCGCTCGGCGTACGGCTCTTCAACCGCACGACGCGAAGTGTCTCCCTGACCGAGGCTGGCCAGCAATTCGTTGCGCAGGTCGCGCCCGCCGTGCGCGACATTCACGAAGCGATGGACATTGCGCGCTCCCAGAAAACGGCCCCTTCGGGCACGCTGCGCATCAATGCCTTTCCCACAGCGGCGCGGGAAATCTTCTCCTGGCTCGTCCTTCCCTTCCTGCGCGTGCACCCGCAGGTTCACATCGATATCGTCACGGAGGGGCGCCTCGTGGACATCGTCGAGGGCGGCTTCGACTTCGGCGTTCGCAGCGCCGACCTTGTGCCCGTCGACATGATCGCGCTCCGGCTGGGTGGCGCGCGGCGCAATGTCGTGGTTGGCTCACCGGGCTATTTGAAGGTGCACGGGACGCCCGTGATCCCCCAGGACCTGGCGGAGCATTCCTGTCTCCGCGTCCGGCTTCCCAACGGCGCGATCTACCGCTGGCCGTTCGAGAAGGATGGACAGTCCGTCCAGATCGACGTCGAGGGCGCCGTTACTCTCGACGAAGCGAGCCTCGCCCGCACCGCAGCCCTGGCCTCCGTGGGCCTGACCCTGGTGATGGAGTCCGATGTGCGAGACGACATCGAGGCTGGCCGCCTCGTGCGCGTGCTCGAGGACTGGACGCCAAGCCTGTCACCCTTGAGCCTCTATTATCCGAGCCGGCGCAATCCGACCGCCGCGTTCAAGGCGTTCGTCGACTTCGCGCGGCGCCATAGTGGAACCAGCGACGCCCTGAGGCCGTCGATAGGCTGAATCTCGCGAGCCCCACACGGGAGGTTAGAAGCCCCGCTCGGCGCGGCAACGTGGCGATGACGCGATCCCGAAGTGGGCATACGTCGCCTCTCTAGCGGCGGTAGACGTCCGCACTTGGCGCGGCCAAGCCTTCAGCTGACCTGCTGTGGTCGAGCGCTGGCGAGGGCTAGACGCAGCGTTCCTGCAGGCTTCACAGGACCCCGTCATGCTGGCGGCGCTCAAGGCCAAGCTGACGGTCGCGGCCTGGAAGACCAAGCCCAGCTGGGCGGTGGGCGCCACGGAGGACGGGGCGATCGCCTCCGAGCTGCTGCGCAAGATCGCCCGGCGCATCGGCGCCAATGCGACCGAGGTCAAGGGCATCAACGTCGTTTTCGCCTCGCAGCCCAAGGCCGTGGCCGGCGTGATCGAGGCCGCCGCCCAGGGCGCGCGCCAAAGCTGGCCCCGCATTTTCCTTGATTAACAGCCGGCCCCTTGGGGCCGGACCTGGAGACACAGGTGAGGTGAGGGCGAGGGGGGGCCGATAATTGAACGGGCTCTTCTCACCGCTCGAACACCAGCAGGCTCGAGGTCGCCGTGGCGTAGATCCGTCCCCTGACGTCCTTGATCGTGGCTTCGGCGAAGGCGGCGCGGCGGCCGAAGGTCACCACACGGCCCTCGGCGCGCACCAGGCCCGTCTTGTCCGTGAGGGGCCGGTGATAGGACACCTTCAGGTCCAGGGTCGTGTAGGCCTGCTTGGCGCTGAGCTTGGAGTGCACGGCGCAGCCGCAGGCGGAGTCCAGCAAGGTCGCCGCATAGCCGCCGTGGACCGTGCCGATCGGATTGTAGGCGTGGCGCCCTGGCAGGCCCTCGAACGCCGCCCAACCGTCGCCGGCCTCGGTGAGCGAAAATTCCAGGGTCTCGCCGATGGGCGCTCGTCCACCGGCGGCGATCATCGCCTGGAGTTGCTCCAGGCCCGACGCCCCAGGAGCGATCTGGTCGGCCAGTTTGGGTTCGGGGGCGCTCATGGTTTGTCTCCAGATCGATGCGGCTTAGGGCGGGGGCGCTGGCGAACCTTGATTGTCATGTCGCCAGCGGCTCGGGGGCGTTGGTGGAAGCCGCGTCGCTGCGGGGGGCCTTGATCCGAAACCACATGGCGTAGAGCGGCGGCAGAAAGACGAGCGTCAGGATGGTGCCGCCGATGGTGCCCCCGATCAGGGTGTAGGCCATCGACGACCAGAACACCGACAGGGTCAGCGGGATGAAGGCGAACACCGCCGCAAGCGCGGTCAGGATGACCGGCCTTGCGCGCTGGACGGTGGCCTCAACGACAGCGTGGAAAGGATCCAGGCCCTCTTCTTGGTTTATCTGGATCTGGCCGATCAGGATCAGGCTGTTGCGCATGATGATGCCGGCCAGGGCGATCAGGCCCAGGATCGCGTTGAAGCCGAACGGCTGGTTGAAGATCAGCAGGGTGGGCGCCACCCCCACCAGGGCCAGCGGCGCGGTCAGCAGCACCATCCACATCGCCGACAGCGAGCGAACCTGGAAGATGATCACCACCATCATCAGGATGAACATCAGCGGGAAGACCGCGGCCAGGGCGACATTGGCCTTGCCCGCCTCCTCGATCGAACCGCCCATCTCGATCCGGTAGCCGGCAGGCAGCGCCTTGATGATCGGCTGCAGCGACTTTTGAACCTGGGTCGAGACGTCCGGCGGCTGCAAGGTCTCGTCGATGTCGCCGCGAACGGTGATCGTCGTCAGGCGATCGCGACGGCGCAGGATGGGGTCCTCCGTGCGGATCTCGGCCTTGCCGATCTGGTCGAGCGGGATGCGCTCGCCCGCCGCGCCCACCAGGGTGAAGGCGCCGAGCTTGGCCGGATCGAGCCGCTCCTGGCCGGTGGTGCGCGCGACCACTTCGACCGAGCGGATGTCCTCGCGAACCTGGGTGACCGGTACCCCCGTCAGCAGGAACTGCAGCTGCTGGGAGGCGTCGGCGGAGCTGAGGCCAAAGGCGCGCAGCCGATCCTGGTCGAGCACGAAATGCACGGTCGGCGCGCGCTCGCCCCAGTCGGTGTTGACCTGGCGCATGCCTGCGTTGCGCAGCATCACGCCCTTGACCTCCTCGGCGATGTCGCGAACGCGATCGGCGTCGGGACCCATGACCCTGAAGGCCACCGGGAAAGGCGAGGGCGGGCCGAACACGATCTGGGTGGCGCGGATCCTGGCGCCCGGAACCGAGCCGGCGGCCGCGAACTGGCGCACGCGCTTCTTGAGGGCGTCGCGCGCCTTTTCATCGGGCGTCAGCACCACGATCTTGGCGAAAGACGGATCGGGCAGCTCGGGCGAGATGGCCAGGAAGAAGCGCGGCGCGCCCTGGCCGATATAGCTGGTGACGATCTTGGCCTCGGGCTGTTTGGCCAGCCACGCCTCGACCTTCGCCACGGCCTGGCTGGTCGAACCGATGCTCTGCCCCTCGGGCATCTGCACCTCGATCAGCACCTCCGGCCGGTCGGAAATCGGGAAGAACTGCTGCTTGATCCCGCCCATCATCAGGACGGCGGCCACCATGGCCACGCCGACGCCGGCCGCAACCTTGAAGCGGTTATCCACCGTCCAGGTGACCATCTTGCGCAGCTTGCGATACCGCGGCGTGTCGTAGATCGCCGCGTGCCCGCCCTCGATCGGCTTGATCTTGGGGATCATCAAGACGCCCAGATAGGGCGTGAAGATCACCGCCACGAACCAGGAGGTGATCAGGGCGAAGGCCACCACCCAGAAGATGTTGCCGGCGTATTCGCCGGCCGTGGACTTGGCGAAGCCCACAGGCATCAGGCCGATGATCGTCACCAGGGTGCCGGCCAGCATCGGGGCGGCCGTATGACCCCAGGCATAGGTCGCCGCCGAGATCCGGTCCTTGCCCTCCTCCATCTTCACCACGATCGTCTCGATGATGATGATGGCGTCGTCGACCAGCAGACCCAGCGACAGGATCAGCGCGCCCAGGGTGATGCGGTCGAAATCGCGGCCGGTGACCAGCATGATCACGAAGACGCCTGCCAGGGTCAGCGGCACGGCCATGGCCACCACCACCCCGACCCTGAAGCCCAGGCTGATCAGGCTGACGACGATGACCACGGCCAGGGCCACGAAAAACTTCAGCATGAACTCGTCATAGGCCTCGACGATGTTCACCGACTGGTCGGTGATCTTGTCGAAGTTCATGCCCAGCGGCATCTCGGCCGAAATGGCCTTGGCTTCCCTGTCGAGGTTCTTGCCCAGCTCCAGTCCGTTGAAGCGGTCCTTCATCACCACGCCCAGCACGATAGCCGGCTCGCCGCTGCTGCGGATCATGAAGGTGGCGGGGTCTTCGTAGCCGCGCCTGACCTCGGCGATGTCGCCAAGCTTGAGCGTGCGGCCGCCGACCACGATCGGCGTCTCCTTGATCGTCTCCAGGCTGTCGATCGCGCCGTCGAGGCGGATCTGCACCTGGGGACCTTGGGTCTCGATCGCCCCGGCGGGGGTGACCAGGTTGCGATCATTCAGCGCGGCGAAAAGGTCGCGCGGGCTGACGCCCAGCGTCGCAATGCGCGCCTGGCTGAACTCCACGAAGATCTTCTGCGGCTGCTCGCCGATGATCTGGACCTTCTTGACGCCAGGCACGTGCAACAGGCGCTGGCGCAGGATCTCGGCTTGGCGCGCCAGCAGGCGCTGCGGCTCGCCCCTGGCCTTGAGCGCATAGAGCGCGAAGGTCACGTCGCCGTACTCGTCGTTGACGAACGGACCCAGCACGCCGCGCGGCAGGTTGGCGGCCTCGTCGGCCATCTTCTTGCGGGTCTGGTAGAACTGCTCTGGGACCTCCTTGGCCGGGATCTGATCCTTCAGGGTCAGGGTGGTGAAGGCCAGGCCGGGCCGCGTGAAGGTCTCCGACCGGTCGTACCACTTCAGCTCCTGCATCCGCTTTTCCAGCGGCTCGGCCACCTGGTCCTGCATCTCCTGGGCCGTGGCGCCAGGCCAGGCGCTGACGATGGTCATGACCTTGATCGAGAAGCTCGGGTCCTCGGCGCGTCCCAGCTTCAGGAAGGCGAAGGCGCCGGCGAAGGTCATGGCGATGATCAGGAAGAGGGTGATCGATCGCTCGCGCACCGCCAGGGCGGAGAGATTGAGGGTCATTGCGCCGCTCCGGTCTGGACGCGCACGCGCTGGCCCTGGTGGAGCATGTGCGCGCCCAAGGCCACGAACCGGTCGCCGCCAGAAAGACCGCCGGAGATCGTCACCGTCTCGCTCCCCAGCGACGCAACCTGCACGGCGCGCCAATGGACGGTTGAGGTGCGCGGGTCGATGACCCACACGCCCGGACCCTTGCCGGCGTCATGGAGGGCGCCGATCGGCGCTTCGACGCCGCGGGCCGCTTCGCCGCCGGCCTGGCCCGGCAGGACCACGACCATGGTTGAGCCCAGCGGGGCCCGGGCTGCCGGGCCGCTCAGCACATACCTGGCCTCATAAGTGCGGGTGTGGGGGTCGGCCGCATCGGAAAGCTGGCGAAGCCGCGCCTGGCCGGCCTTGGCGCCGGTGAAGGCGTAGGCGTCCGCCGTCGAGCCGAGCGCCGGGCGAACGGTCTCGGGCAGGGCGATGGCGGCCTCGCGCGGGCCGGCATGGGCTAGGCGCACGACGGGCTGGCCGGCCGCCACCACCTGTCCGGGCTCGGCAAGGGTTTCCATTACCACGCCGTCTGCGTCGGCGGTCAGGACCGCGTAGCCGGCGGTGTTGCGCGAGACGCGGGCCTGGGCCTGGGTCGCCGCCAACTGCGCTTGGGCCGCGTCGGCGGCGGCTTTGGCCTGGTCGTAGACGAGGGTGGAAACCGCGCCGGCCGCAACAAGACCGCGATAGCGTCGCTCCTCAGACGCGGCCTGCTCGGCGCGCGCGCGGGCGGCCTCCACTAGTTCGTGCTGGGCCGTGACGGCCAGAGCGTAGTCGGCCGCGTCGATGCGCATCAGCGGTTGGCCCAGGCGCACCGTTTGGCCGGCGTCGACTAGGCGGGCGACCACCTTGCCGGCGACCCGAAAGCCCAGGTCGCTCTGGACGCGGGCCGAGACGACGCCGCTGAACCGGCGCTCTCCAGTAGCGGCCGGCCCCGCGACGGCTGCGCGGACGATCGGAGCCTGGGTGCGCGGATCGTTGGCGTCGGCCTTGCCGCCACAGGCGGCCAGGGGCGCTAGACCGCCCAGGAGCAGGACGGCGGCGAGGGGGCGAGACGACATGGCTTAAGGATCCTGCCTTGACGGAGGCTCCCAAGCTGGCGGCGAGTGACTAAATTGTCAACTGGTCACTTTTCTGCTCAAGGCGCGAGACTGCGAAGCACCAGATTGACGGCCTTGGTCGGCGCTTCTGGCAAGTCGTCCAGATTGTGCTTGAGCATCAGCGGGTTCATGAAGCTCTGCATGACCAGCAAGATCGCTTCGCAGATCTCGTCGATCGGCGTCTTGCGTTCGAACTCGCCGGTCTCGCGGCCCAGCAGGATGATGCCGCGAAGGATGGCTTCGGCCCGCGCCAGATAGGCGATCACCGAGGGCCAGCGTTCTTCGGCCGAATGGGCGGCGATGTCGTAGAGCAGCTTGTCCTGGAAAAACAGCTCGGCGCTCTTGCTTGTTATGCCGTTGAAAAAGCGGCGTAACTTATCGGAAGCGGTCTTGCCTTCGGCCACGCCGGTCTCGCCCGCTGCAAGCACCTTGTCCAGGCATTGAACGCAGATCGCCTGGCCGATCGCCTGCTTGGAATCGAAGAACTTGTAGATGTAGGCCTTGGAGAAGCCGATCGCCTTGGCCAGGTCCGCAACCGTGGTCTTGCCATAGCCGTAGCGGCTGAAATGCGCCTCGGCCGCGTCGACGATCTGGTCTCGGATGCCGTGCTCGACGGGACCACGCTGGCCGTCTGCGGAAGAAGAAGGATCGAGGATGCTCATGGCTGGCAAGCTATCATCGGTCATCGAGGTTGACAAACGAGTGACCGTATTGGACTTTGGTCACATTTGGTTCGCCACGTCCAGAAAGTTTGCCATGCGCTCCGTCTTTCTTCAGTCCCTTCCAGCGGTCGCCGGCGTCGCCGCTCTTGGCGGTTGCGCGGTGGGGCCCAGTTATGTCGCGCCGACGATCGCCGCCCCGCGGGCCTTCATGGGCGAGGCCGCGGTTGCCGCCCGCCAGGCGGCGCCCGCGCCAGTCGACAGCTGGTGGCGCGGCTTCAAGGATCCAGTCCTCGACAAGATGGTCGATCGCGCCCTGACCCAAAATCTCGACCTGGCCCAGGCCGCGGCCCGCGTGACCCAGGTGAGGGCGGGGCTGGGGGCGGCGACCGCCGCCTTGCTGCCGTCGGCCTCGGTCGAGGCCAGCGCCGCCCAGGCCCACGCTTCGACCCAGACCCCGACCGGGCGCCTGCTGGCCGCCACGCCTAACTTCGATCGCAACGGCGCGCTGTACGAAGCCAATGTCGTCGCGGGCTGGGAGCTTGACGTCTTCGGCGGCTCGCGTCGTGATCAGGAGGCGGCCCGCGCTCAATATGAGGGCGCGCGGGCCGGCGTCGCCGCCGCGCGCCTGGCGGTCGCCGCCCAGGCCGCCGACACCTACATGCTGGTCCGCGGCCTGCAGGCCAGGTTGGTCGTCGCCCGCCAACAGGTAGAGACGCAAGGCCGGTTGGTCGAGACGGTCCGTCTGCAGCGCGCCCAGGGTGTCGCGGCCGAACTCCAGCTCCAGCAGGCGCTCGGCGCCCTGCAACAGACCAAGGCCAATATCCCCGTCCTGGAGGAGGGCCTCGACGCGGCGCTCAACGCCATGGACGTGCTGCTGGGCGCGCAGCCTGGGACCTATCGCGCCGAGCTGGCCGTGGCGGCCCCGATCCCGGCCGCTCCGGGCCTGGCCGAGGCCGGCGGTCCGGCCGAACTGCTACGACGGCGTCCCGACCTTGTCGTGGCCGAGCAGCGACTTCGGGCGAGCAATGCGCAGGTCGGATCGGCCCTGTCTCAATATTTTCCGAAGTTTTCCCTGAGCGGTCTGGTCGGCACGGCCACCACCAGCAGCAGCACCATCCTCGAGCGCCCCGCCTCCCAGGCACAGGGCGTTTTGGGTCTTCGCTGGCGGCTTTTCGACTTTGGCCGAGTCCAGGCCGAGGTCAGCGCCGCGCGTGGCCGCAAGGCCGAGGCGCTCGCGACCTACCGGCAATCCGTGCTGCGCGCGACTGAGGACGTGGAGAACGCGTTTTCCAGCCTGGTCAAGCGCGAGGACCAAGAGCGGATCCTGGCGGAGGGCGAGGTGTCGTTGATCCAGGCCAGGGACGCTTCCGCGGCAGCCTACGACGCCGGCGTCGTCAGTCTGACCGAAGTTCTTGACGCCGATGCGCGGCTGCTTTCCATTCGCGACGCCAGGATCCAGGCCCGGGCGGAAGCGGCCCGCGCCTCGGTTCGTTCGTTTCGAGCCTTGGGCGGCGGCTGGCGTGAAGCAGGAGGGACGAGCGCGGGTTAGCCTGCCGCCGCACCACCTTGGGTCTGTCCCTCGACCCATGGCCTGACACTCAGGAAATTTCGCTGCTGCCCGCGAACTCAAATGGCGCAATCGGGCCCCGCGGACTTAAGCGGTGATGGTCGGCTCCCGGGTGTGAGCCACGTCCCGTCCCAGGTGTTCAGCGCCCACGATGCGGATTTGGCGATTGGCCAAGAGGGGAAGGCAGGGCCGCCCCGTCCAAGCTGCAATCCATGCTTGCCTAGCTAGGGACGAGCATCGCGGTCCTCGTGAATCTGAGGATCGCCCGATCGTTCTCGTCGTAGATCTCGACCGCGGTGTAGGCGGGCCAACTGCGGATTTCTTCCCTCACCGCGGCGGCGAGCTGCTCGCCAGGCTCGCTGACCAGGACATGTAGTTGCGGCGCCATCGACGCTTGCGTGTGGATGTAGCAGAAGTAGCGGCTCATGCGTGCATGACCCGGTTGCAGCCGCTCCGACCCCGATGAGACGTCAGGGCGATCAGGGCTTGGTGCCGCGCAGGGCGTCGGGATCAATCGGCCGCGGTCTGGCGCTTTGGCTCGCGGTCGAGCGCGGATCGTTTAAGCCCTTTGGCGGGGACGGGCGCGTTCCGGGATAGGTTTTCATCTTGTCGCCTTTCTTGGCGCGCCGCCTTCACGGCGGAGGGTCATTTCTTTCGGGGCGCGCTGACCGGCGAAGGGGCGGCGGGCGCGGCGGCGGTCAGCTTGGGCTTGATCGCCTTGGGTTTGCGGACTTCTCGGTTGCCTTTGGACAAGAGACGTTCCTTTCGGTGAAGATGAGGGCGAGACGAGCCGGCGGAGCAAAAAGCTCCGTGGCGACGATTGCGATGGTGATGGTAGCCGGCGCGTCGAGACCTTGGCGTTTCGAGGTCTGGCGAACCGACCCGATGGCGTGACTGCGCGCCTCGAGACGACATTAGCATGAACGCCGGTTTTCCAGGGAAATGATTGCGCCTCGTTTGAGGGGCTCCAGCACGGCTGGTTTCAATCCTGCCTGGCGAAATGATTGCGCCAATTGTGGAGCCATTCCTTCCGGATCGCGCTATCATGCCCGTGCTACGCGCCATGCGGGCTCATCGGCCCCGAAAGGACGTCATGTCCGCCCCACAAATCCAATCCGCACGCTCGTGTGAAGCCGTTCAACGACGCGGTGGAGCGCCTGCTTGGCGATGGTCGGGTTCGCCGGATCTCGTTGCGTTGGTTCGGGCCGGGGCCTGCTTCCTCGGCGATCGTCACACGGGTGAAGTCCGCGAGGGCGCGCAAAAGGAGCTCCTGGCGCCCGGTCTTTATCCCGAGCGTGTCGACTTGCTGCACGCGACCATCCGCATGAAACCGCTATCTGTTCCAGAAGGACCACGTTCATGACCGACGAAGACGCCCAGGCGATGCGTCGCGAGAACGCCTATCTTAAGCAACGGAACGCCCAATTGCAGAACGACGTCACCAGCCTTGGCGGTCAGGTCCTGCGCATGCAGCAGGAACTGGAGCGCCTGAGCGGTCGCCATGGAGGCTGGGCGCCCAATCCGCTCACGGGCGGGCAATCGTGATGCTCACGCCTTTCCGCTGACCAATCGGGGGAGACCCAACCGAGCGACGGAGGGGCGGGATCGTCGCCCCGGCCGGAGCGGTCGCGCCGGTAGCTTCGTGACGGCCAGGCTGTCGCAGATCTCAGTCTTGTCCAGGATGCCTCATGTCCGCGGCGTCGAAAGAGATCGCTCAGGGCGCGCGCTTCCTCGCAGGGGGGCGCATCGTAAACACGCTGCTGCGGGCCTGACGACCAGCAGTCGGCTTGGCTCAGCGCCGCCCAGCTGATGGCGTGACAGGCAACGGCTTTTCGCAAGCGATCGGCCGGCTTGGATCTCGCCAAGCCGACGCTCGGCGGCCGTGGGCCCCATCGAGCAGCGTGGTCGCGCCCGAGGCCTTTGGCGGACAGACCACCAAGCAGTGTTTTGAGCGCGTGTGTCCAAGGTCGCAAGTTCGGCAGCTGTCTAATGTCGGCTATCACGCCTTCCCGGAAGATCGTGTCGGCGACATCCGGTGAGCTTCTTGGCCGACCAGGACAGCCTGGTGTTCAGGGGCCGCGACGATGGGGGGCGGCAGCCAACCGGCCGCAAGGCCGGCGGCGGTGCGCGCATCGTTGTTGGAGCGCTGGTCAGCAGCTGGGCGGGATGCTCCGCCGCCGCCGGGGCCTCGCCCGGCGCGGAGGTGGTCCTGACGCTCCCATGCCGAGCTCTGCAGGAAGAAGGCGTCGTGCGACTTTGAGGAGGGGCGTGGGGAACGATGCGTGGCTGCGAGGGCTATTAAGGCATTGGCCCGTTAGCGGCTCTCAATCCTGGAGGATCTCATGTCCATTCTCGCCTGGATCGTTCTGGGCCTGATCGCCGGCTTCATCGCCAGCATGCTGGTCAGCCGCAGTGGCGGCGGCTTGGTTCTCGACCTGGTTCTTGGCATCGTCGGCGCGGTCGTCGGCGGCTTCCTGTTCAACCAGTTCGGCAGCGCCGGCGTCACCGGCTTCAACCTCTACAGCCTTCTGGTGGCGACGATCGGCGCGGTCGTGGTCCTGTTGATCTACCACATGATCGCCGGACGACGCGCTCTCTAGGGACGCGCGGCCTGCATGAAGTCCCCGGGCCGTGGCCCGGGGAGTTTTCATGTTCTCTGCCGGAGCAGCGAGCCTAGGACATCGCTTCCAGCCGCCGCACGGCGGCGACAGCCGAGGCCAGGTCCTCGTGACGGAAAGGCTTGACCAAGCGCGGCAGGTCCGGCGCCAAGTCCTCGACATCCGCATAGCCCGAGGTGATCAGCACCGCCCGGCCCGGCCAACGGGCGCGAACCCGGCGACAGAACTCCGCGCCGGACATGCCGGGCATCAGGTGGTCGGTGACGATGACGTCGGGGCAGAGCCCGTCGTCGAGCAGGGCCAGGGCCGCTTCGGCCTCACCGGCCTCGATGACCAGATAGCCAAGCTCGGTGAGCTGGTCGGCGCTTGAGGCCCGGACCAGAGGTTCGTCGTCGACCAAGAGGGCCACCCCGGCGTGTTTGGCCGGCTTGACCGATGGCGCGTGAGTAAGGGCGAGCGCTTGGCGGCTCACCGGGAGCCATAGCTCGAAGGTGGAGCCCGCGCCCGGCGCGCTGGCGATGGTCAGGACGCCGCCCAGTTGCGCGGCCAGGCCATGGACCATTGAAAGACCCAGCCCAGTGCCCTTGCCGATCCCCTTGGTCGAGAAAAACGGCTCGATCGCCCGCGCCCGCGTGGCCTCGTCCATGCCATGGCCGGTGTCGGAGACCGACACGCGGACATAGGCGTTGGCAGGGAGACCTGCAGGTTGTGGCTGGTCCTGGCTCGCCGAACGGGCCGAAAGTCGCAGTGTCCCGCCATCCGGCATCGCGTCGCGGGCGTTCACCGCCAAGTTCAGCAGCGCCATCTCCAGCTGGTTGCGGTCCCCATGGGCGCACGTGAGATTCTCTTCCACCTCGGTTACGATCCGGATCTGTGGTCCGGTGACGCTTTCGAGCAGGGCGCCCATGTTGGCGATCAGGCTGGCAATATCCACGGCGCTCGGCTGCAGCGGCTGACGGCGGGCGAAGGCCAGGAGCCGTTGCAGCAGGTCGCGCGCGCGTTCGGCCGAAGCCAGGGCGCCGTCGATCAGCCGCTGCTCGCGCTCGCCGCCCAGACCTTGGCGCTTGAGTCGATCCAGGCTGGCGAAGATCGGCGTCAGGAGATTGTTGAAGTCGTGGGCCACGCCGCCGGTCAACTGCCCCATGGCCTCCAGTTTCTGCGATTGCCGAAGGGCCTCCTGCGCCTCCTCGAGCGCTGCTGTACGCTCGGCCACGCGCGCTTCCAGCGTGGCGTTCAGGGCATGCAGGGCCTGTTCGGCCCGCGCTCGCTCCACAGCATCCCACGTCCGGGCCGCCACGGCCTGCGCCAAGGCGATGTCGTGTTCGGTCCAGCGCCGCGGTTGGGCCTCGTGGATATAGAGCAGGGCGGTCAGGCGGCCGGCCCGCACCAAGGGAACGCCGATCATCGCCCGCACGCCGATCGAGGCGTAGCCATCGGCATGGGGCGCGGCGCGCATGTCGTCGGCCAGGCTGTCCAGTCTGAGGGTTTCGCCGGCGCGCAGCGCGGCGATGATCTTCGGACCGAAGCTCTCCAGGGGGCGCCTTTCGCCGCCAAGGCTCGACATGCCTGGCGTGGTCCAGTCGGAGGCGACGGCGAGATTCTGGTCGTCGGTCGAGACCTCTGCATAGCCGACCCGCGCTGCGCCCAGGGTCTCGCCCAGCAAGGCGACGGCCGCGCGCTTGGCCGCTTGCGCATCGGCGGTCTGGGCGAGCCGGTCAGCCAGGGCAAGGAGCGTCTTGTGCCGCCGCTCGGCCAGCACCCGCTGGGTCGTCTCGTTGACGATGCAGAGCACGCCGCCGACCGACCCGTCCGCGTCCAGCACGGCCGAGTAGGAAACGTCGAACCACACGTCCTCAGGGTATCCATGCCGCTCGATGTAGAACTGACGGTCCCGGGCCTCGAAGGTGGCGCGCGTCTCGCGCACGCTGTCCAGCAGCGGGCCAAGATCGTCCCAGAGCTCGGCCCAGCCCTCGCTGGCCGGTCGTCCAAGGGCGCGCGGGTGCTTGTCGCCGATCGTCGGCGCGTAGGCGTCATTATAGAGGGCGCAGTACTTCTCGCCCCAGAAGAGGACGATCTGGGCGCTGGCCGGCAACATCAGCCCGACCGTGGTCTTCAGGCTGGGCGACCAGCCGGCGGGCGGTCCCAGAGGGCTGTCGGACCAGTCGCGCTCGGCCATCAGCAGGCCCAAGGCGCTGCCGGTCCCAAGAAACGCCAGATCGTGGAGAGTCACATCGGTCGCCCTTCGCCAGCCGCTGCACCGCTGCGGACAATCGCCAAGGTCAGGCTTGGGTTCCATGATTTGAACCGAAGGCGCGCGCCTGGCCCGCGTCAGGCTGCGACAATCAACCTCAGCCCGGATCAATGGCCAGGCAAACCTTCCGGGTCGACTGTAGCGGCTCGTGGAGGGGGAGCGTCTTGGATACGGGTCAAGCCAAAGACAGCGATCAGAGACTAGCCATCCTGCAGTCCCTGGGATTACTGGACGACGAGCGTGAGCGCGCGCTCGACCTGATCGCCGAAAGCGCGCGGGCGGCGGTCCTTTCGGACTGCGGCTTCGTGACTTTCGTCGGCGCCGACGAGGTCTGGTTCAAGGCCGCCTCCGGCGTCGCCGCCAAGAGCCTCCCAAGGTCCCAGGCCTTCTGCGACCGGGTGGTGAAGACCAAGGCGCGCGTCGTCCTTGAGGATGTCGGGCGCGACCCGGAATTTTCCCACATCGACTATGTCGGCGCCTATGCAGGCGCACCCGTCCTCGTTCAGGATCACGTCGTCGGTACGGTCTGCGCCACGAGTCTGGCGCCTCGTCTCTTCACGGCGAGCCAACTGCACCAGCTCGACCTCCTGGCGCGCATCGTCGGCGAGCGCCTGGAGACGCGGCGGGAAAAGCTCTTCCTGTCGCAGCTGTTCGACGGCACCTCCGACGCGGTGCTGATCGTGGATGAGCGGCAGATCATCATGCACTGGAACGCCGCCGCCGAGGCGCTCTTTGGCTATCCGGCGCGCGAGGCCTTGGGCCGGGCTCTGCGGATGATCATTCCGCCACGCCTGCGCGCTGGCCATGATCGCGGCTTTGCCCGGCTTTGCAACGGCGGCCGGCCGACCCTGGCCGGCGCGGTCGAGGTGCCAGCCCTGCGCCGCGACGGTTCGGAGTTTCCCGCCAGCCTGTCGCTGTCGATGTGGCGAGACAATGAACGCACCATGGTTGGCGCGATCGTTCGCGACATTTCCGATCGCGAGGCCCTGCACCAGGCTCGCGTCGCCAGTGAGGCCAAGACCCGGTTCCTGGCCAATATGAGCCATGAGATACGCACGCCCCTGAACGGGATCCTCGGTCTGGGCGATGTTCTCTCGCGCACGGCCCTGGCCCCGGAACAAGCCGAGTTGCTGCGCGCCATGACCGGCGCGGCGCGCACCCTTGAGGTCCTGCTCAGCGACGTCCTGGACCTGGCGCGTTCGGAGGAGGGGGCGCTGCGCATCGCTCAGGAGCCGTTCGACCTGCTGGGGCTGGCGCGCGAGGTCGGCGAGTTGCATCGGCCGACGGCCGAGGCCAAGGGCCTGACCTATACAGTCCAGGCTCCCCCGGGCGGGCGCTGGGTGGTCGGAGACGCCGTTCGCCTCCGCCAGGTGCTGGGCAACCTGCTGAGCAACGCTGTGAAGTTCACTCATGAGGGCTTGGTGAACCTGCAGGTCGCCGCCGTCGAGGAGGGATGGCGGTTCCTGGTGTGCGATACAGGCATCGGCTTCGACGCGGCCGCCAAGTCCCGAATCTTCGACCGTTTCGCCCAGGCCGACGACTCCATCACCCGTAGCTATGGCGGATCGGGACTGGGGTTGGCGATCAGCGCCGATCTCGTCCGGGCCATGGGCGGGGCGCTATCGGCGGTTTCCGCGCCGGGCGCGGGGTCGTCGTTCGCCTTCGCTCTCACCCTGCCCGACGCCCCGCCGGTGCTTGAGGCGCCCGCGCCCCAGGTCTGCCGAGAGCGCGCCGTGCGCGTGCTGCTGGCCGAGGATCACCCCGTGAACCGAAAGGTCATCGAGCTGATCCTGGGCGAGGTCGGGGCGGAGCTGACCTCGGTGTGTGACGGCCGTCAGGCGGTGGAGGCCTTCGGCGCGGGCGATTTCGATCTGGTCTTGATGGACATGCAGATGCCGGTCATGGACGGGTTGAGCGCCACCCGCGAGATCCGCGCCCGGCAGCGTCGCCTGGGACAGCGCCCCTGCCCGATCATCATGCTCACCGCCAATGTCCTGCCAGAGCATCTGCGGGCCAGCTTCGAGGCGGGCGCCGATCGCCACCTTGGCAAGCCGATTGAAGCGGCCCGCCTGCTGTCGGCGCTCGACGAGGTCCTTGCGGTGCGCGGTTAAGCTCGCCGGCCAGCAGCTCCATGGCGTCGCGCCGGCTGGCGGCGTCGGCGAAGGCGGCGAGGTCACGGTGCGGGTGGCTGCCGTGGTTCTGGCTCAGCACCTCGCCGATGGCGTTGCGGAAGGTCAGCTCGAACGTGCCGCAGGCTTCGAACACCAGGGCCCGGAGCCGCTGGTCGCACTCGTAGATCCGCAGGATGTCCCGGTAGGAGGTGTTGGCCCTGAAAGGCTTGCCCGGCTGGGTGTGATCGCGTCGACTTCGAAAGTAGATCCGCAGTCGTTCATAGCCGACGCGCTCGATCTCGGCGGCCGCGAAGGCCTGGTCGGGAACCTGGAGACCACGCGCGATCAGGTGCGCGACCCAGTCGGCCAGATCCTCGCGGTCTTCGCGATCATGATCCTGGGCGTCTGGACCGCCACTCAGTGGACGGCCGACCAACTGGGCCACCAGGTCGCGCTGGGCGGCCGTTCGCCGTCGTGCTGGGCCTGCCGCTCTACGAGCCCTGGCGGCTGTTTGGCTAGTGGTTCCACTACGAGGCCTATGCGCCGCAGGTCTTCGACCGCGCCGGCCTGCTGGCGGGAGCCAGCGGCTTCCTGGGCTGCGCCGGGGCCATCGCCGGCTCGCTCTGGCGGGCTCGGCAAGGCGGCCGCGTCACCACCTTCGGCTCCTCGCGCTGGGCCAGCCGGCGCGAGGCCGCCCGGGCTGGCTTGCTGGGTTCCTCGGGCGTATTCCTGGGCAAGCTCGACGGCCGCTACCTGCGCCACGACGGGCCCGAGCACGTCATGGCCTTCGCCCCGACCCGCTCGGGCAAGGGCGTGGGCCTGGTCGTGCCCACCCTGCTGTCGTGGACCGGCAGCTGCGTGGTCCACGACAGCAAGGGCGAGAACCGGATGCTGACGGCCGGCTGGCGGTCGAAGTTCTCCCACTGCCTGCTGTTCAATCCGACGGATCCGCGCTCGGCGCGGTACAATCCGCTGCTGGAAGTGCGCAAGGGACCCCACGAGGTCCGCGACGTTCAGAACATCGCCGACATCCTGGTTGATCCGGCTGTGCGGGCGGCATGGAGCGGGCGCCAGCATGAATTGGCTGGCGGCGCGGTTTGCCGCTAGGCGCCTTGCAAGCGGGGCGAACGCATTCGCCGACCGACGCCGCGCCAGACCGAATCCGGAATTTCCTAAAAAATCCGGCGCGCCGACCTCGGCAATGTTCAAGGTCGGCGCAGGATAGCTCCGGCGCTAAATCGTTCGCGTCCGGATTCAATTGAGCCTTTATGCGCAGAGGGCGGCGATGAGCACGCTGGAGGGATGGTTGCTGCCAACTTGTCGTAGCGGGTGTCGCTTTCGGGAATTCTGGAACTGCTCCGTTCGCGCGGAGGCGATGATCGCGGGGCCTAGCGTCGTGACCATGTTAGACTACGAAATGAACGAGACCGAACGCGAGATGCTGGCTGAGGATCGGGCCGAGGCGTATGCGCCAAAGCCCGTTGGCGGAGCCTTTATGGCCGGTGTCTGCGGCGCCGCGCTCGCTCTATTGGGCTTCATCGTCGCGGCGCGCTTCTATGGCTGGCCTGTGCGAGATCACATCGGACTGGCGCTGATCCTTGTCGCGGTCGGCTTCGTTCTCGTCTGCGGCGGATATCTGCGTCTGGCGCGCAGGAACCGTCGGGCGCGCCGGGCGGAGCGCCGCCTGATCGATCGGGAGCAGAAATAGAACGCCAGTCGAACGCCGGCGAACATTCCCCGGAACACCCATGCGGGTTGGCGGATTGGTCTGTCGCCGCGTTCGGCGGCAAGCAAAGGACAGACCGATGGACGATCAAGTCACAGGCGTCGCCCGCCAGGGCGTCGGCCGGGTCCAGGACGCCGTCGGCGGATTGACCGGCGACAGCGCCACCCAGATCAAGGGCAAGCTCAACCAAGCCGCCGGCGGCGCCCAGCGCGCTTACGGCAAGCTCACCGACGATGTGCGCGACCGGCTCGAGGGCGCGCTGGATACGGTGCGCGGCGGGATGCGCGAACGCCTCGACACCGTCGAGACCTATGTGAAGGACAAGCCGCTTCCGGCCGTGGCCATCGCGGCGGCCGCCGGCATCGTATTGGGACTGCTTCTGCGCGGCCGCAGCAGGACCGTCTATCTGCGCGATCCGCGCTAGGCCTGTCGGCCAGGGGGGCTTCGGGGCGTTTCCCGCAGCCTCCCCTGGTCAGCGCAGGAACGGCGCCTGCCTGGCCAGATCGTTGCGCAGGGACGTGGCGGCGACGCCGGCCTCGCCCATGGCGTGGCTGATCTGGTCCAGGCCCAGCACGACGTCGCCGGCGGCGTACAGGCCGTCGATGCTCGTCCGTTGATGGGCGTCCACCCTGATGCAGCCGTCTTGCGTCACCGCCGCGCCCAGGCCGTGCGCCAGGTCGGAGTGAACTGCCGATCCGAGCGCGGGATAGATCGCATCGAAGCGCAGGCGTCCCTTGGAGCAGGCCAGGCTGATGCTGTCGTCCTCCAGCGCGAAGTCTCCGGCCGGGCCGGCGATGCGCCTGACCCCGATCTGATCGAGACGTCGGCGCTGACTGTCGTCGAGGCCGTCATCGGCCTCCAGAGCGATAAGCGTGACGCTCGCCGTATAGGCGCGCAGGAATTCGGCCTCGCCCGCCGCGCGGGCGCCGAAGCCGATCACCGCCACCCGTTGGTCCGTCACTTCGTATCCGTCGCAGACCGGGCAGTAGCGCAGGCGGCCTTGCTCCAGCGCCCGCATGTGAAGCGTCTCGTCCATCGGGGGGCGAAGATTGGTCACCCCGGTCGCGAGCAATACGGCGCCAGCCCGAAGCTCGCTGGTCGAGCTGCGGACGACGAAGCCCTCGGGCGCGACGTTCAGTTCTTCGACCCGGCCCAGGATGATCCGTGCGCCATGGAGCTCAGCCTGCCGACGCATACGCGCCAGCAGGGCCTTGCCCGATATGCCTTCGGGAAAGCCCGCATGGTTGCGGGTCAGCGCGATCAGGGCGGCGCGGCTGTGGCCGGCGTCGACGACCACCACCGACAGCCGGAAGCGCGCCAGATAGATCGCGGCGGTCAGGCCCGCAGGCCCGCCGCCGACGATCAGGCAGTCAATCCTCTCGTCGCTCATGTACGCCGATCGCTCATGCGGGATCGGCGACCAGCGGCTTGGGAGGCGGACGCACGAGAGGCTCGCGGGCCCAGACCCGGCCCGTGGAAGCCGTGGCGACGAAGTCGTCGACGCTGGAGGCTTCGAGATCGATCAGGCCTTCGTCGTCGTCCGGTCCCACCTCGGTGATCCCGCCCTTGGCGAACAGGGGACCGGCCGAGGGCAGGTAGGCGATGACCTTGAGGTGGCCGTAGGCGTCGCGCAGGAAGTTGACGGCCGCCGCTTCCAGGGCCAGCTGCGCGCCGCCCTCGTCTGACGGCAGGATCGCCACCGCGTCGAACAGCACCGAAGGGCCGCCGTCGATCTTGTGGTCGGCAGGCAGTAGGTCTCCACCGGCCGTCGTGACGCCATAGATGGTCGGGGCGATGATCTGCAGCCGCGCGCCGGCCGCCTCGACCGCCGTCTTCAGCTTGGCCAGCAGCTTGTCGTCAGCCCCGTCGCTGACCAGGGCGCCGACCTTGCGGCCTTCCAGCGTGGGCTGCGCCTTGGCCAGCAGGCTGAGCATGGGCGAGGGGGTCATGTCCTTGGCCAGGATAGGCGCGGCGGCCGGAACGATCTTTCCCGTGAAGCCCAGGCCCTCGGCCACCGACTGGGCCAGGAATTCGTCGATGTGGATCAGGCGCGACAGCACCGCCTCGCGCACCCTTGGCGTGACGCACTTGCTGAGCTCGAAGACCAAGGCCGCGATGATGTGATCCTGCTCGGGCTTGGTCTGGCTGGCGAAGAACAATCTGGCTTGGGTGTAGTGGTCGGCAAAGCTCTCGGGCCGCACCCGCAGTTGCTCGCCGGCCTCGGGATTGGGGAAGGTCGTAAAGCCGCGCTCCTGGGACTCGCGCGCCACGTCCGGCCCCAGGGTCGAGGGCTCGTAGTTCACCTGGCCCTTGGGCGCGCCCATCTGCATGTGGCCGTCGCGCTGCAGATTGTGGAACGGGCACTTGGGCTGGTTGATCGGGATCTGGTGGAAGTTGGGGCCGCCCAGGCGCTTGAGCTGGGTGTCCTGGTAGGAAAAGAGGCGCCCCTGCAGCAGGGGGTCATTGGTGAAGTCGATGCCCGGAACCACGTGCGCGGCGCAGTAGGCCACCTGTTCGGTCTCGGCGAAGAAGTTGTCGGGGTTGCGGTCCAGCACCATGCGCCCGACGACGCGCAGGGGCGCATCTTCCTCGGGGATCAGCTTGGTGGCGTCCAGCACGTCGAAGTCGAAACCGTCGGCCTGTTCCTGGGTGAAGGTCTGCAGGCAAAACTCCCACTCTGGGAAGTCTCCGCCCTCGATGGCCTCCCACAGGTCGCGCCGATGGAAGTCGGGATCGGCGCCGTTGATCTTCAGCGCCTCGTCCCAGACCACCGATTGAGAGCCGAGCTTGGGCCGCCAGTGGAACTTGACGAAGGTGCTCTGGCCAGCGGCGTTGATCAGGCGGAAGGTGTGGACGCCAAAGCCCTCCATCATGCGCAAGGAGCGCGGGATGGCCCGGTCGCTCATCGCCCACATGATCATGTGCATGCTCTCGGGCGTCAGCGAGATGAAGTCCCAGAACGTGTCGTGCGCTGTGGCCGCCTGCGGGAACTCGCGGTCGGGGTCCTGCTTGGCCGCGTGGATCAGGTCGGGGAACTTGATGGCGTCCTGGATGAAGAACACCGGCATGTTGTTGCCGACGAGGTCGAAGTTGCCTGCCTGCGTATAGAACTTCACCGCAAAGCCGCGTACGTCGCGCGGCAGGTCGGCCGAGCCCTTGTTGCCGGCCACGGTTGAGAAGCGCGTGAACACCGGGATGCGCTCGCCGGGTCGCTGCAGGAAGTCGGCGATGGTGACGTCGGCGCAAGACTCCAGGCATTCGAAGAAGCCATGCGCGGCCGAGCCGCGGGCGTGGACCACGCGCTCGGGAATGCGCTCGTGATCAAAGTGCATGATCTTCTCGCGCAGGATGAAGTCCTGCAGCAGCACCGGACCGCGCGCGCCGGCCTTGAGCGAGTTCTGGTTGTCGGCGATCGGTACGCCCTGGTTGGTGGTCAGCTGCGTGGCCGGGGCGTCGGCCTGCTGATGGGTCTCGCCGCCGGGAAGGATCAGGGTCTCGCCTTCGGTCGAGGGCCCCGCCGGACGCGGGGGCGGGGCGTTGGTCGGGGGCGTGGAGTTCGCGCCGGCCGTCTTGGCCTTGGTCTTAGCCGGGGTGGCCATGGGACGTCTTTCGGTTGTGAGCAGTTGGCTGCTTCAACGTCTCGGCCTCATCGAAGTTGCTGTCGCCAATCCGACATAAGAGATTGAAATATTTATTTATTTCGTTGACGCCTCGGTTCGAACCTTCTTGGCTTCGAAGAGTTAGCAACCCGCCGCGCGCTTTCGCCGGATGTGAAGGAGCGGAACGCGATGCGCATGGATCTGGTCGTGAGGCGACACGTGGCGGTGGCCGTGCCTGCGCAGAACGAGGCGGCCTGGATAGAGGTCTGCCTTGGACGTTTGCTGGCGATGGAGCGCGACGAACGGATCGCCTCGCTCCGCATTGTGGTGCTGGCCAACAACTGCTCGGACGAAACCGCCGCGCTTGCCCGACGGATGGGCGCAGACGTCGAGGTCGTCGAGATGCGGTTGGCTTCGGACCAGGCGCATGCCGGCGGCGCCAGGCGAGCGGCGCTTGAGGCCGCCTCGGCCTTTCTTAGATCGCCCGAAGACCTGCTGGCGACCACCGACGCCGACACCCAGGTCGCCGGCGACTGGCTGTTACGGACGCTGGACCATGTCGACGCCGGCTACGACGCGGTGGCGGGGCTGGCGCGGCTGAAGGGGACGGAGCTTCGCGGGCTGGATCGCGAGCATCGCGCGCGCCTGGCCCTGCTTCGCCGCTACTATGCCGCCCTCGACGCCTTGCGAGCGGGGCGGAGCGGCGAGGCTTGGCCGCACCATTCCTATGAAGGGGGCGCCAGCATGGCCCTGACCCTGGGCGTGTACGCCCGGATCGGCGGCGCGCCCGCCCCGCCGGTCGGGGAGGACAAGGCGCTGTTCGAAGCCGTGCGGGCCGCCGGCGGGAGGGTTCGCCATCCGATCGACGTCAAGGTCTTTACCTCCTGTCGCCTGGCCGGTCGCGCCGTTGGAGGAACTTCCGATACGCTGGACTTGTGGGGACGCCAGGCCATCGACGAACCCATTCACGAGGCGCCGCCGCTCAATGCCGCGCTCGGCCTGGCGACATGCGGACCGGCCCTGACCTTCGCGGATCTTCCGGCCGAGGTCGACAGGGCGCGCGCCCTCGTGCGGATCGGGCGCGAGCGGCTGATGCTGGCGAAAGCCGGCTAGATCCAGCGCCACAGGTCAAGGCGATAGTCGGCGTTGCGTTGCGCCGTCTCGACGCTGATGGCCTCGCCCAGGTGGGCTCGGAGGGTCTCGACGGCCTCGTCGGCGGTCTTGGGATAGTCGGTCTCGCCCAGCCAGTGGACCAGCAGGATGCGGCCGTGCGGAACGCGCGCTGCGCCAAAGGCCTTGGCCGCCAGGGCCAGATCGGCGTCGTCCCAATAATAGGCGACCTCCGACAGCACGATCAGGTCGAAGGCGCCGGCGACGTCATCTTGGGGAATCTGAAGCTGGGCGAACTGCACATTGGCCAGGTCCGTGCAGCGCCGACGGGCTTGTTTGAGCGCAGTCGCCGAGACGTCGAGCGCCAGCAGGTGGTCGCAGCGCGCGGCCAGCCGCCGGGTCAGGACGCCGATCGAGCAGCCGACCTCCAGGCCCCGCGTGGCTTGCTCGCCGCCAAGGGCGGCGAGGGTGGCTTCATACTTCTCGCGCTCGTAATCGCTGGTTTCGAAACCCCATGGGTCGGGATTGGCCGCGTAGAGGCCCTCGAAATAGCCGGGCTCGAGCGAGCGGGTCTTCCTCAACGGCGGCACTCCAGAAAGATCTCGACCGGCCGATCGGTCAGGGCCGCCAGTTGGGGCGACACCCTGAAACTCTCGGCGGCGTCCTGGATCAGCGGCGTCATCTGGGTTTCGTGGCAGGCCAGGGCCCGTCGACGCCGAGCGATCTCGTCGCCGCACATCAGGCCCCAGACGCCTTTGGCCCCGTGGCGGTGAGCCAGGTCCGGATCGGCCCAACCCCAGACCAGGTACTCCATCTTCACCGGCTCGCGGGTGTCGATCGAGGCGATGTAGTCCGAAGCCAGAAGATTGGCTGCGACATGGTCGCAATGCTGTTCATGACGCCACGGCGCCCAGACGCTCCACGGCTTGAAGCGGTCGGACCATTCGCGCAGGTCGCGCAGCGTGTCGGCATAGGCGGCCTGATCGCGGGGGAGGGGCGCACCGTCCGGCCAGCCCACGAAGTGAACGTCGTCGGGCGGAACGCCAAGAATGTCGAGGGCCGCCAGGGCTTCTTGCCGCCGGGCGCGAGCCAGCCGCCTCGGCGGCCAGGTGGCCGAGCCCTTATGCGACCCCTCGCCGTCGGTGAGGTAGACCACGCGAGGTTTCAGGCCCAGCTTGCTCGCACGGGCGATCAGGCCGCCGCAGCCAAGCGTCTCGTCGTCGGGATGCGGCGCCAGGATCAGGAACGGCGACAGGCCGTCCAGCACCTTGGCCTCAAGATTGAAGGCCTGGTTGACCAGGGCGGCCCAGGCCGGTTCGCCAAGCGCCGTCACCACAGGGGATCGTCCGCCCATGCGTCCTGCGCCAGGAAAGCCGCCGCCGCGCGGTCCAGCGCCTGGTCCGGAACCGGTTGGCGCAGATAGAGCGCCAGATCGCGGCAGGCCTGGTCCAGGGGGTTGTCAACGAAGAAGGCTCGCGTCCCGACGCTGCGCGCAGCCGCTTCCATAACGGCAAGGCCGGCCTCCTCGACGACGCCTCGGGTCATCAGGACGAAGCTGATCGTTTCGGGTCCCGCGTTCGGGGCCTCGGCCCGATCGGCCGCCTCGCGCACCCACAGATAGGCCGATCGGGCGGCCGCCAGGGCCTTGCCGAAGCGGGCGCGGTGAATAGGGTCCTGGCCGGCAGGCGAGGCCGCCAGGTGATCGCGCAGCAGGGTCAGCACGTGCTCCACCCCGCCAAGCTGCACCGCCGTAAAGCGCCATGCGCCGGCCGAGAAGCGCGGCTCGCATTCGTAATCGCCTGGCGCGCCCAGTCGCGTCGCCGCATTCACGGGCAGGCCGGTGAGGTCGTAAGTCCCGCTGACCGTCGCCCTCATGCCCCGCACCCGCCAGGCCGATGGATCGGCGCGGGCCGGATCTGAGGCGTGCGCCAGAACCATCTGCTTGCCCTCCGACGTGGCGGCGGTCACCACGGCGATGTCTATGTGACCCGCGCCTGTCGCGTAGGACTTGGCGCCTCGAAGTCCGCCTTGGGCGATCGTCACGCCAGGCGCAGGCTCGGTGTTCCAGACGCCCAGGACCTTTCCCGCGGCCAGGTCTGCGTCCAGGGTCCGTCTCTGTTCGGCCGAGCCGTGCCAGGCGATCAGGCGGGCGGCGTTGACGTGGCCCTCGAAGATCCGGCCCAGGCTGAGGTTGGCCCGGCCGACAAGGCGCAGCGCCTCCATCAACTCGCGGGGGGAGGGCGTGTCGCCGGCCATCACCTCAAGGGCGCCGATCTGGGCCAGGAAATCGACGTCCTCGGCGGGGAAGGCGCTACGGGCGTCCAGGTCGGCGGCGCGGGACCGAATGACGGGAACGGCCTTGCGAAGGGCGGCCAGCACCTTTGCGGCCGACAGCGGGGGCGATGACGTCGCCAGCGCGACCTGTGCGGACAAGTCAGGCATCCTCGAGCATCGGCGTGCCTTCATGCGCGACCAAGAGGTCGTGCATGTCGTCGGCATGCTCTTCCTCGACGGCGAGGATGCCCTCCAGCATCACCCGCGTGGTCGGATCGTCGTCGCCGAAATAGCGGATCAGCTCGCGATAGTGCTCCACGGCGATCCGTTCGGCGATCAGGTTCTCCTTGATCATGTCGATCAGGTTCTCGCCCTCGACATATTGCGAGGCCGAACGGGTGGCCAGGCCTTCCGGACTGAAGTTCGGCGTGCCGCCCAACTGGGTGATGCGCTCGGCGACGGCCAGGGCGTGCGCGTGCTCTTCCTTGGCGTGCTCGGCGAATTCGGCCTTGGGGCCCTGGCTTGAGATGCCCGAGGCGATGATCGAGTGCAGGGTGTAGCGCAACACGCACACCAGTTCGGTGGCCAGCACGGTCTGCAGGATCTCGATGGTCTTGTTGACGTCGCCGCCATAGGCGGGCGTCAGAGCGCCGTCCTTGAGGTGTTCCCGCGCCCTGGCGCGCAAGGTCTGCACGTCGCTGAGGAAGGGCTTGTCGGCGGCCTGGTCGTTCATGATGCGTCCCTTAATGGTCCGAGCAATCCAACGCGCCGTGGCGACTGTTGATCCGGGAGGCAAGCTAACCTTGCGTTTCCGGTGGAATGTCGATTGCCCGACATAGCAAGTGTTTGGTTTGAAAGGGGGAACGCCAGGAGGACAGGGTGGTTATCTGAGCGGGAGATATCTCATGAAAAACGAAACCCTCGCTTGCTGGCTGAAAGGCGGCGCGTCGCCCGCGCCTGCTCGCAAGCCTCCTCCGCGAATGGACGCCAGATGATCGATGACCTCAGGCCGCTGGCCGTCGTCACCGGCGCTGCTTCGGGCGTGGGATATGAACTGGCCCGTCTGGCTGCCGAGGACGGCTATGACCTCGTCATCGTCGCGGACCTGTCCTCGATCGTCGAAGCCAAGGCTGGGCTCGACCAGTACGGAGGACGGGTCTATGCGCTGCAGGTCGACCTTTCGACGATTCAGGGCGTGGATGAACTCGTCGAGCTGGTCGCCGATCGTCCTGTCGACGCTCTGATGATCAATGCTGACCGTGGTCTGGGCTACGGCTTTCTGGATCAGGACTGGAGCGAGGCGCGACTGGTGATCGACGCCAACGTTATCGGCGCCGTCTATCTGATCCAGCATCTGGCCAGGGACATGCGCGAGCGCGACCGAGGCAGGATCCTGATCACGGGGTCCATCGCCGCCTTCATGCCGGGCTCGTTCCAGGCCGTCTATAATGGCAGCAAGGCTTTCCTCGACAGTTTCGCCTGGTCATTGCGCAACGAACTAAAGGACACCAGCGTCACGGTGAGTTGCCTGATGCCAGGCCCGACGGATGAAGGCGTCTTTGCCGACGCCGACCCTATGGACGCCGCGCGGCGACGACATTCCGGCAGGACCGATCCGGCGCACGTGGCCCTGGCGGGATATCGGGCCATGCAGAAGGGCGAGGGCGATGTGGTCGCCGGCTTCAAGACCAGGCTCCAGTCGGCCCTCGCGGAGGCGGCGAGGCTGGCAGCCCTGGATGATCAGCGTCTGAAGGCAATATTGCCGAGCTCCAGAAAGAACTAAATATATCTTAGTGTCAAAATTGGCGTGTCAATTTTATTTCGATCTCTTTTGTTTTCGGCATAGCTAATTATCTAGCTTCGGTATGAATTTATAATCGTGATGCAACCGTGTTTGGTCGGGAAGGCTTATCCCCTGACCTCTCGGAGATCCATGAACATGCTGAAAACCACGATTGGCGTCGCGCTCGCCGCGATGCTGCTGGCTGCTTGCGGCCAGAAGAACGCCGACCATGAGAAGGTCGAGGGGCCGGCCGTTTCCGCGCCGGCTGCTCCGGGCAATGCCGCGGTCGACACCGCGCCGACGACCGGCGAGACCGGTCCGACGCCGGGCGCCAGTTCCTACACCGCCGACCAGGCGCGGGCCGCCATTGAGAAGGCCGGCTACAGCGAGTTGGGTCCTCTGAATCAGAACGCCAACGGTCTTTGGCAGGGGAAAGCCACCAAGGACGGCCGCAAGGTCAATGTCTCCATCGACTACAAGGGCGCGATCACCGAGCTCTAGGCTCGGCCGCCCTTGCTCGCCTCAAATCACAATCTTTCTGGGAAGAACCACATGAGCAAGACCATCACCCGGCTGTTCGACAGCCACACCGACGCGCTCGCCGCGATTGCGGACCTTAACGACTACGGCGTCGCCGAAGACCGTATCAGTCTGGTCTCCGACAACACCGACAACTGGCATGACGACGGGCGCAGGGCCGGTGGTCCGCTGGGAGATCACGGTGGCGACGGTGATAACGACGTCGCCGACGGCGCCGGCAAGGGGGCGGCCGCGGGCGGACTGGTCGGCGGCGGCGCGGGCCTGCTGGCCGGCCTCGGCATGCTGGCCATTCCCGGCCTGGGACCCGTCGTCGCGGCCGGCTGGCTCGCGGCCACGGCGGTCGGAGCGGCCGTCGGCGCGGCGGCCGGCGGCGCCACGGGCGGCCTGCTCGGCGCTCTGAAGGAGGCCGGTCACAGCGATGACGAGGCCAACGTCTATTCCGAGGGCGTGCGGCGCGGCGGCGCCCTGGTCAGCGTCAGGGCGCAGGACGGCGAGATTGACGCTGTCGAGCGGATTCTCGACGAAGGGCGAGGCGTGGACGCCGCGCGTCGCGGCGAGGCCTATCGCCAGGACGGCTGGACGGGCTTTGATCCCTCGGCGGCTCCCTATAGCGCCGAGCAGATCGGTCGCGAGCGCGCCCTTTACGGCGAGGATCGCTCGTTCGCGACGCGCCGGGGCGACGACCTGCTGATCGATGACGAGGTGGTCCGACCCGAGGATCGCGGCGTCGCCGATCCGGTCCGTCGCGAGTATTAGACGCTATCGCCCCGACCTCGGCATGCCCGGTGGTCGGGGCGCCTTTTCCGTTTTCGCCGAAAGACGTGATCGAGCGTGATGGCGCCTTTGCTGCGTTGCAGCATTTGAACTGGGCGGCGGCTTTTCCGCCTCGCTGTTTTCAGGACATCACCATGCCGAGCCTCGGCGACACCACCGCTATGCTGGCGCGCCTGCGTCGCGCCTCGTTCTCCGCTCCAGACGCGATCGGGCGCCTGGAGCGCACGGACGATTTCGGCGTCAATCCTGGTCACCTGACGATGCTGAGCTATCGGCCCGAAGGCTTGGCGTCCGGATCGCCGCTCGTGGTCGTCCTGCACGGCTGCACCCAGACCGCTAGGGCCTACGCCGAAGGCGCCGGCTGGCTAGACCTGGCCGACCGCATGGGCTTCATGATCCTCGCGCCGCAGCAGGCTCAGAGCAACAATCCCAATCGCTGCTTCAACTGGTTCCTGGCGGGCGACATCCGGCGAGGCAAGGGAGAGGGCGCTTCCATCGCGGCGATGGTCGGTCATCTGCTCGACGCTCATGATCTTGATCCGCAGCGGGTCTTCGTCACGGGATTGTCGGCGGGCGGGGCGATGGCGGGGGTGATGCTGGCTGTCTATCCCGACCTCTTCGCGGGCGGCGCCGTGATTGCGGGCCTGCCTTATGGCGTGGCCCGCAACGTCCAGAGCGCGATGCAGGTCATGAACCGGCCCGCTGCTCGTTCAGGCGCGGATTTCGCCGCTCTGGTTCCCGCCTTCCACCAGGGCGGCTCCCGGCCCCGGCTGTCGATCTGGCACGGCGACGCCGACCGCACCGTGCATGTCCAGAACGCTCATGACCTGGCCCAGCAGTGGGTCGCCCTGCAAGGGCTGCCCATCGCGCCGCATCGGGTGGAGCCGCTGGCGCATGGAACCCGCTCGACCTGGCGGTCCGCCGGGGGCGAGCCGCTCGTCGAGTTGAACATCGTTCGCGGCCTTGGCCATGGCGCCCCGCTTTCCATGAAGCGCGCCGGCGATGTCGGCAAGGCGGGGCCCTTCTTGCTCGAGGCGGGGATTTCCTCGTCCCTGGAGATCGTCAGGTTCTGGAAGATCGACGAAGGGCGCGGCGAGCGGAGCGGCGATGGAGGGGCCCGGCGGGCCCTGGAAACGATCGCGCCGACGCAGCCTGCAGCCCAGCCGGAGCGTCCCGAGATCGGCGGTCTGGGAGAGGGGGTCATGAAAGCTGTCAGCCACGTGCCCGCAGGCGTCCAGGACGTAATCACCAAGGCGCTGCGTGCGGCCGGTCTCCTGAAGTAACCAGCTGTGGCTGAACAGGCGCCGCGTTTACGCTTTGCGAGGGGGGTGGTGGGTAATAATTTTGAATTATGACAATATAATTGCTGCTGACAAAGGCGATTTTGTTCCGTATTTACTGAATTAAATTAGTGCCTTCTCGTGATTTATATTTTGCTTTGCTCTTGAATATTGTTAATGAAATCGCCATTTGATGTGGGTCGGGAGGAGTATGTCTCATCCCAAGGAATCCCACAAAATGCGTATCCAAATCCTGGTCGCCGGCGTCTGCGCCGCGGCCCTCATCCCCGCCGCCGCGCTCGCGCAACAGACCTGCGAGCAGCGGCAGAGCAATCGTGTGGCCGGAACCCTCCTCGGCGCTGGTGTCGGGGCGGCGGCAGGCAGCGCCGTGGCGGGCCGCGGCGATCGTGGCGAAGGGGCCGTTATCGGCGGCATCGCTGGCGCCCTGATCGGTAATCAGGTCGCCAAGGGGCGTCCCGACTGCGCCCGCGCCTATGGCTTCTACGATAATCAGGGCGCCTGGCACGCCAACGCCGTCTCGCGAAGCGAGGCTTCCGGCTATTTCGATCGCAACGGCGACTGGGTCGACGGGGCTCCACGCGGCTACTACGCGTCCGACGGGCGCTGGATGCAGGCGAGCACCGACGTCGCGGCGTCCGGCTACTATGCCAACGGTCTGTGGGTTCCAGCCTCGGCCACCGGCTACTACGCCCAGGACGGTCGCTGGGTCTCGGCCGCTTCCGGTTACTATGACAGGTCCGGTCGCTGGATCGCGGGCGCAGCCAGCGGTCGCTACGACGCCAACGGACGCTGGATGCCGGGCCAGCCGAGCGGACGGCGCGCCGCCAACGGAGCATGGATCGCTGATCCGCAGCCGGGCTATTACGCCAACGGGCGCTGGGTGCGTGGCGAGACGGTCGGTTACTACGACGCCCGTGGCGGCTGGGTCTCGACGGATGCTCGCCGCCCGCGCGCCGACTATCCCGCCGGTCAATATCCCGACGGCCGCGGCAGGCTCAGCATCGACGATCGTCAGGCGCAACTGGCCGAGCGCATCAATCGCGGCGCCTATAGCGGTCGCCTGAGCCGGGCCGAGGCCGGCCAGGCGACACGAACCCTGGCCGCGATCGAGCGTCAGGAGCGATCGTTGCGCAACCGTCAAGGCGATCTTGGTCCCAGAGGGCGGGCGATCATCACCGCTCGGCTCGATCGGTTGAGCGACAGCATCAGCGGCGATTTCCGCGACGATCGCTGAGATCCGCAATACAGCGCCGGGCGACGTTCCTTGGAAGGTCGCCCGGAATCGCATCGTACGCCGGTCGGAGACGAACCATGCCTTATCTTTTCATCGCAGCCGCTTCATGCGTCACCCTGGCGCTGGCGCTTCCCCTTGTCTTTCGGATTCTGCCTAAGCGCGGCCTGACAAGACGGCGCCAAGTCCGCGCGTTGCCGCCTGAGAAGGCTCCCATCGATACGGGCAGTGAGGTGGCTGCTGGGTAAGCGCGACACCGCGGCTTGTGAGGGGCTGACCGCCAGGGGTGATCTGTTATGGTTGTCCTGGCGGATTTCAGATCGTCTCCTTGGGCGACTCCCGGCAAGGGCGTGGGTCCTGTCCGCCGATGCGGCGCCGAACCTTTGGGCGCTCATAAGGAAAGTCCGTCCATGTCCGCACCGGCCGCCCGCTTTCCGATCGCCGGCCTTGGTGCGTCCGCCGGGGGAATCGAGGCGTTGGAGGGGTTCTTCCAGGGCATCCAAGCCGAGGCCGGCGTAGCCTATGTAGTGGTCACTCACCTCAATCCCGAGCGGCAGAGCCTGCTGCATGAGGTCATCGCCCGCTATACCGCCCTACCGGTCGAGATCGCCTGCGATGGCGCGCAGGTCCGTCCTGACCATGTCTACGTCATGCCGGCTGACATGTTGCTGGGCATTCATGACGGTCGCCTCGTCTCCTTGAAGGAAAGCCAAGCTGGTCGAGAGCGCAAGCCGATCGATGTTTTCCTGGCGGCCCTAGCCGAGGACCAAGGCGAGTACGCCGCGGCCGTGATCCTGTCAGGCGGCGACGGCGACGGGGCGCTGGGCGTCAAGGCTGTCAAGGAGGCCGCGGGCCTGACATTGGCCCAGGCTCCCGGCGGGCACGGGCCCCGTCATCCAAGCATGCCCGAAAGCGCCATCGCCACCGGGTTGGTCGATCTGGCCGTTCCCGTCGAGGCGATGGGGCGGCACCTTGCCAATTTCGCTCGCAGCTTCGCGCTGATGGAGGGATTTCCCGCTTCGGGCGACGCCGAGCCCGCTGGTGCGCTGGAGGAGGCTCGTCAGGACATTTGCGCCACCCTGCGCACCCAGGTCGGCCACGACTTCTCCGGCTACAAGGCCAAGACGTTTCTGCGTCGCGTACAGCGTCGGATGCAAATCCGTTACTCGGCGTCGCTGGGAGAGTATGTGGAAGGCATCAAGGACGACCCCAAGGAAGTCCATGCGCTCTTTCGAGATCTTTTGATCAACGTCACCAGTTTTTTCCGCGACACGGCGGCTTTCGCCGCCCTGGAGGAAAAGGTGATACCGCGCCTGTTCGATGGGCGCGGGGCAGACGAAACCGTGCGCGTTTGGATCCCGGCCTGCGCCACCGGCGAGGAAGTCTACTCGATCGCGATGCTGATCTGCGAGTACATGGACCGGGCCAGCGTCAGTCCGCGGGTCCAGATCTTCGCCACCGACATCGACGAGCGCGCCCTGGCCGTCGCTCGGGCCGGCCGCTATCCGGATACATTTTTGGACGGCGTCTCGCCGGAGCGACGCAACAGGTTCTTCCTCTCCGAAGGGGACCTCTACGCGGTGGCCAAGGAGGTGCGCGAGCTCTGCGTATTTTCACCCCATAGCGTCGTACGCGACCCTCCATTCTCGCGTATGGACATGGTCTCCTGCCGCAATCTGCTCATCTATTTTGGCCCAGAGATTCAGGGCCGAGTGATCCCGACGTTCCACTATGCTCTTCGCCCTGGAGGCTTCCTCTTCCTGGGCATGTCCGAAAACGCCAGCCAGTTCGGCGAACTTTTCACGCCCATCGACAAAAAACATCGCATCTTCCAGGCTCGCGAGGGGATCGCCGCTCCCGTGCGGGGGCCGCTGATGATCGTTGACCGTAAGCCGGGCTATTACATCGACGACCAGCGTGCCAAGTCTGGTTCTGCTGCGGGTCTTGCCCTGCGCCAGTCGGTGGAGAGCCAGGTGCTCGAGCGGTTCGCTCCGGCCCATGTCGTGGTCAATCGTGACGGTGATGTCGTCTACTATTCCGCCAAGACCGGAAAGTATCTGGAAGCGGCCATGGGCGCCCCCAATCGCCAGTTGCTGGCCATGGCTCGTAAAGGCTTGCGCCTGGACCTTCGCACAGTGTTGCGACAGGTTCAGGAAACTGGGCAGCCCACCCTGCGGGAAGGCATGGTCCTGGAAAGCGGAGACGGTCGCGCTCAACGCGTCAGGATCGATGTGGAACCGCTCGCGGGGCGCGCCTCGAGCGAACCTCTGCTGCTGGTGATGTTCACCGATCAAGGCGATCCATTTGACCTGAAGGCCGAGACGGGCGTGGTTCGTATCGACCGGGCCGGAGTCGTCCACCTTGAGCATGAGTTGCGTGATACGCGCGAACGACTTCAGGCCCTGATCGAGGAATACGAGACCGCCCTGGAGGAGTTGAAGTCCTCCAACGAGGAGCTGATGTCGGTCAACGAGGAGTGCCAGTCCTCGAACGAGGAACTTGAGGCCTCCAAGGAGGAGCTCCAGTCGCTCAATGAAGAATTGCAGACCGTCAACCTCGAGCTGAACGCCAAGGTCGAGGCGCTGGATGAGGCGCATGCCGACCTGCAGAACCTGTTCGAGAGCAGCCAGATCGCCACGGTCTTTCTCGGCGAGGGGATGGTGATCCGCAGCTTCACGCCTGCGATGGCGCAGCTGTTCAACATCCTGCCTACGGACAAGGGCAGGCCGATAACCGACCTCACCAGCCGGGTGGCGCTGCCGACCTTGGCGGCCGACGTCACGGCCGTGTTCGCCGATGCGCGGGTGATTGAGCGCCGCGTCCGCGACGAGGAACAGGATGCGGACTATCTGATGCGCTTGGCCCCCTACCGGAACCAACTGCAGCGACCGAGCGGCGTCGTGGCCACTTTCCTCGACGTTCGTTCCATCACCCGCGGCTAGACGCTGGGCGCGCTGAGGTGAAACCGTAACTGCGACGGTGGAGCAGCCAGATGCTGACCGGCTTTTGGCGAGACGCGGGTCACCCGACCACTCCACCGTCCAGCCGCCGCCCTTGGGGGAGGGCGACAGCCCCGACGCCGTACACGGGGGTATGGGACGGCGCCTAGCTTGCGGCCCGCAGCGGGCCGGATCGGTTCAACTGGCAAGCTGGAAGCTGAGTCTCAGCGCGCCGTTTATCCCTTTGACCCCCATGCGCATGCAAATCGCACGCAGGTGCGCGCGTACCGTGTGGATCGACATGTCCATCTTGCGCCCTATGTCCTTTGGCGCCTCACCGCAGGTAAGATGGGACAGCACCGAGGTTTCGGCGCGTGTCAGGCCGAAGACGGCTCTCAAGGGTTCGATCGCCTCGGCGCTGATGGACCGTGCGGGGCGGGCGGTGGCGAACACTCTTGCGTCCAAGCCTGGAAGAGTGGCGAGGTCCAGCAGGCACCAGGCGTCGTCTCCGGCGCGGAACAGCATGCGGCCGTTCGTTTGACGGTCGTCGGCGAGGCGGGCGATCAGGACGTCGAACTCGGCGCGATTGCGATGCGAAGGGCAGATGAAGACGCCGCCCGAGCCGAGGACGCCCGCCGCCGTCAGAAGCCTGGCCGCACCATTGGCGCGCAGGATGTTTCCCTGATGATCGAGCACGTATCGCGCGATGCTGTCGTGTTCGAACCAGTTGGCGCAGTCTTCTTGAGGCGCTGGGGCTTCAAGCGAACAGGGCTCGACCGCGATCCGGTCCGCAGCCGTGGGGGCGTATTGATCGAGCGTCGGCGCGATATCTTGTTCGTACATAGGTGCCCCTCCGAACACGTGATTTCGACCGGGTTCGGCGAGGCGCGTCGCACCGGTATGGTCTCCGAGTTTACGCAATCGCCTCCCAGGAACAGGGAACGTCGCCCGAAATATTCGGGAAGCAGACGTGATCTGTGGTGGAGGTTGAACAGCCAAATCCCGCCACGATTGGTACTACGTCGCGTCTGGCGGGGTAACCGATATGATTAGTTACCCCAGTTTGGGGATGCCGGCTCAATTTGGCGAGATATCGATAGTGACCACGTCCTGGTATCGTCCGGCCATCTGTCCGGTGACCGTTCCAAGCTTGAAGAGCATCGGCAGCGATGCGCCAGCCAGGGTGCGCGGCGGGTCGATCGCGCGTGACCAGGTATCGGCCAAGTCGATCGGCGCGCCTTCCAATTCGATAGCGTAGGGGACGGTCGAGTCCGTCACCACGTCTCCCAGGCGTCGCATGATCCCGCCATGCTGGGACTTGATGGTCAGAGTGGAAGGGGCGTTGGCGCGCACCTGAACGAAGATGTTCCGCGTCGCGCCGGTGACCGCCTCGCCGAAATCCACCACCTCGACGCTCGAGCCCGATCCGAACACGCCTGCGGCGCCGGCGAGGTTCAACTGCGCGCGCGGCGTCGACACCAACTGCACGCGAATGGGGATCGACGGCAACAGGGTGTTGCCGTCGACATCCTCGACCAGGAGTTTGAGGTCGCTGGTATAGGTCCCGGCCTCCGGCACCGCGTCAGCAGTGATGGCGGCGTCGAACTGGGCCTCGGCCGTCGAGTCCTTCGGGACGAGAAAGATGAACGCGCCTGGCTTGACGTCGGAGGCTCTCAATCCCGACAGCTCGCGTGGCCGCAGCCGTATGCCGACTCCACCGAGCGACAGGTCGTCGGCGAAGGCGCCGTTTTCGCTGGTGAGTGTAAGGCGCAGGTCGCAGTCGGCGCCGCCCTGGTTTTTGAATTTCAAGTCCAACGCGCCTGTCGAGGGGCCGGAGGCGAATGGATTGTAGTCGATGATGACCGTGCCAGGATCGCCGGCCAGCGCCAAGGCGCAGGCTTGAGCTCCCGGGGCGGCGGCTAGAACCAGCGCGGCGATCAGCAAAGCCAGGCGAGGCCGTCGGTCCGGTTGATCAAGGCATGGGCTGAGGTATGCGGATTTCGCCGACATCGACTGTTCCTTCCACATTCGCCGGAATGTTGATTTCGCCCACGATCTGGCCGCGGATCAGCAGCCGGTAGCGACCGGGAGACAGGCCGTCGGCGACGAAGCGGCCGTTGCGATTGGTGAAGAAGGGGCGTCCCGCCGCGCCCGGCGCGCCGCCGACGGCTTCGATCATGCCGCCCATCAGGCCAACCGGTCCCGACGGGGATGTCAGGACGCCACGCGCGGTACGCGAGGCGTCGCTGCCGACGACGATGCGATATCCATTGCCGAAACCGGGAAAGGTGCTGACCACGCCGGCGCCGAGATCGTAGCCAGGAGGGAGCGGGTTGGCTTCGATCTCATAGCGCCGTACGCCATAGCCACGATCGATGCCCGCAAGGGCGGGGCCTAGCCAGCCGCTATGCGCCACGGGATGGCCGCTGGCGTCGGTGAGGCTGATCCGTGATCTGGCCAGGGTCGGGTGCGGGGTGGCCAGAATGAAGCCTTCGCGCGCGGTCCGCCCGACGCCGAAGGCGCCATCCGTGTAGCCGATCATGGTCGACAGTCGCCACAGCGACTCCTGCCGTGTCGTCCCGCCTGGGGCCGACGACACCAGGCGGTTGGACACGAGTTCGGCGTCGAAGCGATTGTTGATATAGCGGACGTCGGCCGCGATGGTCTTGTTGTCGCGGTCTTGCGAGAGCCGCAGATCGCCGCTGACATCGTTCAAGCGGCCCGAAGAGGCACGGGACACGCCGACTTCCCGGAAACGGTTCGCACTGTCATAGCGCGCCGCCGTGCTCCAGCGCCCGCCAAAGCGCGAGGTCAGGGTTACGCCGACACGGTCTTCTTTCTGTCCGTCGTTCGCGGAGCCGCGCTGCCAGGCCAGATTGACGGCGAAGCGCTGGAAGCTGCGACCGAAGGCCAGGCTGTAGTCCGTGCGATCCGGCCGTTCGCGCCCTTTCACGAAGGCCACGCCGGCGTTGACGGAGTAACGCCCGGATCTCACCAGCAGCCTGGTCGCGGCGCGCCATCGTTCGCTGTTGACAGCCGACGTGTCAAAGGCGCTCTGGAAAAAGCGGCTGGTCGCCTGGGCCGAGGCGACGAAACGGGCGTCCACCTTCCTGCGGAAGGCGACCTCGCGCAGGTAGTCGACCGATGCGACATGGCCGCTCCTGCCCGTGTCGCCGTTATGGCTGGCCGCCCCGCTGAGCTGGATCAGGCCGGCCGGAGACCCCCAGGTCGCCAGGCCGCCGACCTGGCCGCGGCCGTTGGCCGCCTGAGCGTTGGCGCCGACGGTCAGCACGTCGCTGAGGCCCTTGCGTACGAAGCCGGTCATGGCGGGCGCCGAGCCGTATTCGAGCTGGTCGCGTTCCAGTACGCCGACCGAAACGCCGAAATCAACCACGCCGGGATCGAGCAATCCTGTTCCGCCGAAGAGATCGAACACGGCGATCTCGCGCTGGCCGTTGTCGTCCTCGACCAGAAGGCGGACCGTGTTGGCGCCTTGGCCGAATGGAAAGTCGCCCAGCGAGTAGGGGCCCGCATCCAGGCGGATGCGCTCGGTGACGATACCGTTGACCTCGACGACGACCAGCGCGGGTCGCTCTAGAATGAACTGGCGACGCCCCGCCGGGCGGACGTTCTGGAAAGGGCGGATCGTGGAGTAGGCTCGCGCAACAGAGACTCCCAGAAAGCGTCGAGAGCCTTGAAAGCTCTCCACAGGCGGGGCGAACTCGCCGGCGGTGATGCGCACGGCCGACTGGAAGACGTCCTTGGTCAGCCGGATCTCGCGTCGTCGCCAGCGCTGCTGGGAACTGCCGCCGTCGTAGTCGACGCCCGTCGTCAGGGTGACGCCGTCGAAGCCTCCGAAGTTGGCGAACATATCGACGCCGCCCTGTAGCGGCGAGAAGCGGCTGTCAGTGTGGGAATAGAGTTGGGCCAGAGTGATGTTGGCGCCAGCGGCGAAGCGCCTCGGCTGGTCGAAGGCCTTGGGGTCGACGTTCTCGTTCTGGGAGAAGCTGACCCTGCGCTGGGCGCGGTCCTGGGGGCTTAGAGCCGCCACGAATGTTAGGGCCAGCGGATCGAACGACAGGGAGAAGGTCGGGCTTCTAAGATCGGCCATGGCGACCTTGGCCTGGGCGGCGATCCGGCTGGAAAGGGTCTCGCGCATGGCGGGCGACAGTTGCGGGCCTAGCAGATCCATAAGTGCGCTGGCGTCGATGAGACCTTCGCCCTGGGCATCGACCTCCCCGCTGACGTCGCCTAGGTATTTGCCGTCCAGCGTCAATGGACCCTGGATAGGATTCAGCACTGGCGTGGGTCTGGTCGAGGGGGACTGATCCTGGCCGCCAGCGAAGAGGGCGGGGCCCACCCCGGGAGGCGTGTCGGCAGCGGCGATGAGGTGGAACGGCGCTGTCTGTATGGCCCCGTCGGCCATCTGGAATGCGCCGGCGTCGACGACGGAAGCCAAGCCGCCGCCCAGGCAGGCGACCGCGCTCAGCCGGCGAAACGCGCCTCGTGCGCCGGACCGCCCGCCGGCGCGCGCTTTGCGTGCCATTGTCCCGTCCTCACAGCAGCGCGATCGAAGCGGTGATTTGGCCGTCGACGGTCGAGATCAGACGCGCCGGTATCCGGATCTGGCGCGTGGAGCCGGCTGCCATGACGCTGACCTGACCAACATCGACGTCCGCGGCCGGCACTTCGTGGGCTCGGCCGTCCGTCGTGGTCAGGGTGATCCTGGCTTCGCGCAGGTAGGCAAAGCCGGTCCCCGAGTTTCGGGCCGACAGGACGAGGTCGCCGTTCGGCATGCGCGACACGGCGGTCACCTCGACGGCGGCGCGGGCCTTGGACGGCGCCACGAAAACATAGGTGTTGATCGTGAAGGCGACCTGGACGTCGGCGCCCGCGCCCGCGTCGGTCGGAGTCGTCTGCATGTTGATCGGCAACTGTGCCGCCCGAACCAGGTACATTCGGCCTTCTTCGACCGGGTCGCCCATATAGCGGACCTGGATGACCTGCTCGCGGTTGGGCGGAATGACCGACTGGACCGGAAAGGTGACGATGTCGTTGTCTTCTTCCACCAGGCTGCGCGCGCCGGCGGAATCGACCTGCATGCGATACACCTCGATCTCAACCGTAGCCGGGACGGCGCTGGTGTTCCTGACGGTCATCCGGTAGGCGGATCCGGCGCCTGCTGGCGTGATCTTGGACACCATCGGTGAGACGTCCATGGCCCGGGCCGGCGCTGTCGCGCAGATCATCAAGGCCGCGGTCGTCAGGAATGTGGCTGCTGATCTTCGACTTTGCATGTCGCTCCCCCTGCGAAAATTTCGGAAAAGTCGGGGAGGCGGCCAAGGGCCGCTCCCCCGTCCGGTTCGATCAGGCGGGATCGAGCGAGAAAGTGAAGGTTTCGGTGTAGGTGCCGGCCGGAGCGGAGGCCGCGCCAGGACCGGACGGCGACGCCGCGCAGCCCGAGGAGCCGGGGTTGGTCGGGTCGCCCTGGGTGCCGCCGACGCCGGGGCCGCCCGGGACGTTGTAGCAGAGGTTCAGGAACAGATCGCCGTAGATGCCGTCGGCGAGCTTCTGGCTGTAGCCGCCCGAATTGGTGATGATCGCCGGGCTGCCCGGCCAGGTATCGACCGCGGCGAAGCCCAGGCTGGGGATTTCCGGCACCGACAGGTCCCAGTCGTAGTTGATCAGCACGCCGCCCGGGGACTTGAAGTCGCCGTTGGCGGCGCTGGACGTCAGTTTGGCGCCGGTGGCGGCGTTACACGACATCCGCAGGGTCGTGACCTTCTGGCGGGCGCCGTTGGCGACGGCGACGTTGCCGCCGGCGACGTTGGCCAGCCCGATGCCGCAGAAGTTGGTCACGCTGGTCGAGACGGTCACGTTGGTCTGAGCGCTCGACACGGCCGGGATGGCCAGCAGGGCCGCGACGGCGGTTGCCGCCGCAACGATGTAGGTACGCATCATGTCCTCCGAATATTTAGGTGCCCCGCCTCAATGATTGAATGCAGGAGGTCGCGACTTCGATCGCGGCGATGGCATCTATTCAATGTCGAGCGTTCTCCGCATCGTCGAAGGCGGTAGTCGTTATCGCCTAGTCAAATTTTGTAGAGGTTCAGGCGGAGGTAATATTTATAAGGCGGCCAGTATAATTTTCGCGTTTGAAGTAATGTGCCGGATGATGGGTTGCTGCGTGAACTCCCTCCTCGGGGGGGCTTGGTCGAGCGGCGCAGCGGCTCGTGGGGGCTGGCGCTACTGGTTGGCGCGACTTCGTGCGGGCTCGCTCTTTAGCTGGGAGGGGCGACTTTCTAGTGATCGCCCTTGGGTTGTATTTTTGCTTCCGAGAGAGAACTATTCGGCGCATTTTCATTCGTGTCTCACAATATTAATTGAGTTTGCGTCATGTGATCATGGCTGGGTGTCGGCTTAGTCTAATTGTTAAAAATCCAGATTTTTGTATCCTTGTATTTATTTTGACTTACTGATGTGTCACCCGGATCGGGTATGCCAATTCGATTATTAATGGTTAGAGTGGATCGTAGGGCTGGTGTGCGAGTTCTTATGCTCGATGCATGGGTCGAAGTCGTATCAAGCGACGCGGCCGACGAGGGAGGAAGCGATGAGGGTGGGCGTCTCGGGCTTTGTCGCCATGGGCGATGAGGCCGACGATCTGGATTCGGAGCAGACGGTCTTCATGTTCGAAGATGAGTTCGGAATACTCCCCGCCTGGTCACGCGCGATCACGGCCTGGGTCAATACCGATCCCCGGGCCAAGATGTTGCTCTCGCGATCCGGGCGTATCCATTGGGCCAACGACGCCGCCTACCGGATGGTCCGTGATGGCGGCAGCTTCAGGGCCGTTGAGGACAACTTGGTTTCAGGGGATCCTGCGACGGCCGCGATCCTCGCGCGATTGCTTCAGGAGGTCGGGCTGGACGTGGCGCTCTATGCCATCACGCCAGCAGGCGCTGGTCAGCAATGGCTATTATGGGCGCAGCAACTGATTATTGGTGACGACGCCAGCATCGGCTTCGCCGCTCATCGTATGGCCGGGCCGGTTTCCTACGAGGCGATGCTTCAGATCCATCACCTCACGCCTTGCGAGGCGCAAATCGTTTCGATGATGCTGACGGGGCTGGAGACGGGAAAGATCGCCCAGAAGCAGGATATCTCGATCGAAACCCTGCGCACCCACATCAAGCACGCCTATCGAAAACTAGATGTCAAGAGTCGCGGAGAGCTTTTTGCGAAGGCTGTCGATTTTGCGGGATTCTAATCCTCTACCATAAAATAATAAATCGTATTCAACCACGAGAGTGGCGGTAAAAATATGTGCGCGATGCTCATCATTGCGACAAATTTATATGGCTTAGCAGGATTGTTGTATTTGATCTAAGCTCGTGGCTGCTATTTATCCTCGTGCTTTTTTCTAGTGTTCTGGGGCGTCGTTGCTATCGGATGGGCCGATGTTCACCGCGGCGGCTTCACCCTCAAGTCCATGCCGAGCGTCGGGCCGATGCCGTCGGGGTGTTCGCCGAACGGGTTGAGGCGACGGCGATGGGCGATGGCCTCGAGCCGGGTTCGCAGATCATCATCGATGACGATGGCTTGCTTGGCGCCGTCATCGTTGTCCAGACCGCCTTGGGAGGCGACGAGAACCTCGCCGAGGGCGGCCAGAAAGGCTTCGTCCTCCGGCGTTCCCTCGGCCGGCGGATTGTCGAGGTGGCTGAGGACCACTTCCAGCGCGTCTTCGAAGGTCGGTGACATGGCGAGCCCTTTCGAAACCCCGAGCCGGGGAAGGCGCCAGCGAAAGCCGCTCCAATACAAACGTTCAAGCGACGCTATGGTTCGGGATCCCGCTGCGCGGTTTCGTCGCCCGGGTCTGGTCGTCGGAGCCGATCCCGATTTGTGCTAGAACTAAAGCTTCGGCGCGGCGTTGAGAGTCCGGCGCAAGCGCCGATCTCTCGCCCGGGAACGGCTGTCGTTTCGAGAGCCTTCGGGTCGTGGATCCCCCTATGCTCGATGAGGCTCGCCCCGTTCCGTCGCCCATCGACGCCCTGGCCCAGGCCCTGGTGTCCTCATCGGATGCGCCCATACTTCTGCTCAATGGCGACTTCAGGATCGTCGCGGCGAGCGAGTCCTTCGCCGAAGCCTTTCGCATCGACGTGGAGAAGGCGGTCGGCCTGTCGGCGTTCGTCCTTGGCCAAGGCGAATGGAGCGCGCCGTCGTTGCGCGACTTGCTCGCCGCCGCGCTGAAGGGGGGCGGCGCCGTCGAGGCCGGTGAGATGGATCTGGTCCGAGCTGGCGAGGACGCCAGGCGGCTGGTGATCAGGGCGCGCCGGCTCGACTACGGCGATCCTTCCAACCCGCTTCTGCTTCTGACCATCTTCGACGTGACGGACGCGCGCCTCGCCGACCGCGTCAAGGACGACCTGGTGCGCGAGAAGGCCGTGCTGTTCGACGAACTGCAGCACAGGATCGCCAACAGCCTGCAGATCATCGCCAGCATCCTGATGCAGTCGGCTCGCAACGCGACGTCCCCCGAGATCCGCGCCCATGTCGCCGACGCCCACAGTCGCGTGATGTCGGTCGCCGCTCTCCAGCGTCAACTGGTGGAGTCGGGGGAGGGGGAAGTGGAGTTGAAGGCCTATTTCAGGGCGCTGTGCGATGGCATCGCCGCCTCGATGGTCTCCAACCCCGAGAAGTTGACCCTTTCGGTCGTCAGCGACGAGCACTGGGTGGCCGCGGAGGTTTCGGTAAGCATGGGGCTGATCGTCACCGAGCTGGTCATCAACGCCCTCAAGCACGCATTTCCAGGTCGCGAGGGCGGGCATATCTGGGTGGAGTACAGCGCCTCGGAAGGCGGCTGGACGCTGTCGGTCGCCGACGACGGCGTGGGCATGCCGCCCGCAAGCGGATCCGTCAGGGTTGGCCTCGGCTCGAGCATCATCCAGGCCCTGGCCAAGCAGTTGAGGGCCGAGGTCGTCGTGGATGGTTCCGGACCGGGTGCCCGCGTCGCCATTGTCCACCAGCCGCAACTGCAGGCTCAGAACGCGTGAAATTCGCGTCAGGGCAAAGCCCAGGCGCAGCTGATGGGGCGACTCTTCGCCTGAGACGAACACCGCTCAGCGGGCTTTATCGTCAACAACCGACCTGCAATTTGGCTCAATGCGCGCCCAACCGCCTCGCGGTCGCAGGGCGTTCAGCCGTGCTTGTCGATCGCCATCTGGATGACGTCGGTGCGGCCTGTTCGGAACCCCGCCTCGCAATAGGCGAGATAGAAGAGCCAAAGCCTGCGGAAGCGCGCGTCGAAGGTCTTTGAGCTCTCGGCTATGAAGGGGTAGGCGCGTTCGAACCGCTGGGCCCACAGCGCCAGGGTCTTGGCGTAGTCCTGGCCGAACCGCTCGGTCCTGCGCCAGCGCAGGCCCCGGGCGGCGATCAGCGGCGCCAGGCGGTTCTCGGAGGGGAGAGAGCCGCCCGGGAACACGTAGCGCTGGATGAAATCGGTGCGGGCGTCGTATTCTTCGAACAGCGCATCCTGGATGGTGATCACCTGCAGGCCGGCGCGGCCGCCGGGCTTCAGCAGCGAGCCCAGCTTGTCGAAATAGACGCCCCAGTAGTCGCGCCCCACCGCTTCGAGCATCTCGATGGACGCCACGCGGTCGAACTGGCCCGTCAGGTCGCGATAGTCGAGCAGGCGGATGTCGACCCGCTCGGACAGGCCGGCCTCGAAGATCCGGCGGCGCGCGAAGTCGTGCTGTTCCTGCGAGATGGTCACGGCGGTGACCCGGGCGCCGATCCTGGCCGCAGCGAACTGGGCGAACCCGCCCCAGCCGCAGCCGATCTCGACGACGCTGTGGCCGGGCCTGAGGTCAATCAGGGCGGCCAGACTCTCGTACTTGGCCGTCTGGGCGGCTTCCAGCGACTGGCCCGGATGCTCGAACCGGGCCGCGGAATAGGTCATGGTCTCGTCCAGCCAGGCCCCGTAGAAGGCGTTGCCCAGGTCGTAATGGGCGTGGATGTTGCGCCGCGACCCGGCCTTGCTGTTTGCGCGCAGGCGATGGAACGCCCAGTTGGCGAGCTTCATCGGCAGGCCGCCGTCGAACAGGCGCCGGATGTGGTCGTAGTTGTTGGCCAAGGTCGTCAGCAGCGCCGCCAGATCGGGGCTGTCCCATTCCCCCGCCATGAACCCTTCGGCAAAGCCGATGTCGCCGTTGGCCAGCACCCGCGCGGCGAAGCGGAAGTCGCGCACGACGATGGTGGCGGCAAGGCCCGGGGCGACGCCCGCCAGGTGACGGCGCTCGCCGCTGGGCGTGACGATCGTCAGTTCTCCCCAGGTCCAGCGCGCCGAGAGCAGCCGCATGACCAGGTCGAACAGGGGCGAGCCGCGCGATGCGCCGGCGATGCGCAGGTCCAGGGATGTGTCGCTCATCTGAGGCGGCCCTCGTCAGGGTGGCGTCCGCCGCGCCGCGGGGCGAGGCTGGACATGTCCGGAGGTCCTACGGCCGAGGTCGCCGATCGGATGGCCGCGCGCGCTATTTTTCGTTTCCGGTGATCCGGTAGCGCAGCCGTGCCGTATCATCGGCATGCATGCGACTCGGGCCCTATCCGCACACCCTGCAGGCCGTCACGCCGTGAGTTCCTCGCGCGCGCTGGACGACCTCGTCGTGCGTGTCGGCGCGAGCCGCGACCGCGACGCCTTCGCGGGGCTGTTCGACCACTATGCGCCCAGGATCAAGGCGCTGCTGATGCGCGGCGGCGCCAGCGCCTCGGCGGCCGAGGAACTGGCCCAGGAAACCCTGCTGGTCGTCTGGCGCAAGGCGCACCTCTTCGATCCCGCGCGCGCCTCGGCGGCGGCCTGGATCTTCACCATCGCCCGAAACCTGCGCATCGACCATTTCAGGCGCGGCTCGGTCACCCTTCATGAGCTCGATTTTCACCTGGAGGCGGAGGAGCCGGCCCAGCCCGACGCCATCCTCAGCGGCGCGCAGGACGCACAGCGGGTGAGGGCGGCGATGCTCAGCCTCAACGCCGACCAGGCGGCCGCCATCGAAATGGCCTTCTTCCAGGAGCAGACCCATACGGAGATATCCAGGACGCTCGGCGTTCCGCTCGGGACGGTCAAGGCGCGCATCCGGTTCGGCATGATGAAGCTGCGGGCCTGCATCGAAAGGGACAGGGGAGACGCGCAATGAGCCTTCGCCGCCAGCCCAGCGAGGAAAGGCTGCTGGCCTTCGCCGCGGGAACCCTGAGCTTCCCCGAAGCCGTCGTCGTGGCCGCTCACCTCAGCCTGCGGCCAACCACGCGCCCGTGGGCCGAGCTCGGCGCGGCCGTGGGCGGGGTGCTGCTCGACGACCAGGCGCCCGAGGCGATCAGCCTGGACGCCCGGCGGGACGTCATGGCGCGCCTGGACGCCGACGAATTCGCGGCCGAGCCGAGGCCGGCCTCGGCCGATCCTGTCCTGCCCGCGCCGCTCGACCAGTTCGCGCTCGGGCCCTGGCGCTGGCTGGGGCCCGGCGTGCATGTTCGCGACGTGCTCGGAACCCGGGAGGGCGACTGCCGGGTCATCCTGCTGAAGATCGCCTCGGGGCAGTCGGCGCCGCGCCACACCCACGGGGGCGTCGAACTGACCTGCGTGATCGACGGCGCCTACGCCACCGAGGACGGCGTCTTTTCGCGCGGCGACTTCGAGGAGGCCGACCCGAGCGTGACGCACCAGCCCAAGGTCGTCTCCAAGGAGCCCTGCCTCTGCGTCGCCGCGCTGGACGGCCAGATCATGCTGCCCGGCAGGCTGGGCAAGCTGCTTGCGCCCTTCGTGCGCCTCTAGGGGCGCTGGCTGGGGTCGCCGGACGTCTCGTCGCGAGGCGGCGGCTTGGCGCCGCTCAGCTCCGGTTGATAGAGGCCGGTGGTCATGCGCAGGAGCAGCCCCTCGGGGCGCAGGCGCGGTCCGAAGCGCTCGCAAGGGTCGGGCGTCGCCACGGGACGCGGCTTGCGGTCGCGCGGCGTCAGGGCTGCCGCCACGGCGTCCCCGAATGGTTCGGCCAGTTGGTGGGCGTCCCCGACTGGCGACAGCGATGGCTTGTCGGCGCCCACGACCATGGCCTGCCGGCTCCAGACCAGGGCGGCCGCCTGGGCGCCGTCCGGCGCCAAGAGCTCGGCCTCGGCCCACAGCCCGCCCACCCCGCCCGGCGCCCGCAGCGAGACCGGACCCGGGATGAAGAAATTGGCCACCGCCGAGGCGGCCGCCCCGGCCTGGTTGGTGAGTTCGATGCGGGTCACGCCGACCTTGACGGTCCCCGCGTCGGGGGAGGGGGCGTCGATCAGGGTGAAGCGCTTGCTCAGCTCGTAGCAGACCTGCCGGTCGACCTCAGTCAGCACCGCCTGGCGGTGCTCGTCCTCGACCGACAGGGCCTCGCTCGAATGGCTCGCGGCGGGCGTGATCCAGAGCTGTTCGATTGGCGCGGCCATCGCCTCGTCGCGGCGCTCGTACACCGTGGCTCGAACACTGCCAGGCCGTTTGGCCAGGCCATCGTAGCTGCTTAGAAAGCCGGAATACGAGGCGCCGCCGCTGGCGCACGCCGCGCACGTCGCGACCAAACCTGCTATCGCGGCCGCACGGATGACCTTGTCGGACATGTCGCCTCCTCTGTCACGCTCTATACGGCGGGAGGCGGGCGCTGGATCATTCTCAGTTGCAGCCGGACGCGGCTCTACCGGCCTGCCGGAGCCTGTCGTGCACCGCGAAGTTCGTCGGATATCACGATCCCTCGACCATCGCGCTTCTCTCGAAGCTGCGACGAGCGGCGTTCGCCTATCCATCGGGGTTCGACGGAACGCGGCGGGCTCCTAAACCGACACACCCCTTTGGTGATCATCGGAAAGGGTTCTCGACCTGCTCTTTCTGGCCAAAGCTATCTCCACTCATCCACCGTCCCCATTCGCTTGGTCAGCGGCGGCGCTGCGGCGCGCCACTGGGGTTTGGGAAGAGGCTTAGCGAAGTGCCACCCTTGGCCTAGCTCGACACCCAGGTCGCGGAGCAAATTGGCGGCGTCGCGAGTTTCTACCATCTCGGCGATCGTCGTCATGCCCAGGTCACAGCAGAGGGCGACAATGTGCTTCAGGAGCACGGCGTCACGGCTGCCACGTCGCAGCGCTTGCACATAGCCGCCGGTTCTACATCCGGGCCTACTGGCATCAGGCCTTGGTCGCGCGCTCGTGCTCGGCGGATAAGGTCGCGCGAACATCCTGGCTCGACCGTCCGCGCGACGGGTCGACCTGAATGGCATCATAGGCCTTGGCGGCTTCACCGCTAAGCCAGGTGTCGAACGCGCGGTCGCGGGCCTGCAGCGCGCGAAGACCTTCGCGGATCACTTCGCTTTCGCTGGCGTAGTCGCCAGACGCGACCTTTGCCCGCACTTGGGCGGCCATCTCGTGGGCAGCGTGACGCTGAATTGCTGGGTGGAACGCATGGCTATGCTCCGATTTCCGAGTAGGATTTAATCCTATCGGCGCGGGCCTCGCAAACCTTGCCCTGGGGCCGCGCCAGGTCGACTTGACTTGGACAAAGCTCGTCATATGGGAGGCGCTCTCGCATTCGTCGTGCTCAAGGGGCTCTTGAACGACGAAGTCCCACCCGAACCGATCGCGATCGGCCTTGGCGACCAACTGGGCCCTGGCGCAGAGGGACTTGAATTTGGATTCGCCGAAGTCGCCCAATTCGTCTGAAGGCAGGGGAGTGGGAGCGTCTGTCGTCGACTGACGCCCAGGAGCTGGGCGGCGGCCGCCGCTGTCAGTCTCTGACTATCGAGATCGCGCAGCACCTCCAGCCGCGCCAGTTCTTTGTCGCTCATGCTCCGAACCGCCATCCCAGGCCCTCCAGACAACACGCTGGAAGGGTGACATGCCTAACTGGCACGGGGGTGACATTCTCATCCGGTCGCTACATACCTAGCACGTCTAATAAATCTTATCGGAAATTGGGCCTTGGTGCGGTTTCTAACAACCTAGGAATCTGCGGCCCTGCAGCGTGGGCGCAGGACGCGAACTGCGCCTGGCCGCCGCGCCGTGTTCCGAGAGCGCCTGAAGCCTGTCACCAGGCTCACGCCAAGCCGAGGCTCTTGAGCCAGGCAGTGACTTGCCCGAAGGCGTCGGTCTGCCACGGGTCCTCGCCTCGGTCCTCAAGGATTTGGCTTTCAGCGGCGAAGCCGGGCGACGCTCTGGGGGCCGTGAAAGTCGTTCACCAGCTGCGTAGGCCATTCACCCATCGGGCGCGCCGCGAAGCTCGTTCACTGGACCAAGGTCGAGCCGCGAAAATCTATCACATAAGGTCAAATTGCGAATATCGTTCTCCGTTGAGAGGCGCTGGATCGAGGAGCGCCTCCTCCGAGCGTCCGGACAATACTGAGGCTCCGTCCTCCGACGCTAAACGGAACAGGCCCTAGAGAACCACGTTTGCTGATCCCGAGGGACAGCTTATGAAACAGGTTGCGGCACTTCTGGCAGCGGTGAGCGTGACGGGCTGCGCGACCCATGGCGCGCCCTCGGGCGCGCTTTCCAGCTACGATGGCCTGCAAAAGCAAGATGGCGCCATGCGTACGGGCGTTTCTCAGCGCATCGACCAAACGCGGCTGCACGGCGTTTCGGCGGTATCCCTTCCGCCAGCCGTGCTGGCCGACACGCCCTCCACCCGCTGGCTATCGGCAGAGGAGAAGCGTGACCTTCTTGCCGAGATCGACGCCCAGATCTGTTTTGAGCTTTCCGAGCACTACGAAATTGCAGCGCCCGGCAAGGCCGCCGACGCTCATGTCCGCGCCGTCGTCACGCGCGTGAGCCCCACCGGCAGGGCCGCCTCGGCGCTTTCGGCCGCCAGCGGCTTTCTGATCCCAGGACCAATAGGCCTTCGCGTTCCTGGCACGGTGGGTGGGCTCGGCGCCGAAGCCGAGATGATCCTTGCGGACGGGGTGCAGGCCTCGGCCCTGGTCTGGAACCGCAACGCCACGCCGATCGGGACGGACAAGCCCTCCATGAGCCGGATCGGCGACGCCATGCAGTTCGCCGAACCTTTCGGTGACGCCGTGGCCTCGACAATGGCCAAGGACAAACCGCGGATCAAACACACCGATGGCGACCCCTGCGCCAGGCACGGCCCGCGTTTGAGGGCCGCCAACTGGCTCGCCGGCGCCGCTACCGGGCTCTACGTCCCGCCCGGCGCGCCCCGGGCCGCCGCCGACAAGCGCGGCCAAGAGCGATGAGCCGCGCACAGACATTCGTCTTGGCTGCAGTGGTCTTCGCCATCGTTTCCCCGATCGCTCGGGCGGTTTTCGACATTGGTCTCACCGCCAGCCAGTTCTCGCAGGCGGGCGACGCCACGCTTCGGGCCGCCGGCTACGCCTTCTCGATCTGGTCAGTGATCTATGGCGGGCTGATCGCCTACGCTCTCTATCAGGCCGCCCCGCGTCAACGCGCCGACCAGGCCCTCCAGTCGCTCTCCTGGCCGGCGGTCGCCGCAATCATCGGCACGGGTTTGTGGATCTGGGCCTCGGCGCTTAACGGGCGCTGGGCGAGCGTCGTGATCATCGTCGTTTCGGCCGTCACCCTGATCTTGGCGCTGTCACGCGCCAGTCGCGCGGCGCCCGAAATCAGCCTACGGAGCCACGTTCTGGCCTGGTGGCCGCTATGCCTTCTGGCGGGGTGGCTGACCATCGCCGGCGTTCTCAACATTCTCACCGTCCTGACCGCCGAACGCCTGATCAATGCTGGCTCACCTAGCTTTGCGATCGGCGGATTGGTCGTCGCCCTGACGGTCGTACTCGTGGTGCTGCGCCAGCCACGGCTCTGGCCCTACGGCCTGCCGGCCGTCTGGGGCCTTGTGGGCGTCTACGTCGCCGAGCGTTTCGCCAAGCCGGAGGCAGCCTGGATCGCTCTGGCCTGCGCTATGGTGATCGCCGTGAGCGTGGCTTGGCAGGGCTTAGTCTTTAAGCGGCGTCAGGGCCGCGCGGGCCTCTGACGCTCATCCTCCGGAATTCGACCTAGCGGCAAGGGCTCAACAAGCCAAGGACGCTCGTTGATCGCAAAGCGGGACGCTTGGTCTACTGAACCGAACCTGAGCCTGCCTGGGCCTTGAAGACGGCGATCAAGGCGCGCACCCGGTTGGTGTCGACGCCCATCAATGGGCTCCAGTACGCGCCTTGGAAGCGATCACGTGCGGGCTTTTCGATCATGGTGATAGAGGTCTTCATGGTCGATGAAGATCCCGATCGCCGCGGGCGTTCCCGAGCAAATCAGCCTCAGGGCCGACAGACGCGAGATCGATGTATGGTCAGCCGCCATGACAGTTGTCACAAGACGGAAAAGCGAACGATGATCGACGTGCATTTCTTCAGGCATGAAAAAGCCCTCAGCTAATGGCTCCTTCACACCGCCAAGGCCGCGCCTAGCTCTGACGGATTCTTGTATAGACTACACCCAGGAGCGGTGCTTGTTCCGTGCGCGGATCTGCGGCTCATCACTGAGGGGGCCGCGTCAGCGGCCTTCACGCCACGGGTGTCGACGCGCTAGGCGGGTCTTGATCGCCGGAGGATTTGCTGGCCAATAGCGCGGCGATGGAGGACGCATGAAGGAGCAGGAGGTCAGCCAGAGCCTGGACCGCCATATCGGCGCCCTGCTGCGCGGTCATCGCCGGGCGAAGGCGGTTTCCCAGCACGACCTGGCCGCCGCGATCGGCCTCACCTTCCAGCAGATCCAGAAGTACGAATGCGGGGAAAATCGGATCAGCGCCTCCAAGCTGGTGGAGATGGCGCGGGTCCTGGACGTGCCAGTCATGGCCTTCTTCGCCGGGCTGGAGACCGACCAGGGCGATGACCTCCTGGCGCGCTTTTGCGAGGTCGACGGTGCGACCGGCTTCATGCGGGCGGCCCTTGGGATGCCGCCGACCGTTCGAGCGGAGATCTTCCGCCTCGCCGCCTCCTGGACTGACCAGCCCTGAGGCTGGGTCGAAGCTGAAAGTTCCCGTTACGTTCACATGATGGTAGAGCTGGCGCATGGAGTCGCCGGCGCGAAAGATCATCCACATCGACATGGACGCCTTCTATGCGTCAGTCGAACAGCGCGATGATCCTGGCCTGCGCGGAAAGCCGGTCGTGGTCGGCTCGCCAGCCCCGCGCGGGGTGATCGCCGCGGCCAGCTACGAGGCCCGCAAATTCGGCGTGCGCTCTGCCATGCCCTCCAGCACGGCCTTGCGCAAATGCCCCCAGCTCGTCTTCGTCCCCCACCGCATGGACGTCTACCGGGCCGTCTCTCACCAGATCCACGAGATCTTCGCCGACTACGCCGACGCCGTTGAGCCGCTGTCGCTGGACGAAGCCTATCTCGACGTCAGCGGCGACAAGGCCGGCGTAGGCAGCGCCACGGAGACTGCCAGGACCATCCGGGCCCGTATCCGGCAGGAGACGGGCCTGACAGCCTCGGCCGGCATTTCCTACAATAAATTCCTGGCCAAGATGGCGAGCGACCAGAACAAGCCCGATGGTCAGTTCCTCGTTTCGCCGGGTCAGGGACAGGCCTTTGTGGCGAGCCTGCCGATCGGACGCTTCTATGGCGTCGGCGCGGTGACCGAGGCCAAGATGAAGCGGCTGGGGGTCCATACCGGCGAGGATCTAGCGCGCCAGTCCCTGGCCTTTCTGCAGCAGCACTTTGGCAAGTCGGGTCCCTGGTTTTACGGCATCGCACGGGGCGTTGATGCGCGCGCGGTCAATCCCAGCCGGGAGCGTAAATCCTCGGGATCGGAGACGACCTTCGAGGCCGACCTTGTCGATCCGCTCCGTATCGAGGCTGAGGTGGCGGCGCTCGCCGACAAGGTCTTTTCCTGGTGCCTGAAGGCCCAGGCGTTCGGCCGCACGGTCACGGTGAAGATCAAGTATGCTGATTTCCAGCAGGCTACCCGAGCCCGTTCGGCGGCCAGCGCGATCGACGACCCGGCCCTGCTGCAGCGCCTCTCCCTGGACCTCGTTCGATCGGCCTTTCCGTTGCGCGCCGGCGTCCGGCTGCTGGGCGTCACTGTCTCCAATCTCGAGGCTCCGCCGGCGACGGGAGGCCAGCGCTTGCTTCTGGCCTAGGCGTCGGACGACAACTTCGCGGTCAACCAGCAGACCCAGTGGCTAGTGTTTCGAGTCCGATGACGTCTTGGCCCGCGTCGCGCCAATAACGGCCTTAGCGCACTTCCGGAAACTGGACTTCCAACGCTGAGCCGCACTATGGCAGCGAGCGCTGGCGGGCGCCTCCCGCTCACCTATTATCCGGAAGGCGCCAGCCACTCGCCTGGCCTCTATCTCGGGCTGAGCATTAGGTCACGAACTGCCTCGCCCACGCCGGCGGCCGACTGCGGGTTCTGGCCGGTCACCAGTCTGCCGTCGACGACGACCTTGGCGGTCCAGTCGGGCGCCGCCTGATGGTGAGCGCCGCGAGACGAAAGCTTGTCCGCCATAAGGAAGGGCACGGTCGTGTCGAGGCCGACCGCCCTTTCCTCGCTGTTGGTGAACGCAGCGAGGCGCTTGCCAGCCACGAGATAGTCGCCGTTGCTCAGCTTAACGTCCACCAGCGCCGCAGGCCCGTGGCAGACGGCCGATACCACCCCGCCCTGCTCGTAGATGGCGCTCGCCACCCGTTGAACCGCGGTGTTGCCCGGAAATCCCACATCGCGCCATGGCCGCCGGCGAAGAGCATCGCCGAGTAGCGTTGGGGATCGACGGCTTCGAGGCGCAAGGTGGTGCGCATGGACCTTCGGAAGCCTTCATTCTTCCAGTACCGGGCGTTCACTGGATCATCCAGTTCCAGACCGTGGACCGGCGGCTCGCCGCCTTGTATCGACGCGAACTCGACCGGGATTTTGGCGGCCTCGAAGACCGCTAAGGGGTGGGTGACCTCGGACAGGTAATAACCCGTCGGTGATCTGCCAGGCCCGCCGCTCGTCGTCGTCGACGTCGCTTCGACGGTTCCTGAGAATGGCTGGATCGGCGAGGAGATCGGCAACAAGATCGGAAATCTCCGACATCAATATCCCATGTATCCTTTATTTTCCTGAGCTTTTTGAGCCTGAACTGAGTCCCGAGAGATCGGCAAAATGACAGCCATGATCGAAACGCCCGGCTGCTTGGAGCCCATGCGCCTCGAAGACTCGTCGATCGGCGAGATCAACGAGGTGCTGGCCGAGCTGGCGTTCAAGGCCGGCCGTCTGGACAACGCCCTGCGCGGTCCGCTGCAGGCCGAGGCCGCCGGCCTCGTCCGGATCATGAACTGCTACTACTCGAACCTGATCGAGGGCCACCACACGCGGCCGCGCGACATCGCCGCCGCCGTCGAGGGCGATCTCTCCGAAGATCCCGCCAAGCGCGACCTGCAGCTTGAGGCGCGGGCCCACGTCATCGTCCAGGCGCAGATCGATGCGCGCTTCCACGCGGGCGAGCTGGGCGACCCCGCCTCGCAGGATGTCATCCGCTGGCTGCATCGCGACTTCTACGCCGAGGTCCCGGCCGTCTTCCGCGAGATCAAGGGCAGGGACAGGGGCTTCATGATGGAGCCCGGCGCTTTCCGCGCGGCCGCCTACCAGGACGTCGAGGTCGGCCGTCATGTGCCGCCCTCAGGCGCGGCGTGATGAGCCTGGGCCCGTCTCGCGCAGCAAGCCGTTTGCTAGAAGCTGTTCAATGCCAAGCAGCGGCAATCCAGTATGGCCGCTGAAATCTCTCAATGAGATTTGTCGGCGAAAGACGGGCCTCTTAATGACTACGGAGGCTAGTGGATCTCGCTGTCGCAAGGTCGGGTTAGAAGCTTCACCGCCCATCCGCTTTCAAAGCGGGAAATCTCTAGCACGCTACTCAAAGCTGATCTCCAGACGCATCGATCGGGCGGCGCAGGAAGAAAGGCCGACCCGAAGGCCGGCCTCGACGAACGTTTAGCGTTCCACGTCGCCTTGACCGGTGCGGCCCGGCTGGATGGCGCCGGTGTCGACGCCGCCCGCGAGGCCCTCGCCCTCGCCCTCGATGTCGCGCCCTTCCTGGCGCTCGCCCGGACGACGCTCGCCCTGCTGGTTCTGCTGATCTGGCTGGGCCTGCTGGGGGCTGGTCTGCTGTTGCTGCGGCTGGCGGGTGTCGCCTTGCTGGTTCTGCTGGCCGACTTGCTGGCGCTGAGCGTCGTTGGACTGCTGCTGCATGCGATCGTTGTTGGCGTTCTCGCCCATGGCCGTCTCCCTGATGGGTTGATCGCCGGATGCTCCGGCCCATCCCCAATGCGGTGGAAGCAACGAGCGTTCCTCCGTCGAGAACCCGACGAAGAGCACCTCATAAGTCGCTGATTCGACTTAAATAACGCCGCGCGAAGGTCACCGGTGAAATCGTCTCTCAACTAGCACGGCCATGGGAACCGGCGGCCGACGCTCCGGCTTGAAACGGCGCACAATCGCCACCGGAGCGCCGACATGCCCACCGCCAAAGCCGCCTCGAAATCCGCCGCGAAAACCGCCAAGGCCCGCCGCACCCGCCGTACGGGTCGGCGCGATCCCCTGGCGATCCGCCTGCTCAAGGCCGACCACCGAGAGGTGGAGGCCATGTTCGACGAGTACGAACAGCTAGAGAGCGACCGCGACAAGCAGGCCCTGTTCGACAAGATCGCGCTGGCCCTGAAGGTCCACACCCAGATCGAGGAGGAGATCCTCTATCCCGAAAGCCGCGGCGAGGTGGAGGACGACCTGATCGACGAGGCCTATGTCGAGCACGACGGCGCCAAGAAGCTGATCGCCGAGATCGAGGCGATGAAGCCCTGCGAAGAGTTCTACGACGCCAAGGTCAAGGTGCTGGGCGAGTACATCAAGCACCACGTCAAGGAAGAGGAACAACCCGGCGGCTTCTTCGCGCAGGCCAAGAAGGGCGACGAGGATCTTGAAGCCATGGGCGAACGCATGGCCGCGCGCAAGGAAGAGCTGATGGCGGAGTTCTCCAAGCAGCCCTCTCACTAGATCCAGCAGGACCGATCGGGCGGCGACCGCTCCCCTTTAGGAGCAAGTCGTCGCTCGGTTGGGCCGTTGTTCCGAGGGTCAGTTCTTATGCTCGGGCATGCCCTTGCGCTTGGTGTGCGCGAACTCCTCCAGCTGCTTCTCGCTCATCGACAGCATCGTCTTCGACGCCCCCTTGAGCTTGCTCTTGGGCGTGTCGCCTCGCTTGGCCGACAGAGCGGCTCCGGCGGCTTTCTGCTGGGCGGCGGACTTGGCGGGCATCGGCGATCTCCCGGGAGGTGGCCTGCCCTCAACGCCTGGCCGCTCCGCACAGCTTCATCACCAACACGATCATCAGCCCGGTCCGGCCACGCTCGGAACCGGCTTTGGGGCTTTCGGATTGCCCCACGATCCCATTCCAGGAGACTGACATGGCCAAGGGCATGACCACCGAGCGCGGCGTCGGCGACGAGACCCATCAGCGCGTTCCGGAGGGCGGCCCGCATACGCCGGACGCCCACCTGACCACCAACCAGGGCGTGCGGATTTCCGACAACCAGAACCAGCTGAAGGCGGGCCTGCGTGGTCCGGTGCTGCTGGAAGACTTCGTGCTGCGCGAGAAGATTTTCCACTTCGACCACGAGCGCATCCCCGAGCGCATCGTCCACGCGCGAGGGTCGGCCGCCCACGGCTATTTCGAGGCCTATGAGGCCGCCGCCAAGCTCAGCAAGGCCGACCTCTTCCAGCGTCCTGGCGAGAAGACGCCGGTGTTCGTGCGCTTCTCGACCGTCGCGGGCGGCGCCGGCAGCGTCGACACGCCGCGCGACGTGCGCGGCTTTGCGGTGAAGTTCTATACCCAGGAGGGCAACTGGGACCTCGTCGGCAACAACATCCCGGTGTTCTTCATCCAGGACGCCATCAAGTTCCCCGACCTGATCCACTCGGTGAAGATGGAGGCCGATCGCGGCTATCCGCAATCGGCCAGCGCCCACGACACTTTCTGGGACTTCATCAGCCTGATGCCCGAGGCCACCCACATGATCATGTGGGCGATGAGCGACCGGACGATCCCGCGGAGCCTGCGCACCATGGAAGGGTTCGGCATCCACACCTTCCGGCTGGTCGACGCCAAGGGCAAGGCGACCTTCGTGAAGTTCCACTGGAAGCCCAAGCAGGGCGTGGCCTCGACCCTGTGGGACGAGGCGGTGAAGCTGGCGGGCGCTGATCCCGACTTTCAGCGTCGCGACCTCTTCGAAGCCATCGATCGCGGCGACTTCCCCGAGTGGGAGCTGGGCGTGCAGGCCTTCGATCAGGCCTTCGCCGACGCCCTGCCCTACGACGTGCTCGACCCCACCAAGATCATTCCCGAGGAAGTGCTGCCGGTCACGCCGATCGGCCGCATGGTGCTGGACCGCAACCCCGACAACTTCTTCGCCGAGACTGAGCAGGTCGCCTACTGCCCGGCCAACATCGTGCCGGGGATCGACTTCACCGACGATCCACTGCTCCAGGGGCGCCTGTTCTCCTATCTCGACACCCAGAAGAGCCGGCTGGGCGCCGCCAACTTCAACCAGTTGCCGATCAACGCGCCCAAGTGCCCGGTGATGAACTTCCAGCGCGACGGCATGATGCAGATGCAGGTCCACAAGGGCCGCGCCAACTACGAGCCCAACAGCCTGGCCGAGACCGCAGGCGAGGACGGTGGGCCGCGCGAGTGCCCGGTGACGGGTTTCCGCACGACCCAGGACGGCGCCGACATCGTCGTGGAGAAGCTGCGCGTGCGGCCCGAAAGCTTCGCCGACCACTACAGCCAGGCGCGAATGTTCTTCCGCTCGCTGTACCCGGCCGAGCAGGCGCACCTGGCCTCGGCCCTGGTGTTCGAGCTTTCCAAGGTCGCCATCGAGGCGATCCGCACGCGGATGCTGTCGAACCTGGTCAATGTCGATCCGGACCTGGCCAAACGGGTAGCCGCGGGCCTTGCCATGGACCTACCCAAGGCCTCCAAGATCGCCGCGCCGGTCCAGGACCTGGAGCTGTCGCCGGCCCTGCGGATCGTGGAAGGTCCGCGCGCACCCAAGGACATTAAGGGCCATGCGATTGGCATCCTGGTCGCTGACGGCTCGGACGCCAAGGCGGTCGAGAAGCTTAAAGCCGCGATCGAGGAGGCCGGCGCCGTCGCCAAGGTCATCGCCCCCAAGATCGGCGGGGCCAAGGGCGCCGACGGAGCCTTGATCCCCGCCGACGGCCAGCTGGCCGGTACGCCCTCGGTGACGGTCGACGCCATCGCGCTCGTGCTTTCCGACGAGGGCTGCGCGGCCCTCCTCAAGGAGGCGGCGGCCATCCAGTTCGTGATGGACGCCTTCGGGCATTTGAAGGCAATCGGCACGACCGAGGCGGCAAAGCCCCTGCTCGACAAGGCCGGCGTCGAGCCGGACGAGGGCGTCACCGATCTCGGCGCGGAATTCTTCGCCGCGGCGGCCAGGCGCTTCTGGGACCGCGAACCAAAGGTGCGGATGCTGGCCTGACGGTCGGCTCGCTTCCTCCCCCTCCCGGCGACGCGTCCCTTCGGCGCGCCGCCTTCCCACATTGGAGACGACGATGAGCCAGGACGACCGCCTGCGCATGCAGGACCCGCGCGAGCAGTATCCCAAGCCGCCCTTCCCGGCCCAGCCTCAGCCGGCCCCGGGCCTCGCCGCCAAGATGCATCCCAAGCCCGACCACGGCGAGGAAAGCTATCGCGGCTCAGGCAAGCTCGTCGGCCGCAAGGCGCTGATCACCGGCGCCGACTCCGGCCTCGGCCGCGCCGCCGCCATCGCCTATGCCCGAGAGGGCGCCGACGTGGCGATCGGCTATCTGCCGAGCGAGGAGAGCGACGCCCGTGAGGTCATCGCCCTGATCGAGGCCGAGGGCCGCAAGGCCATCGCCCTGCCCGGCGACATAAAGGACGAGGCCTTCTGCCGCGAGCTCGTGGCCAAGGCGGTCAAGGGCCTGGGCGGGCTCGACATCCTGGTCAACAACGCCGGCAAACAGGTCAGCCGCCCCGATATAGCCGCCATCGACAGCGAGCAGTTCGACCACACGCTGAAGACCAATCTCTACGCCATGTTCTGGATCACCCAGGCGGCGCGCCCTCACCTGCGGCCCGGTGCGGCGGTGATCAACACCGCTTCGGTTCAGGCCTATGAGCCGTCCGAGAACCTGCTCGACTACGCCACAACCAAGGCCGGCATCGTCGCCTTCACCAAGGCCCTGGCCAAGCAGCTGATCAAGGATGGCGTGCGGGCCAATGCGGTCGCGCCCGGCCCGTTCTGGACGGTGCTCCAGCCCAGCGGCGGCCAGACCCAGGAGAAGGTCCAGCACTTCGGCGAACACAGCCAGTTCGGCCGTCCCGGCCAGCCGGTCGAGATCGCGCCGGTCTATGTGCTGCTAGCCTCGCAGGAGGCCAGCTTCACGACCGGCGAGGTCTATGGCGTGACCGGCGGCGCAGGCATCGCCTGACGCCGCCCGACGTCGACGGCGGAGGGGCGCCGCGTCAGCCGCGGGCGCCCCACTGCTGGTGCGTGAAGAAGGCGATGGTCGCCACGCCGGCGGCGACGACCAGGGCGTCCTCGACGAGACCGCTGGGCGTCTGGCCGAACTTGGCCATCGCCCGTTTGCGTCCCGCCAGCGTCAGGTAGGCCAGCGGCACGGCTGTGGCGATCGCCACGCCCGCCCCGGCCTTCTCGCGGCCGCGCGGGGCCAGGGCCGCGCCGGCGATGCCGGCGCTGGCGACGCGGGCCAGAAGACCCAGGAAGACCGTGCGGTCGGGCGCGGTCTTCATCTTGTCGCCCAGCAGTTCGCCGATCCCCATGAGCAGGGCGCCGAACTTGAACAGCGGATGGTCGAGCAGGACGAGCTTGCCGGGCGTCGAGCGCCCCGCCAGGCGGGCCGAGGCGATGGTGGCCATCGGGGTCATCGATCGGGCGCTGGCGACGGCGCCGATGAGGGCGGAGGGGATCAGGGCGGTGTTGGTCATGTCGGCTGAACACGCCATGCGCCCCGAGGTTCAGAGCCTGGCCACGGAACATCCCCTTCCCCGCCGGTGTTGTCGCACCGAGCTTCGGTGGAGAGATGCATGTCGGTCTTGGTTCGCCTGCTGGGCGCTCTCCTGGTTCTGATCGGTCTGGTGCTGGGCGTCGGCGGCGCCTGGCTCGCCGTCCTGGGCGGGTCGCCCTATTACGTCCTGGCCGGGATCGGCCTGCTGATCGCGGGCGTGCTGGTCGCTCGACTGAAGCCGGCCGGCGCGATCGTCTACTTCGTCATCTTTGCGCTGACCGTTGTCTGGGCGCTCTGGGAGACGGGGCTGGACGGCTGGGCGCTCGTGCCGCGTCTGGTCGCGCCGCTGGTGATCCTGCTGCTGGTCGTGCTGTCGCTGCCGGTGCTGACGCGGAGGGGAAGCAAGCCGATGCTGGCTGGCCTCACCGCGTTTGTCGTACTGGTCAGCGCAGGCGGCGCGATCGTCGCGGCGGCCAATCGCCCGACGCCGGCCAAGCCGCTGCCTGCGGCGCTCGCCGGACCCGGCGCTGCGACGGGCGCCGACTGGATCGCCTATGGCGGCTCGCAAGACGCCCAGCGCTTCTCGGCCGCCGCCCAGATCACCAAGGCCAATGTCGGCAAGCTCGAGCGCGTCTGGACCTTCCGCACCGGCGACATGCCCGAGAAGTTCGGCGCCGAGACCACCCCGCTGAAGATCGGCGACAGCGTCTATCTGTGCTCGGCGATGAACAAGCTGTTCGCGCTGGACGCTCGCGACGGCAAGCAGCGCTGGGCCTATGATCCCAAGGTCTCCAAGGACGCTATCCCCTATACGGCCGCGTGCCGGGGCGTGACCTACTTCGTCCAGCCTGGCGCTGCGCCGGACGCCGCCTGCGCCGCACGGATCATCGAGGGCACGCTGGACGGCCGGCTGATCGCCGTCGACGCCCGCAACGGAAAGCCTTGTGCGGGCTTTGGCCAAGGCGGCCAGGTCGACATCAAGATCGGCATGGGCCAGGTCGTGCCCGGCATGGTGTCGATCACCTCTGCGCCGACCATCGTGCGCGGGATCATCGTCACAGGCCACCAGGTGCTGGACGGCCAGAAGCGCTGGGCGCCGTCGGGCGTCATCCAGGGCTACGACGCCGTCACCGGCCAGATGCGCTTTGCCTGGGACATGATGGCCCCCGACATCACCGGCCTGCCGCCGCAGGGACGCACCTACACGCCCGGCACGCCGAACATGTGGACCACGGCCACCGGCGACGACGCCCTGGGCCTGGTCTACCTGCCCATGGGCAATTCGGCCGCCGACTACTACAGCTCGCTGCGCCGCCCGGCGGAGAAGGAATGGTCCTCGGCCCTGGTGGCGCTGGACGTGGCCACCGGCAAGCCGCGCTGGAAGTTCCAGACCGCCCATAACGACGTCTGGGACTATGACCTGGGCTCGCAGGGCACGCTGGTCGACTTCCCCACGGCGGGCGGCCCCGTGCCGGCGATCATCCTGCCCAGCAAGCAGGGCGAGATCTACATCCTCGACCGGCGCACCGGCCGCCCGCTGACGGGTGTCGAGGAGCGCGCGGTTCCCGGCGGCGGCGTCGAGCCGGCCGAGCGGGCCAAGACCCAGCCGTTCTCGCTCTATCACAGCCTGGCCAAGCCCCGGCTGACCGAGAAGGACATGTGGGGCATGTCGCCGATCGACCAGATGATCTGCCGCATCCAGTTCAAGCGCGCCGTCTACAACGGCCCCTACACCCCGCCGCAGGCCAAGGCCCGCTGGATCCAGTATCCCGGCTATAACGGCGGCTCGGACTGGGGCGGGATCGCGCTGGACCCGCGCCGCGGCGTGATCGTCGCCAACTACAACGACATGCCCAACTACAACCAGCTGGTGCCGCGCGCCGTGGCCGACGCCAAGGGCTGGTTCCCGCGCGGCGATCCGCGCGAGAAGACCAAGGCAGGTGGAGCCGAAGGCGCTGGCGATCCGCAGACGGGCGTTCCCTACGCCATCGACGTCAACGCCGGCTGGCGGATGCCCGGTACGGGAATGCTGTGCAAGCGCCCGCCCTATGGCGGCATCCGCGCCATCGACCTGAAGAGCGGCGCCACGCTATGGGACCGTCCGTTCGGCACGGCGCGGCGCAACGGCCCCTTCGGCATTCCGTCGATGCTGCCGATCGACATCGGCACGCCCAACAACGGCGGCTCGGCGGTCACCGCCGGCGGCCTGATCTTCATCGCCGCGGCGACCGACAACCTGTTCCGTGCCGTAGACGTGGAAACCGGCAAGACGGTGTGGAGCGACGTGCTGCCGGCCGGCGGCCAGGCCAATCCGATGGTCTATGAGCAGGACGGCCGCCAGTACGTGGTGATCATGGCCGGCGGGCATCACTTCATGGAGACGCCCGAGGGCGACTACCTGATCGCCTACGCCCTGCCGAAGGGCTGAACCATGGAGACCTGGACGCCTTACTGCGGCGCCGGCCCCTCGCCCGCCGAGATCTGGGGCCGGTGGAACCTCGACCCGCTGCTGCTCGGCGCGCTGGCCTTGACGTCCGCATGGCTTTGGGTCGCCGCGCCGACCAGGCGCGGCTTGGCCTTCGCGGCCATGGCGATATTGCTGGTCAGCTTCGTATCGCCCCTCTGCGCGCTCAGTTCGGCGCTGTTCTCGGCCCGCACGGCGCACCACGTGCTGTTGACCAGCCTCGCCGCGCCATTGATGGTTTGGGCGCTGCCCCGCTCCCGCATCTCGCGGAGCCTTGCGGCCGCGACGCTCGTCTTCGCCGGGGCCTTCTGGCTGTGGCATGTCCCGGCGCTCTACGAGGCGGCGCTGTCGAACCATGGCGTCTACTGGCTGATGCAAGCCAGCATGCTGGCGTCGGCGATGATGTTCTGGCGTGCGGCCCGGGCCGCTCCGGCCCCGGCCGCCGTCGCCGCACTGCTGGCGACCACCGTGCAAATGGGCCTGCTGGGCGCCCTGCTGACCTTCATGCCGCGCGCGCTCTACACGCCGCACGCCCTGACAACTGCGTCCTGGGGCTTGTCGCCGCTCGACGACCAGCAGCTGGCGGGCCTCGTCATGTGGATCCCGGCGGCCGGCGTCTACCTTGCCGCGGCGCTCGCCCTGCTCGGCCGGCTGCTGCGTAGCGCCTCGGGCTTTGCAGCCCGATGATAGACCGCCTGATCGAGAACATCTTCGAATGGGCCGCCGGCCATGCCGATGAGGGACGCTATTCGCCGGTGGCCATCGTCTTTCACTGGACCATGGCCGGGCTCGTCGCCTTCCAGCTCGGCTGGGGCTGGTGGATGGGCCTCGCGGCGCCCGGCGCCCAGATGCAGGCGGCCTACGAACTGCACTACCTGATCGGCGTGCTGATGCTCGTTCTGGTGCTGGGTCGTGTCGGCTGGCGGCTGTTCGCCCCGGCCGTCATCAACGACGCCGACAAGCCTGGCTGGGAGAGCACGGCGGCCCATATCACCCACTACGTCTTCTACACCTGCCTGTTCGGCCTGCCGCTGACGGGCTGGGCCATGGTGTCCGCGACCAGCCGCGACACCGAGCTGACCCTACTGAACCTGACGCCCTGGCCTCTGCTGCCGCTGGGCGAGCTGTCGCATGCGACGCTCTGGACGATCGAGGCCGTCGCCGAGTGGCTGCATTGGGGCCTCGCGCTCAGCCTTGTCGCCATGATCCCTATCCATGTCGGCGCCGCATTGAAGCACCACCTCATCGATCGCGACGACGTCCTTCACGGGATGCTGCCGATCCTGCCGCAGCAGCCTCGACGGCGGACGCGCTGGCAGCGCCGCTGGCGGGCGCTGGAAAAGCGGGTCGCGTCTCTAGCCAAGCCGCTAAGGCGGCGACTTCGTCCTCGCTGAGCTTGCTCGCTATCGCGGCCATCACCCCGCGAGGATCATTGCGGCGTACCGCGCGCCTCCAGCGAGCGAATTGGTCGGCGGTATAGGCCGCGGGTTGTCCGGCCAAGGCCGGCTGGGCCGCGCCTACACCCTGCCCCTCGGCTCCATGGCAGGCGGCGCAGGGCGCGAGACCACGCACCGGATCGCCTCCCGCCCAGAGCGCTGGCGGCGACCTGTTGGGGGTGTCACCGCCCGCCGTCGGCAAGCTCGCATAGTAGGCCGCAACGGCGCGGCGAGCCCTGTCGTCGAGCGGCTTGGCGATCTGACCCATCACCTTGTCCGGGCGGATGCTCGAGGCGTAGTCCTCCATCTGCTTTTGCAGGTAGCCGGCCTCGAGGCCGGCCAGGCGGGGGACCGAGACGCCGTCGCCCATGCCGTCGAGGCCGTGGCAGGAGAAGCAGGCGTGTGCCGCTCCGCCGGCGCCGCCGCTCATCGCGATGGTCCGTCCATCGACGCTGAGCAGGGCGTCGGTCCGGGGTGGCGCTCGGTCGCAGGCGCTGAGCGCGGCGAGCGCGAGAAGGGAGAAAGCGAAACGGCCCACTCCGCCTAAACCCTGCGGAACCGCGACCGTTCCGACGGGTTGAGCCTTCGGGTTTTCGAAGGGGCCTTGGTGATCGGTGGAACCAGGACAGCGAGCGCGGCGATGATCGGCCTGGCCGGGGCGACGCTGGTCGCCTGCGCGGACAAGGCCGTTCCCTCGCTCCAACTGGCCGGCGCGGATCCCGCCCAGGGCCTGCGTCTGATCGAGGCCGAGGGCTGCGGCGCCTGTCATCGCATTCCCGGCGTGCAGTGGCCGCGCGGCGCCGTCGGCGGATCCCTGGACAGCCTGCAGGCCCGGGCGATGATCGCCGGCCGCTTTCCCAACCGCCCCGATGTGCTGGTCGCCTGGCTTCGTGACGCGCCGGCCATGGCCCCCGACACCGCCATGCCCGCCTCTGGACTAACCGAGGATCAAGCCCGCGACGTCGCGGCCTATCTCTACTCGCTCGATGCAGACTGACGCGCCGCCCGCACACGAGAGCCTGAAGGGTTGGCCCCCGCCGGCGCTGGATCCAGCCGGGCCGTTCGCCGCGCCGTTGAACAGCCTGACCTGGGGCCTCCTGGCCATGACCGCCGCCGTGCTGGCGATCGTGGTCGTCGCCCTGGCCGTCGCGCTCTTCGCACCACGGGCCTGGCGCAAGCGCCTGGGCGGCGAGCGTCTCGTCTGGATCGCCGGGATCGCCTTTCCCGTCGTGGTGTTGAGCGCACTGCTGATCTGGGGCCTTTCGCTGACCCATCGCCTCAGCGAGCCGCCCCACCCCGGAGAACTGCGCGTTCGCGTCACCGGCGAGATGTGGTGGTGGCGGGTCGGCTATCTCGACGCGGCCGGCCGCGAGGCCTTCCAGGACGCCAACGAGATCCATATCCCCGCCGGTCGGCCCGTGGCGCTGGAACTGGAGTCGACGGACGTCATCCATAGCCTCTGGATCCCGCGGCTGAACGGCAAGCTCGACATGATCCCTGGCCGCCGCAACATCCTGCGCATCCAGGCTGACCAGCCCGGCGAGTACGGCGCCCAGTGCGCTGAGTTCTGCGGCGGTCCGCACGCCCTGATGGCCCTGGTCGTCGTCGCCCACGCACCGGCCGACTACGAGACCTGGAAAGCTAGGCAAGCCACGCCTGCCGTCGCTTCGCCGGCCCATGTCGCCGGCAAGGCGGTGTTCGACCGCGCCGGCTGCGGCGCCTGCCACGCCATTCGGGGAACCGACGCCAACGGCCTGGCCGGCCCGGACCTGACCCATGTCGGCTCCCGCCGAACCCTCGGGGCCGGCGTGCTCCCCAACAACCAGGGAACCCTGGCCGGCTGGATCGGCGACAGCCAGGCGATCAAGCCCGGCAACCGCATGCCGGCCTATCCGGTATTGAGCGGCCAGGAACTGCGCGACGTTTCCGCCTATCTGGAAAGCCTGAAGTGAGCGGCCCTCCCGAGCCGTCGGAGACCGGCTTCGACACCGCCCTCTACGAGCGCTTCCCGACCAAGGGACGGCGACCGAAGGGCGAGCTTGAGCAGTTGGAGGCGATCTGGTGCGCGCCCCGGCGGTGGGAGTGGATCACCGTCATCAACAACAACTATGTCGGCGTCTATTATGTCGGCGCGGCCATGCTGTTCTTCGTGCTGGCCGGGGTGTTGGCGCTCCTGATGCGCACCCAGCTGGCCCTGCCGATGCAGGGCGTGCTGGCCCAGGAGACCTACAACCAGATCTTCACCATGCACGGCACGGTGATGATGTTCCTGTTCGCGGTGCCGGCGGTCGAAGCGCTGGGCGTGCTGCTGCTGCCGCAGATGCTGGGCGCGCGTGACCTGCCCTTTCCGCGCCTGTCGGCCTACGCCTTCTGGGCCTATCTGATCGGCGGTCTGGCGTTCTTCTGCTCGCTGTTCTTCGGCCTGGCGCCGAACGGCGGCTGGTTCATGTATCCGCCGCTGACCTCGACCACCTATTCGCCGGGGATCAACGCCGACTTCTGGCTGCTGGGCATCGGCTTCATCGAGATTTCGGCCATCGCCGGGGCGATCGAGATTATCGTCGGGGTCCTCAAGACCCGGGCGCCGGGCATGACGCTGGACAAGCTGCCGGTCTTCGCCTGGGCCATGCTGGTCTTCGCCGGCATGATCATCATCGCCTTCCCGTCAGTGATCCTGGCCACCACCCTGCTGGAGCTGGAGCGCGCTCTGGGCTGGCCGTTCTTCGACGCCGCGCGCGGCGGCGATCCGATGCTGTGGCAGCACCTCTTCTGGTTCTTCGGCCACCCCGAGGTCTACATCATCTTCCTGCCGGCGGCCGGGGCGATGTCGACCATCGTGCCCGCCGTGGCCCGCACGCCGCTGGTCGGGCACTGGCTGGTGGTGCTGGCCTTTCTGGCCACGGGCTTCATCAGCTTCGGGGTCTGGGCCCACCACATGTTCACTACCGGCCTGCCGGGCGTGTCGGTCGGAATGTTCTCGGCCGCCTCGATGGCCGTCAGCCTGCCGGCGGGCGTGCAGGTGTTTTCCTGGATCGCCACGGTCGCCTCCGGCCGGATGAAGTTCAATGCGCCGGGGCTCTTCGTGCTCGGCTCGCTGCTGATCTTCGTGATGGGCGGGCTGACGGGCGTGATGGCGGCCATGGTCCCCTTCGACTGGCAGGCCCACGACACCTACTTCATCGTCGCCCACCTGCATTACGTGCTGATCGGCGGCATGGTCTTTCCGCTGTTCGCGGCGATCTACTACTGGACGCCGATGGTCTCGGCCCGGCCCTTGAGCGAGCGCCTGGGCCGCTGGACCTTCGGGTTGATGTTCGCCGGCATGCACCTGGCCTTCCTGCCCATGCACCTGACCGGCCTCATGGGGATGCCCAGGCGCGTCTACACCTATGCCGCCGGCCGCGACTGGGAGTGGCCGAACCTCATCTCCAGCATCGGCGCCTTCGTCTTCGCCGCAGGCGTGTTGATCTGGCTGATCGACATGATCCGCAACTTCCGCCCCTTGGGCTCCAGCGAGGCCGGCAACGTCTACGACGGCGGCGGACTCGAATGGCTGCCGGCGGGCCTCTACTCGACGCGCAGCATCCCGGTGGTCAGATCGCTCTATCCGCTCTGGGACCAGAAGAACCTCGCCCGCGACGTCGCCGCCGGACGCTACTTCCTGCCCGGCGCGCCCACGGGCGGCCGCGAGACCCTGGTGACCAGCCCGGTCAACGCCGAGCCCCAGCATCTGCTGCGCATGCCTGTCCCCTCGGGCTGGCACGTCTGGGCTGCGGTGTTCACCGCCGGCTTCTTCCTGCTGCTGACCGTGCAGGCCTACGCCGCCTCTGTGCTCAGCGGCGTGCTGGCCATCGTCTGCGTGCTGCGATGGTGCTGGTTCCTCGACCATCCCCTGCCGCAGCGAGCGGTCGATGTGGGCGCTGGGATCGAGCTGCCGACCTACGCCAGCGGACCGTCGAGCACCGGCTGGTGGGCCATGGTCGTGACCCTGGTGGTCGGCGGCATGGTGCTGGCCATGTCGGTGTTCTCCTACGTCTTCCTCTGGAGCCGAAATCCCGACGCCTGGCGTCCACCGCCGGACGTCGCCTCGCTGGCCGTCGCGACGGCATCAGCCATCGGCGGCGGCGCCCTGGCCCTGCTGGCCAGACGCCAGCTCGCGCGCCCTTGGCTCGCCACCGCCATGGTCCTGGTCGGGGGCGCCCTGCTGATGCTGGCCTTCGGCGTCGACCTATCGTCCTGGCGCTCGACCGGGCTGTCGCCCCAGGCCAGCGCCCAGGGCGCGATCGTCCACGCCATTCTGGCCTGGCAGGGCTTTTTCGTCGCCGTCGCGGCGATCATGGCGCTCTATGTGCTGCTGCGACGCCTCTACGGCTATGTGGGCCCTGACCGGCCAGCGACCATCGAACTGGTCGGCCTGTTCCTGGCCTACACCGCCGGCCAGGGCCTCGTAGGGCTCGGCGTCACGCGCCTCTTTCCCGCAGGCCTCACGTGAACACCTGGCTTTCCCTGCTGGGCGGTCTGGTGCTCTGGGCGGCGCATTTCCTGGCCGCCTATGCGATCGCCAGTCTGGCCGACATATCCCCATACGAACACCAGGCGCCGCTGACCTGGCTTCTCGCGGGCCTGACGCTCGCCTGTGTCCTGGCGGCAGTCGCCTTGGCCGTTCGAGCCTGGCGGGCCTCCCGCCGCCCCGGTCTCGGCGGAGTGTTCGTACCGCGCCTGTCGGCCCTGGCGTCGACCCTCGCCGCCATCGCCATCGTTTGGCAATCAGCGCCATTCCTCTGCGTCACTAGCGTTCAACGCCGTCAGGACGCGTCGGCGAAACCCGTCGCGCGCAGCATCAGCTCGCCTGCCCTCGGATCCTTCTCGAAGACCAGACCGCCCGACGCCTTGGAGCCCTCGGCGACATAGTCGATCGTGAAGCCCGAGGTCTGCTGCGCGCCCTCGCTCGACAGCACGCCTTCGATCTGGACCTGGGCGGCCGGCTCTCCGCCGTGATTGAAAGCCTCCACCTGCGCGACATAGCCGTGAGCCGTGGGCGTGACCTCGACCAGATTCACCTCGATGGCCGGCGGCCCCTTGGCGCCGAACACGGCGTCCCAGGCCGTGAAGCCGATGGCCGTGGCGGCCAGCACCAGCCCCACGGCCGCCGAGGCCCATTCCAGGGCCGGCGTTTCCTTCGCCGGCGTCGGCTTGGGCGAGGCCTTCGCCCTGGAGGCTGGCGATCGACTTACGGTTTTGGGCTTCTGGGCCATCAGACCACCAGGCGCGCGGTGGCCGCGCCGATGGCGGCGGGAAAGCCAAGGACGACGGTCATGGTGGCGATTTCGTGGGCGGCGACCCCATCGGTGCGCCCGAAGGTCCAGAGCAGATAGAGGCTCATCAGCAGGGCGACCCCGTAGCCGGGGCAGGTGAAGGCCACGAAGGTGCGGCGAAAGTCGCCGGCCTGCCGACGGCGCGTCTCGCCAGGAAAGCCGAGCTGGTAGACGAAGACGTGCAGCAGCAGGATGGAGATCGCCACCAGGGCCAGGGTGGCCCACGGCCCCATCTGGTAGGCGATCAGCACCATCTCCTCGGTCGGAGCGACGTTGAAGGCCAGGAACGCCGCCCCCACCGCCATCAGGAAAAGCTCGCTGAGCGGGCCAGCGCGTTCCTTCTCCCGCGCGCCGGGTCCTCGCTCGCCCAACTGCTTGCCGGCCAGAAGCGCGCCTACGGCTGCGGGCGCGGCGCACAGCGCGATCTTGCCAAGGCCGGCCTGGGTGAGGATGTCGTCGCGCCGCAGCACGCCGAAGACGGTCAGCAAGACCGCTGCCAGCAGGAAGCCGACGCCGAAGGCGGCCAAGGCGTCCAGGACCTCGTCCTTCAGCCGAAAGGTCGGTTCGAAGCCGGCGTAGTAGGACAGACCGATCAGCATCGGCAGGGTCAGCAGCAGAAACACCAGCAGGCGCCAGCGCTCCACCGCCATGCCCAGCGACCACATCTCCATGGTCATCAGCAGCGGAAAAGAAAACAGCAGGGCCCCGCCGAAGGCACGGCTCAGGGCTCGGGCATAACCCGCGTTCGCATCCAAGGCGCTGTCCTCCAGCTCTCGCCGTGCCAACGGTCAGGCTTGCAGCCGGTTCCTCGAAGGCCGGTTCACCTGGTGCGCCTCCAGCGCTCCGACGGCCAGGCGACACCTGGTTGGCGTGGAGATTCCCTTCACCGCCGGTGGCCCCACTGCTGGTGCGTGAAGAAAGCGATGGTCGCCACGCCCGCGGCGACGACCAGGGCGTCCTCGACGAGACCGCTGGGCGTCTGGCCGAACTTCGCCATCGCCTGCTTGCGTCCCGCCAGCGTCAGATAGGCCAGCGGGGCGGCGGTGGCGATCGCCACGCCCGCTCCGGCCCTCTAGCGACCGCGCGGCGCCAGGGCAGCGCCGGCGATGCCGGCGTTGGCGATCCGGGCCAGCAGGACCAGGAACACCGTACGGTCGGGGGCGGTCTTCATCTTGTCACCCAGCAGCTCGCCGACCCCCCATGGCCAGGGCGCCGAACTTGAACAGCGGGTGATCGAGCAGGACGAGCTTGCCGGGCGTCGAGCGGCCGGCCAGGGGGGCCAAGGCGATGGTGGCCATCGGGGTCATCGACCGGGCGCTGGCGACGGCGCCAATGAGGGCGGAGGGGATCGGGGCGGTATTGGTCATGTCGGCTGAACACGTCAGACGCCGCCCGGTTCAGAGCCGTCGGCGGCTGCAACCGTTATACCCGCGCTACAAGGTCGTTGACCTGCCGGGCGCTTAGTCTCGAAGGGCTGTCAGCAGCGCCTCGTTCATGGCCTGCAGCTCGCTGCGCAAGGCGGCGATTTGAGGCTCTGTCAACGGCAACTGGCGCACGACGGAGCGCCGCGCCTCCAGAGCCTTCTCGCGCAGGGCCCAACCCTGCGGCGTCAGATCGACCCAAACCCTGCGTTCGTCCACATCATCACGCGAGCGGACGAGCAGGCCCTTGCTTTCCATACGCTTGACGAGCGGGGTGACGGCCCCGGTGTCCATGCACAGGATTCGCCGAAGGTCGCCCATCGCCGCCCGCCCGCTCTCCTGCCAGAGCGAGATCAGAACGAGGTACTGCGGGTGAGTGAGGCCGAGCGGCGCGAGCATCTGGCGATAGAGCCTCGTCACCAGGCTGTCTGATGTCTGCAGCGCCAGACAGAGCTGCTGATCGACGCGCAATTCGTCGAACGCGCCGTCGGAACCCATCGGGCCCCTGGTGACAGGATCTTTCTGCGCCATATGTCAGGTTCTAGACCAACTTCGCCTAGACATCAAAAAGGTCTGCCGGAGTAGAAAATATCGACATCGATATAATCGACTCTTAAGCACCTGCGTGTGAACTAGGACGATGAGCTCGCGCGCATCCTCGTCGTCCCTGCAGGCGCCACCCCCGCAAAACCATGTCCTCTTGGTCCGTCCATCCGAAGGCGGGGGCCGCGCAGGCGTGTCGACAATCGTCATTGCTCAGGGTCTTCGCTATTGGCTGTTAGCCGCGTGGGCCTTGTTGCTCGGCGTGTGCTGCGACGCTTACCTCGCCTTTGGCTGGTTCACCGCCTGCTGCGTCCTGGGGCTGGTGCGGGGGCGCATCGAGCGCGCTCTCACGCGAAGCGCCCGGGTCAGCGTCGGCGCCGAGCTCACCGTGATCGCCACCCTGACCTCGGCGGCCTGGGCTTTGGCCCCGCTGTTGGCGTGGCGAACCCATGGCCCCTGGTCATTGGTCGCGACCATCACGTTCCTGTTCGCCGGGGTCCTCCTGGTCGCGACCCAGTTTCGGCATCTCCCCAGGCGCGCCCTGATTGTCGCGACCCCTTATCTGGTGGTGCTGGCCTATGTGCTCGCAACCGCGCGCAGCGAGCCTGGGCGTTGGGCGCTACTGGCGGCCGCGGGCGTGGCGGGCTCGGCGATCCTCACCAAGGCGTTCTTCGGGCGCGTCCACAAGGCGCAGATCGACGCCTTCCAGGCCGAGCAGGCGCGCTTGATCGCCGCGCTTGAGATCGCTCGCGACGAGGCGACCGCCGCCAGCGACGCCAAGTCGGCGTTCATGGCCGTCATCAGCCACGAACTGCGCACGCCCATGAACGGGGTGCTGGGGGCGGCGCAACTCTTGCGCAACGGCGCCTTGGACGCGCCGGCGCAGGAACTGGTCGCGGTTATCGACGAGCAGGGCCGCACCCTGGCCCGCCTCCTGGACGACATACTGGATTTCGCGCGCATCGAGGCGGGCAAGCTGGAGGTCTCGCTCGTCGATGTCGAGCTTGCGCCGCTCGTTCGCCGCATCACGGCCCTTTGGAGGCCCCGGGCGCAGGAGAAAGGCCTTAGCCTCGAGGTGGCGTTCGCCCCGGATCTCCCTGACGCTTTGCTCTGCGACCCGATCCGCCTGGGCCAGATGCTTCATAATCTGCTCTCCAACGCGGTGAAGTTCACCCAAGCCGGCGGCGTCAGCGTCACTGTCGAGGCGGTCCCATCGCAAGGATCCGAGCGCCTTTGGATCACGGTCGCCGACACCGGTCCGGGTGTGACGGGCGCTGGCCAGGCCCGTCTTTTCCAGGCCTTCAGCCAGGTCGACAGCTCCAGCACGCGCCGCCACGGCGGCGCGGGCCTTGGCCTTGCGATCTCCCGCCGTGTGGCCGGCCTGCTTGGCGGCGATCTTCGTCTTGAGCCGAGCCAGGCGGGCTCACGGTTCGTCATCGATCTGCCGCTGGTGCGTCGCGCAGCGCCCGAGATCCTCGCCCAGGCCGAGGCGCCAGATCCAGCCTCCACCGCGCGCCGGGTCCTGGTCGTCGAGGATCACCCAGCCAATCAGCGCATCCTCGCCGCCTGGCTCGAGGGCCTTGGGCACCTGTGCGTCTTGGCCGAGAACGGCGCCGAAGGCCTGGCGGCTGTCCGTCAAGGCGGATTCGACCTGGTCCTCATGGACGTCAACATGCCGGTCATGGACGGCTTGGAGGCCGTCCGAGCCATACGCTGCGAGGGGTTCTGCGTGCCCATCGTGATGCTCAGCGCCAGCGCTGGGGAAGCCGACCGCGCGGCGGGCGTACAGGCGGGGGCGGACGGCTACATGGCCAAGCCAGTGCAGTTTGCCGCGCTCCACGCGGTGATGAGTCGCCTTGGCTCGAATGCTCAGGTTCCCGACGCCGGAGCGGCATGATGCGCCAGCGTTTTGCACGGCTGCGGCGATGACGGCCTCAGGCTGAGCGTCGCTCCAGGATCGTCTTGGAAATCAGAATCGCCGCCGACAGCCCTAGGCAGACGAGATTGCTGAGCACCAGCGGCCAGCCTCCACGCAAGACGCCATAGACCGTCTAAAGCGTGAAGCCGGCAACCGTCAGGGCGAACATTCGCAGCGAGACGGCTGAAGCATCGCCCTCACGCCAGATCTTGATCAACTGAGGCACGAAGCTCCCCATCGAGCAGAGTGCCGCGCCGAGCCCGATCAGCGCCACAAGGTCATTCCGCCCAGCCTACCTGCCATTATCCGCAATAAGCGATCGGGGCGCCGATGGTTTCACTCAGCCGCGACCAGGGGGTGGGCGCGCGGGCTTCTCGCGAAGCGGCCTTGGCGCGAGCGATGCGATCGTCCCCGCCCATCAGGCGAGCGCCCGGGCGGGACGGATGCGTCGGAAAACCGCCTCTACGAAACCAAAGAGACCAAAGGCCGCCAGCCCCAAGGCGATCAGACCCAGGACCCAGGATCCGAACGGCTGGCGTTCAAGCGCCTGCAGAGCGCCGCCCCAGCTGTGAACGTCAGCACTACGCGCCTCCAGCCCCGCCTTCAGGAGGAAGACGCCGGCCGGCAGGGTGGCCAAGCCCCGCGCCCCATAACCGATCCGGGCCAGCGGCGCGACGACGCGGCAGAGACGCGCATCGCACGCCAGGCGCTTGGAGAAATCCTGCATCAGGCCCTGGACGACGTTGCCTATCCCGACGCCGACGAGCGTCAGGCCCGCCGCCAGCAGCAGCGCCTCGCCGTGGGGCCAGTTCAGGACGGTGGCGGCCGCGCCGTGGGCGGCCTGTTCCTCATCGGCCTCTCCGACATCCTCGAAAGCGTCGAGCAGTTCCAGGCCCCAAAGCCCGAGCCCGCCGTATATCAGCCCGCTGGCGGCTTGACCGACGCGCACGGCGATCGCCTTGGGCGACACGCCATGGCGATCGGCGTCGAGGCCGGCCTGCAGGCCGCGCCATATCGCAAAGCCCATCAGGCCCAGCGAGACAAGAGTCACGATCACCAGACCAGGCGGCCAGGCGGCCCAGGCCGCCAGCATCGCCTTGGCGCCGCGCGCCCGCGGCGTCAGATCGACAGCGGCCATGAGCACGATTGCGCCCAGGCCCAGATAGACGACGCCGCGGGCGGCGTAACCGAGTCGGCCGGCCCATTCGAGCCCCTGAATGATCTCATCCCGCGCCGCAAGGCGCCTGAGACGCCGCGCCCACGGCTGTGCTTCTGCTCGCCACAATTTGCGATCCTCGCGCCTGCGCCAACGCCCAAGCGCTGCCGTCGGGCAGGCTGAACGGCGCCCTCCCCGCGAACGTTCCGTGATTGATGCTGCGCCCAGGTCAAAAGATCGCCGGGCGGCCTCGTGGGCTCCTCCCTGAGCAGCGCCTGCAACCTCCTCTGGCATGAAGTGTTTCGGCCCTGCACGCGGCGGCGCGGGCGCGTCTTCAAGAGTTTTTTTCCCCATGTCCCAGGCCGCGAGCCCCATCCCCACCGTCGGCGAAATCCTGGCGCCGGGCGCTCGCAACCACCGCGCGTCCAGCGCGCCAAGCATCCAGCCGCCCGCTTCGGCCGTGGCGCTAGCCCTCTCGCGTAAAGCCGCCAAGGGCCAAGCCACCCTCGTTCACCTGGCGTCCAGCGAACGCCGCGCCGAGGAAATCGGCCGGGCCCTGGCTGGCTTCGCCCCCGGCCTCGAAGTCCTGGTGCTGCCGCCGTGGGACTGCCTGCCCTATGATCGCGCCTCGCCGTCGCGGGATGTGATGGGGCGGCGCATGGCGATCCTCGGGCGACTTGCGCAGCCGGCGGGCCGGCGGGTTTTGGTCACCTCGCCCGAGGCTATCGTCCAGAAGCTGCCGCCGGCGGCGCTGGCGCGCGAGACGGCGCTAGAACTTCGGCGCGGCGACGTGCTCGACTGCCAAGTGCTTGGCGACTTCGCCGCCGCCGCTGGATATGTGGCCGACGAGCGCATCGATGAGCCCGGCGAGATCGCCTTCCTGGGCGAGGTCATCGACATCTTCCCCGCGGACGGCGCCTGCCCGGTGCGTATCGCGCTCGACGCTGGCCGGATCGCCGAGATACGAACCTTCGACCCCTTGAGCCAGCGCTCGTCCGGCGAGCTCGAAACCCTGCGCCTTGGCCCGGCGAGCGAGCTGATCCTCAGGCCCGGCGCCGATGGCGCGGTTCCCGAGCGGCAAGCCGGGGCCGAGCACGCCATGGTCGACCACTACGGCGTACTGGTCTCGCTGTTCGAGCTTTTGCCCAAGGCCAGGCTTTCCATGGACGTCAAGGCCGCGGCGCGCCTTGACGAGGTGGAGGCTCACGTGCTGGACGCTTTCGAGGCGCGAAAGACGCTCGGCGGGGCGGGCCCTGAGCCTGGCGCGCCCGGAGACCTCAACCTCCTGGGCGCGGACCTGAAGGCGGCGCTCGCCAGCTGGTCGGCCGTGCGCCTGGAGACGCGCGGCTTCGAACCGGTGAGCAACCTTGCTCTCCAGCGCAATCCCGGCCGGGCCTTTTGCGATCTCGTCGACCATCATCGTCAGGCCGGGCGTCGCGTGGTCTTGACAGGCTTGGGGCAGGAGCTTCGGCCTCTTGCCCGGGCTCTGGCCCGTGGTCTTGAACTCAAACCGCTGCCTTGCGCCGAGTGGGCGCAGGCGCTCGCCAGTCCCCTGGACGCAGTGGTCAGCATCGAGCTTGATCTCGACACCGGCTTCATCGAGGCGGCCAGCCAGCTTGCCGTGATCGCCGCCAGCGACGTGGTCGGCGGGCGCACCGCCGCGCGCGGCGCGACCAACCTGCAGGATCTTTTGGCCGAACCCGAACTTCGCCCCGGCGACGTCGTCCTGCACGAAGATCACGGGGTGGGGGTGCTGCGTGATCTGGCCCGGATCGAGGTTGACGGCGTAGGCCATGACACCTTGCAACTGGAGTATCATGGCGGCGACATTCTGCAGGCGCCCGTCGAGGAGATCGGCCGCGTCTGGCGTTACGGGGCCGAAGAGAGCGCGGTAACCCTCGACCGGCTCAAGGGCGAGGGTTGGTCCAAGCGGCGCGCCGAGGTTCATCAACACCTGGAAGCGGCCGCCGCCCGACTGGTGGCCCTGGCCAAGGCGCGTGAGGAAAGGGCCTGCCCGCCCATCGTCGCGCCCAAGGCGGCCTACGCCAAGTTCGCCGCTCGCTTTGCCTATCCCGAGACGCCCGATCAGTCGGCCGCCATCGAGGCGGTCCTGGCCGACCTCGCCAGCGGACGGCCCATGGACCGTCTGGTGTGCGGCGACGTCGGCTTTGGCAAGACCGAGGTGGCCTTACGGGCGGCCGCCGCCGTGGCCCTGAGCGGGCGCCAAGTGGCCCTGGCCGCCCCGACGACGGTCCTGGCTCGCCAACACGTCGAAACCTTCAAGCGGCGGTTCTGCGGCACGGGGATCGGCGTGGCTCACCTGTCGCGCCTGGTCAGTCCCGCCCAAGCCCAGGCGGTCAAGCAGGGCCTGGAAGCGGGCCAGATCGGCGTGGTGATCGGCACCCAGGCCCTGGCGGGCAAGGACATCGGCTTTAGTGACCTTGGGCTGATGATCATCGACGAGGAACAGAAGTTCGGCGCGGCGCTAAAGGCGAAATTGCGCGCCATGGCCGTGGACGGCCATCTCCTGACCCTGACGGCCACGCCGATCCCTCGGACCCTGCAAGCGGCGATGATCGGCGTACAAGATGTCAGCGTCATCGCCAGCCCGCCCGCCCGCAGGCGTCCTATCCGCACGTTCCTGGCCCCTTTCGATGCGGCCAGCCTGCGCCTGGCGCTCATGCGCGAAAAGCGCCGGGGCGGGCAGAGCTTCGTCGTCGTGCCGCGGATCGAGGACATCGATCTGCTGCAGGCCCAGTTGGCCAGCCTCGTCCCTGAGCTGCAAGTGCGTGTGGCCCACGGCGATCTGGCCGCCGAGGCGGCCGATGCGGTGATGGTCGGCTTCGCCGATGGCGACGGGGACGTTCTTCTGGCCACCAACATCGTCGAGAGCGGGCTGGACGTGCCGCGGGCCAACACCATGGTGGTCTGGCGGCCCGACCGCTTTGGCCTGGCTCAGCTTCATCAGCTGCGCGGCCGGGTCGGCCGGGGCCGCATTCAAGGCGTGGCCTATCTTTTGTCGGATCCGGATGAGGACCTTTCCGAGGCAACCCGCGCGCGGCTTTCGACGCTGGAGGCGTTTGATCGCCTGGGATCGGGCCTGGCCATCAGCGCCCGGGACCTGGATCTGCGCGGCGGCGGCGATCTGGTCGGCGAGGATCAGGCCGGACATATGCGAATGATCGGCGCGGGGCTTTACCAGCGCTTGCTGGCCGGAGCCCTGCGGGTGGAGTGCGGCGAGGCCGAAGACTGGACCCCCGATCTGCAGCTTGGCGAGCCCGGCGCGATCCCGACCGCCTACGTGCCCGACGCGGTGACCCGGATCAATCTCTACGCCCGACTGGCGAGAATGGAAGACCAAGTCCAGATCGACGCTTTCGAGGAAGAGCTGGAGGATCGCTTCGGCGCCCTCCCCCCGCCGGTCGGCACACTGCTTGACGACGCGCGCCTGCGGCGCCTGGCCAAAAGCGCGGGGGTGCGTCAGGTGCGCGCCGGCCCCAAGGGGGTGTCGCTCACCCCGGCCAGCGCTTCGCCGGCAGAGGCCATGACCGCCCTGTCGCGGTGGCGCGAGGTTCTGACGGTCCGCGAGGACAAGCTCGTCGTAGCCAAGGCCAGCGACAGCGAGGTCGAGCGCCGCGCGCTGGTCCACGCCTTGCTTTGCGCGCTGAGCGGCTAGAGGCGATCGCCTCAACTGTCCCGCGGCCTTGCCGCCGCCCGCTGGATGATTGCCGGGCCGGCCGCACTTGTCCCTAAGCCTGCAACACAGCCGCGCACCGGCGCGTTGGCTTTGTTCACATCTAGAGGGCCTTCGATGACCAAGGAACGCAGCGACGACAATCCCAAGCCGCCCCAAGAGGTCGCCGACCGGATCTGGGAGCTGGCCGAGAAGATCGACATCGCGATGTTCACCACCTGGGACGGCGAGCAGCAGCACAGCCGGCCGCTTTCGGCACGGGTGCGCCGCGACGAGCACGCCGTCTATTTCCTCGTCGATGTCGAAGGCGGCAAGAACGACCAGGTCGAGCACTTCCCCGCCGTTTCCTGCGCCTGGGCCGACAACAGCCATTACAAATACGTCGTGATGGTCGGTTCGGCGCGTCTCAGCAACGAGCGCGAAAAGATCGCGGCGCTGTGGTCCGACTTCGACAAGGCCTGGTGGGAGGACGCCAGCGACCCCTCCATCCGCCTGATCACCTTCACCCCCGACCAAGGTGAGCTCTGGGACAGCCCCGGCAAGGCCGTGGCGCTGGTCAAGATGGTCCTGGCGGCGGTGACCGGCGCGGCCCCGCAAATGGGCGACAACGCCAAGGTCGATCTGTAAGGCGGCGGCTGATCCGCACGCGGTAGGGGCGAAAGCTTAGCCACGGCCCACCCTTTTCCAGCGCTCGGAAGAATGGCCGAACCATGCTCGCCGCGGGCTCGCCCGGGCCGCGGCGGCAGGCTCATACACTTACCGCTCAAGGAGCGGGTGGGCGCGCTGGCTGGCCGGGCCACTCAACGCCCGTCACGCCAAATCGAACTTCATCGCCAAGTCATCCGCGCGAGCCAGGACCAGCAGGCGCTCCAACTCGCCAGGCTCTCCTGCCTCGTGCGCCTATGGTCTCACGGCTTTCGGCCCATCGCCAGCGGCGCGGACGCCTGGCTGACATCGACCCAGCTGAAGCTTTCGCCTCGCGCGCGGGCCTCCTCGCATAGTCTCGCCGCGCAGGCCCTCGCCACATCCACCTCGTCGAATTCCTCGACAAGGTCGCTCCCCAACAAGACGCCGAAGCCTGCCCTCGACCGCGCGACGATAATGATCATTTGATAGGATCGCGCGGCGCCGCAATCGGTTTCAGCCGCCGAAGGGGAATTTCGCCTGCCCCCCGAGACAGGCGCAAAACTCGAGAACTTGGATGCCGCAGACGTCTGCCGAGGGCGGTGCCGGGCCGCCGCGCCGTCGGCGCCAGGGCGATATTGAGGTGATTTCGAGCCGCTGGCGATCGAAACGCCAGGGTCCGATCGGAGCGGTATTCCACCTTCCCAAGCCTCGTCCGGACCGCTCGCCTGCGAAGATCTCGGCCGGCCAGCCCACGCTTTGGGCTGGTGTGGGTCCGCTCAGCGGCAAAGCGATACGGCAAGGCCGCCTTCTCCGGCTGGAAAATGAGAACCGGCTTCAGGCTAGATCGGCGCGACGAGGCTCAGTATGGCGGCATGGCGCAGCGGTGCGCGGCAACCTTGCTGATCGATCGTCACAAACCATAACCCAGGATAATGCGCGACCTTGGGTTCTTGGCGATCCGGGGCCCATGGATGAGCAAGCAGCGGCGCGGGCCGGCGCACCCGGGCGCCGAGGGGGACACCTTGACGAAGTGTTCGATCTTAGCGGCGCCGAACGTGCGGCGCTGGCGGCCATCTTGGGTCCCGCCCAGCATCTCCCGCGAGACCATGTGCTCAAGCGCGACGGAACCGAGCCGACACACCTCTTCCTGCTCGTCGACGGCTGGGTGGCGTCGTCGATCACGGTCGCTTCCGGTCGACAGCAGACGGTCAAGATCCACCTGCCGCGCGATGTCCTAGGGACGCCAAGCCTTTGTGTGACCCGGACGGCCGAATGCCTGACGGCGCTCACCCCGATCACGGTGCGACCGGTGTCGCGCGGCGACCTGATGGGGGTGTTGGCGCGTTTCCCGCGCATCGCGGCGGCGCATTTCCTAGGCGCCCAGCGCGAGCGCTTAACACTGATGGAGGCCCTGGCTCTGATGGGACAGACCGACGGATCGGTGCGCATCGCCGGCATGCTGGTCGAACTCTTCGACCGCTTGGGCGCGCTTGGCCTGGCCGAGCAAGGAACCATGCCTTTCCCGCTGACCCAGGGCCAGGTCGGAGATCTTGTGGGCCTTAGTCCTGTCCATGTCAGCCGAAAATTCGGCGCGATGGAGTGCGCTGGCCTCATCCAGCGCGGCGTGCGCACGATCAACCTGCTGGATCTTCGGCGGCTTCGGTCGATGACCGGCTTGCCTCGGCACGCCTTTGTGCGCGAACCGGAGTGGATCAACTTCACCTGACCGCGGCAGGAAAGCCCCAAGGTCGCTCCAGTCCGCCTTAAGGCTCCTATCTGCCAGCCTGCTCGGCGAGGCCGAAACTGCTGATCAGCAGATCGACGGGAAAGCTCGAGAGCCGGACCACGCCGCCTTGCGCCGCTGGCCCGTCGGGGAACTGGCTGGCGTCGATCCTGGCCACATCGGCCAGTTTTTCGAACGCCTGCCCCATGGACGGGTCGGCCGGGATCAGCACCACGGCTTGGGGGTGGCACTCCTGCAGCAGCTTGATCAGTTCGGCGACGATCATCGTTCTTCAACCCGACGCAGGCTCGGGGCCGTCGCCGTGCTTCTGGGCGATGTCCGGCGGGTTGTAGCCCGTCGGGGCGCTGGCCCGGGGGAGCCGGGCTCACCGGCCTCGTAGGCGGCAAAGCTGCGTGGCTCGCTGGGGCTCGCCGGCGCGATCGACACCAGCGCCGTGGTGGTCACATCGTGGGCTGGAGCGCGGAGAGGCCGCGCCGCAAGGCGCGCGAAAAGCGCGGCGTATTCGGCGGCCGACACGCGCCAGGAGCTATCGGAGGCCATGGCGTTGAGCTGGACGCGCCGCCAGCTGACCGGATCGCGGTAAAGAGCGCAGGTTCGGCGGATGGCGTCTTCAAGCATGTCCTGGGTGGCCGGCGCGAACTGTACGCCGGTGGCGGCCGAACGGGCGATCCCGGCTGTGTTGGCGTCGATGATGGTGTCTGACAACCCACCGGTGCGCGAGACGACCGGGACGGCCCCATACCGCATGGCGCAAAGCTGGGTGAGGCCGCAGGGCTCGAAACGCGACGGCGCCAGGATCGCGTCAGCGCCAGCCTGGATGAGATGGGCGAGGTCTTCCCGGTAGCCCAGGAACCTGCCCATGGCGCCGGGATAGCGCTCGGCGGCCTGCGAGAACGCGGCCTCGTACCGCGGCTCGCCCTGGCCGCAGACGATCAGCTGGGCGCCCTCGGCAAACAGCACCGGCAGGGCGCCCAGCAGCAGATCGACGCCCTTCTGGTCGGTGAGCCGGCTGAGGATGCCAAAGAGCGGGGCTTCGGCGTCCGGACGAAGGCCAAATTTGGCTTGAAGAGCCAGCTTGTTGATGGCGCGACGTTCGAGCGTCTCTGCCGTATAGCGAGCGCTGATGTCGGTGTCGGTCTCAGGGTTCCAGACGTCCGCGTCGATGCCATTGAGGATGCCGACCAGCGATTTGGCGCGGGTCTTCAAGAGCCCGCCCAGGCCCATGCCGCCCTCTTCGGTGGTGATCTCCGCCGCGTAGCTTGGAGAGACGGTGGTGACCTGATCGGCGAACTGGATGCCGGCTTTGAGAAAGCCGACGTCGCCCCAGTATTCGACGCCGTCGATGGCCATGGCCTCCGCCGGCAGCCCGAGCTTGGTCCGCAGGCTTGCCGGGAACAGTCCCTGAAAGGCCAGATTGTGGATTGATAGGACGACCGGCGGCGCCCGGAGCCGGCGTTCTTTCTGCGCATAGTGGAGATAGGCAGGCGTCAGGCCGGCGTGCCAGTCGTGAGCCTGGATCACATCGGGGCGGTAGTCAGCCAGGAGGCCCAGGCCGATTTCGGCGGCGACCTTGGCCAGGGCGGCAAAGCGCTGACCGTTGTCAGGCCATTCGACTCCCGGCGCCTGCAGATAGGGATTGCCGGGTCGATCATAGAGGTGAGGCGCGTCGATCACCAGGAGGTCCAGAGCGCCCGCCCTCGCACGCAGCAGCCGGGCCGGCGCGCCCATCAGGCTGGCGAAACGGTGTACCATGTTGGGCGTTTCCAGCGCGGCTTTCACAGCCGGATAGCCGGGGATCAGGGTCACGACCTTGACCCCCTCGCGCGCCAGAGCCAGCGGCAGCGCCCCGACGACGTCGGCCAGGCCGCCGGTCTTGATCAGGGGGAAAATCTCCGCGGCGACCGAAAGGATGCTGGCGGCGCTCATCTGACGGCGCCGAATTCAGGCCCCTGATGCGCCTCCTCGCAACTGCACAATAAACTCTGCCAAGCCCCGAACGCCATCGCCGCTACTCCCTGAGATGCCTCGGAAACAACGGGAGAGAGCAAGGGTTCCGGGAATATTTTTTGATGGCTCCCGGCACAGATTGATCGCCTGATCGTTGTGCACTCGCAGCAATTTGGAGATGTCGGGTGGGGTTGGAGAGTGCGGTGTCCTGGGCGTCCGATCCGTTCGGCTACCTTGGACGCCACGGGGACGTTGTGCGCACCTTTCAGCCCGGCGCGGCGGGTGTCGAAGTCATCTCTCGCAAGAGCCGCCGACGCCTTGGCCGCCTCCAGGAGGCCTCGCCGGGCCTCTTCGTCGGCGAAATCAAGCCGACCGCAGACTACGCCCTGCGCGTGCTGTGGCCCGACAGCGCTTGGGAAACCGAGGACGTCTATAGCTTTGGTCCGGTGCTCTCAGAGGCCGACCTGACCGCGATCATACGGGGCGAGGTCACCGGCATGGCCGATCGGCTCGGCGCCGTCCCCCGCGCGCTTGAAGGCGTCGAGGGCGTGGCGTTCAGCGTTTGGGCGCCCAACGCCCGGCGGGTGAGCCTAGTAGGCGACTTCAACAGCTGGGACGGGGAGCGCTATCCCATGCGCCTGCGCCATGAGGCGGGCGTCTGGGAGATTTTCATTCCGCGCCTCGCCGCTGGCGCGCGCTACAAGTTCGATGTCGAGGGCGCCGACGGGTCCGTGCGCCGCAAGGCCGACCCCCTCGCTCGCGCCACCGAGATCCCGCCGGCCACCGCCTCGATCGTCGCGCCCTTACTCGACCATGCCTGGGGGGACGACGGCTGGATGGCCGACCGCGCCGCCCGCCATCACGCCGGCGCGGCGATCTCGATTTACGAGGTCCACGCCGGATCCTGGCGACGCCCCTGGGACGGTCACCAATGTCACGACTGGGACGCCCTGGCCGACCACCTGATCCCCTACGTCGCCGGCCTCGACTTCACCCATGTTCAGCTGATGCCGATCATGGAGCATCCGTTTGGCGGCTCCTGGGGCTACCAGCCGCTCGGGCAGTTCGCGCCTTCCGCACGCTATGGCGCGCCCGAGGGACTGGCCCGCTTCGTCGATCGCTGCCATCAGGCGGGACTGGGCGTCATTCTCGACTGGGTCCCGGCCCATTTTCCCAGCGACGCCCACGGGCTGGAGCGCTTCGACGGCACGGCCCTCTACGAACATGCCGATCCGCGTGAGGGCTTTCACCCGGACTGGAACACCCTGATCTACAATCTGGGCCGAGACGAGGTCGCCAGCTTCCTGGTGGCCTCGGCCCTTTACTGGCTGGATCGCTTCCACATCGACGGCTTGCGTGTCGATGCGGTGGCCTCGATGCTCTACCGCGATTACAGCCGTAAGGCCGGCGAGTGGACGCCCAATGTCCATGGCGGGCGCGAGAACCTGGAATCCATAGCCTTCCTGCGTCGCCTCAATGCGGCGGTCAGCGAGCACTTCCCAAGCGCCATCACCATCGCCGAGGAGTCGACCGCCTGGCCGGGCGTGACCGCGCCTGTCGATCAGGGCGGTCTTGGCTTCTCGTACAAATGGAACATGGGGTGGATGAACGACACCCTGCGCTACATGCATCGTGATCCGGTCCATCGCGGCTGGCACGGCGGAGACCTGGCCTTTGGCCTCACCTACGCCTTCACCGAGGGCTTCGTCCTGCCGCTTAGCCATGACGAGGTCGTCCACGGCAAGGGCTCGCTGCTGTCGAAGATGCCGGGCGACCGCTGGCGCCAGTTCGCCAACCTACGTGCGCTCCTGGCGCTGATGTGGGCCCATCCTGGCAAGAAGCTGCTGTTCATGGGCGGCGAGATCGGCCAGTGGCGCGAATGGGACCACGACGGCGAGCTCGATTGGGCCTTGCTCGAGACGCCTGAGCACGCCGGGCTGCAGAGCCTGGTCGGCGATCTCAACCGTATCTATCGCCAGGAAGGCGCTCTGCATCACACTGACGCGGATGCGCGCGGTTTTGGCTGGATCGCCGAGAACCACGATCGCGACGGCGTCTTTGTCTTCGAGCGCCGCTCCTTCCATGGCGGCGCGCCCTTGATCGTGGCCGTCAACATGACGCCCGAGCCGCAGATGCGGCGAGTGCGCGTTCCGCTGGAAGGCCGCTGGACCGAGATCCTCAACACCGACGCGGCCGTCTATGGCGGCGGCGACCTTGGCAACCAAGGCGGGGCGAGCGCCTTTCCCAATCCCGACGGCCCGGCCCTGGACCTGACCTTGCCGCCGCTGGCCGCTGTCTATCTCCGTTACGAAGGACCTAGCGCTTGACCCCCTCGCCCGAACGCCTGGACGCCGGATCGCCCTATCCCCTGGGCGCCACTTTCGATGGTCTTGGCGTCAATTTCGCGGTGTTCTCAGCCAACGCCGAGCGCATTGATCTTTGCCTCTTCGACCCATCGGGCCGAAAGGAACTGGCCCGCTATCCCCTGCCCGAGTGCACCGACGAGGTCTGGCACGGCTATCTGCCCGACGCGCGCCCTGGCCAGCTTTATGGCTTTCGCGCCTATGGCCCCTACGCGCCCGAACAGGGCCACCGGTTCAATCCCAACAAGCTATTGCTGGACCCCTACGCCCGCCGCCTGGCCGGTCAGCTTCGCTGGACCGACGCCCTGCACGGCTACCATGTCGGCTCGCCGCGCGCGGATCTTTCCTTCGATCGTCGCGACAGCGCCCCGGCCATGCCCAAGTCGGTCGTCACCGCCGACGCCTTCGACTGGGAAGGCGATCGCCGGCCCAACACGCCCTGGTCGGAGACGGTGATCTACGAGGCCCACGTCAAGGGCCTGACCGCCCTGCTCGAAGAGGTCGGCCCCAAGGATCGCGGCACCTTCGCGGCCCTCTCCCACCCCAAGGTCATCGAACACCTCAAGCGCCTGGGCGTCACGGCGCTGGAACTGCTGCCGGTCCACGCCTTCACCCAGGATCGCTTCCTGCAGGAGCGCGGCCTGTCCAACTACTGGGGCTACAACACCCTGGCCTTTTTCGCGCCCGAAGCGCGGTATCTCGCCAGCGGCAGCCACGATGAATTCCGCCTGGCCGTGCGCCGACTGCACGCCAGCGGCATCGAGGTCATCCTCGACGTCGTCTACAACCACACCGCCGAAGGCAGCGAGATGGGTCCGACCCTGTCCCTGCGCGGTCTCGACAACGCCACCTACTACCGCTTGGTCGCCGACAACCCGCGCCACTGCATCAATGACACGGGCACCGGCAATTCGCTGAACATGGCCTCGGCCCGGGTCATCCAGATGGTGGCGGATTCGCTGCGCTACTGGGCCCAGTCCTTCCGTGTCGACGGCTTCCGTTTCGATCTGGGCGTGACGCTTGGCCGCGAGGGCGACGCAGGGTTCTCGCCTGGGGCGGCCTTCTTCGACGTCCTGCGCCAGGATCCTGTGCTGGGCCGGCTGAAGCTCATTTCCGAGCCATGGGACATCGGTCCAGGCGGCTACCAGCTGGGCCACCATCCACCCAGCTTCGCCGAATGGAACGACAAGTTCCGCGACACCACCCGGCGCTTCTGGCGCGGCGACGCGGGCCAACGGCCGGATCTGGCCGCGCGGCTCTCGGGCTCGGGCGACCTTTTCGATCGACGCGCCCGCCGCCCCTGGGCCAGCATCAACATGCTGACCGCACATGATGGCATGACCCTCAACGACGTGGTGAGCTACGATGGCCGGCACAACGAAGCCAACGGCGAGAACGGCCAGGACGGGCACAGCGAAAACTATTCGCGCGGCTGGGGCGCCGAAGGTTCGACCGACGATCCGATCATTCAGAACCAGCGCGACCGAGTGCGCCGCTCGATGCTGACGACGCTGATGGCCTCGCTCGGCACTCCCATGTTGCTGGGCGGCGACGAGTTTGGCCGCACCCAGAACGGCAACAACAACGCCTACTGCCAGGACAACGAGATCAGCTGGTTTGACTGGGATCAGGCGGCCAAACAGTCCGGTCAGGCGTTGGTCGACTTCACCGCCAAGCTTATCGCGCTTCGCAAGGCCCACCCTCTGCTGCGGTCCGGCTCCTTCCTCTACGGCCAGGACGAAGCCGCGCCCGGCGTTCTCGACATCGAATGGTTCGATGAGCGCGGCCAGCCATTGTCGGAGGACGACTGGCGCAATCCGGAGGGCCGCGCCCTCCTGATGCGCCGCGCCCGCCGACTTGCCGACGGATCGCTGGAACTGATCGCCCTGGCGATGAACGGCGCTGGCGAAGCCCTCACCTTCGTGCTTCCGACTGAAGGTTTGACTTTCGAGCGGCTCATCGACAGCGCCGACCCTGACGCCGAACCCGCCCCTGTCGGCGAGATGCTCGACCTACCAGGCGGTGCGGCGGTCATTCTGCGCGGGGTCGGGGAAGCACGATGAATCACGGACCCGCCTGGCTTGGCGATGGGCGTGTCCGCTTGCGCCTCTGGGCGCCGGGGCAGGAGCGCGTCGCCGTGGACCTCGACGGGCAAGGCGTCTTCGTCATGAACCGGCTGGCTGATGGCTGGTTCGACTACGAGACTGAAGCTGCCGACGGGCAGAAGTACCGGTTTCGGATCAACAACGACCTCGTCGTGCCTGATCCGGCGGCTCGCGCCCAGGCCGACGACGTGCACGGCTGGAGCGTCCTGGTCAGCCCTGAAGGATATGCGTGGCGCAATCCCGAGTGGCTTGGCCGGGCCTGGTCGGACGCAGTGATCTATGAAGTTCACCCCGGCCTGCTGGGCGGTTTCGCCGGTGTAACCGACCGGCTGCCCGCGCTTTCGGGCCTAGGGATCACGACGTTGCAACTGATGCCGGTGAACAGCTTTTCGGGGTCGCGCAACTGGGGCTATGACGGCGTCCTGCCTTACGCCCCCGCCGGCGCCTATGGCTCGCCGGACGACCTGAAGGCCCTGGTCGATGCGGCCCACGGCCTGGGGATGATGGTGCTGCTCGACGTGGTCTACAACCACTTTGGCCCCGACGGTAACTACCTGCCGGCCTACGCAAAGTCCTTTTTCGACGAAGCGCGTCACACCCCGTGGGGACCGGCCATCGCTTTTGGCGAGGAACCCGTGGCGCGGTTCTTCATCGAAAACGCCCTCTATTGGCTGGAGACCTTCCGTTTCGATGGGTTGCGCTTCGACGCCGTGCACGCGATCGCAGACAACCACTTTCTAGACAGGCTCGCCGCGGAGGTGCGCGCCCGTTGTCCAGACCGCCACATCCATCTCGTACTGGAGAATGAGGGCAACGACCCTGACCGGTTGTCGGGCGGCTATGACGCTCAGTGGAACGATGATTTTCACAACGTAATGCATGTTCTGCTGACGGACGAGACCAGCAGCTACTACCAGGACTTCGCCGATCGGCCCGCCGAGCGTCTGGCTCGCAGCCTGGCGGAAGGCTTCATCTACCAGGGCGAGGGTTCGCCCAATCACGACGGCAGGCCGCGGGGCGCGCCCAGCCGGCATCTGCCGCCGACCGCCTTCGTCAATTTTCTGCAGAACCACGACCAGGTCGGCAACCGGGCGCTCGGCCAGCGGCTGACGACGCTGGTTGCTCCCGAACGCCTGAGGGCGGCTATGGCGCTCCTTTTGATGTCGCCGCAAATCCCCATGCTGTTCATGGGCGAGGAGAGCGGCTCGGAAACCCCGTTCCTGTTCTTCACCGATTTCCACGACGATTTGGCCGACGCCGTGCGCGAGGGCCGTCGGCGCGAATTCGCCAAGTTTCCAGCCTTCGCTGATCCGCAGGCCAGAGCGGCCATTCCAGACCCCAACGCCGCCCCGACCTTCGAGGCCTCGCGTCCATCGCCCGGCCCGGACGCCGAAAGCTGGCGTCAACTGATCGCAACCCTGCTGCGCCTGCGGCGCGATAATCTGGCGCCCCACATCGACGGCGCAAGCAGCCTTGGCGCATGCGCGATTGGCGCCAAGTCCGTACAAGCCGCCTGGCGCCTGGGCAGCAAGACCTACACAGTGGCCGTCAATCTTGGCGAGGTCGCCGCGCCACTCTGCCCCGCCCCGGCTGGACCTCCACTCGTCGTGGTGGGCGATCGGCAGCTGAACGGCCAGATACCGCCGGCTTCGTTCGCCGCCTGGCTGGCGCAAGAACCATGAGCGACACCGCGCTGTTGGCGCTGGCGGACGCGGCGGGCGTGCTGGTCGAATGGACCGATTTCAACGGCCGCGACCGTCGGGTCGAACTGGACACTATTCGAGCGGTGCTGGTTGCGCTCGGCCACGATGTCGCCTCGCCCAGTCACGCCCTGGCGGCCATTCGAGAACGATCGTCCCCGAAGCTGCTGATCGGGCGGGTCGATACGCCGATCAGGTTTGCAGGCGCCCGCCGGGGTCGTGTTATCCTGGAGGACGGACGCACCCGGGACGCCGCCTCAGACGCCGATGATCTGACCCTGAGCGTCTCCGAACCAGGGTATCATCGCCTCGAGCTGGACGACCGCACGCTGGAGCTGGCGGTCTGTCCCCCCCGCTGCCTGACGCCACGCGATCTGTTGGGCCGCGACGCCTGGGGACTGACCACCCAACTCTACGGCTTACGTGAGCATGGGACCTTCGGCGACTTCAGCGCCCTGGCCGTCCTCGCCCGCGCGGCCGGCCAAGCCGGCGCCGACGCCCTGGCGATCAGCCCGACCCATGCGCTTTTTCCCAGCGCGCCACAGCGCTGCAGTCCCTACTCACCGTCGAGCCGCGACCACCTCAATATTCTCTATGCAGATCCCGCGGCCCTCGGCGCGGCCCCCGCAGCTCGGGGCGGGCCTGAGCTGATCGATTGGCCGCAGTCGGCGGCCGCCAAGCTCGCCAGGCTGAACGCTGCCTATCACGCCTTCGCCGGCGAGCAGCGATTTACGGACTTCGTCGCGGTTGGCGGCCAGGAACTTCGTCGCCACGCGATCTTTGAGGCGCTCGAGGAGCGCCTGGCGCATATCTTCGGCGCGGGCGGCTGGCGCCGCTGGCCCGAGGCGTACAAGGACGTCGCCCACGCCGAGGCCGTCGTGGAGCAGCTTGGTCTTGGCGACAGGGTCGGCTTTTTTCTGTTCGCACAATGGCTGGCCGACCTTGGCCTGCAGCAGGCTCAGGCCTCGGCCAAAGGCGCCGGCATGGGCATAGGACTGGTCTCGGACCTCGCCGTCGGCCTCGACCCCGGCGGCTCGCACGCTTGGAGACGGCCCCAGGAGCTGATGCTCGGCCTGACTCTGGGCGCTCCGCCTGACGCCTTTCAGGCGGCCGGACAAGGCTGGGGTTTGACCAGCTTTGCTCCCGACGCCCTTCGAGCCGCCGGCTACCAACCCTTCCTCGACACCTTGCGCACGGCGTTGCGGCACGCCGGCGGGGTCCGTATCGACCACGCCCTGGGCTTGGGGCGGCTGTGGGTGATCCCGGATGGAGCATCCCCCGACCAGGGCGCCTATCTGCGCTATCCCATCGATGATCTGCTGGCGCTCATCGCCATGGAGTCGCGCCGGGCCGGAGCGGTGATCATCGGCGAGGATCTGGGCGTCGTGCCGCCAGGTCTGCGCGAAGCCCTCGACGAGCATGGGCTGCTGGGCATGCGGGTCTTGCCTTTCGAGCGCGAGGAGACCGGGGCCTTCATTCCACCTGAAAACTGGGACCGGCGCGCCGTGGCCATGACCAGCACCCACGACCTGCCGCCGGTCGCCGGCTGGTGGCGCGGACGCGACATCGAGTGGCGCGAGCGCCTGAATGCGCCCGGCGACCGCCAGGCCGAACGTGTCGAGCGCGTTGACGACCGGGCCGCGCTTTGGACGATGGCCTCGCAATCCGACCTGGCCCAGGGCCCCGTTCCCTCGCCGCACAACCCTGATCCCTCCGTCGAAGCCGCGATGGCGATTGTCGGGGCGAGCGCCTGCGAGTTGGCGCTGATCCCGATCGAGGATGTGTTGGGCCTGGAAGAGCAGCCCAACCTGCCCGGCGTCGTCGATGTTCATCCCAATTGGCGCCGGCGACTGCCGGTGGCGAGCGAGGCGCTCCTGGCCAATCCCGTCGTCGCCAGCCGGATCGCCCGCCTGAACGCTCAGAGACCCCGATGATCCCCTCAGCGACCTATCGCGTGCAGTTTCACGCCGGCTTCACCTTCTCGAACGCGGCGGCTTTGGCGCCTTACTGGGCCAGACTGGGGGTGAGTCACATCTATGCCTCGCCGATCGCCACAGCCCGAGCAGGCTCCGCCCATGGCTACGACGTGGTGGATCCCCTCAAGATCAATCCAGCACTGGGCGGCGAACAGGGCTTTCGCGACATGGTTGAGGCGCTGCGGGCCCAGGGCCTGGGCGTCGTCCTCGACATCGTGCCCAATCATCTGGCTGTCGGCGGCGGCGACAACGCATGGTGGCTGGATGTCCTGGAGAACGGCCCGGCCAGCCCCTTCGCCCGGATGTTCGACATCGATTGGGCGCCGGCCGATCCCGACCTGGCAGGAAAGCTGCTCGCTCCGTTCCTCGGAGCCCCCTACGCCGAGGCTCTCGCCGCGGGGGCCATCCAACTGGACATCGAGCCCGATCGCCTCTCCGTCCTGGCTCATGGCGCCCACCGCTTCCCGCTGCGCCGCTGCGACTACGCCGAGGTTCTTGCCGCCGCGGACGCCTCGCGGATAGAGGACGTCGATCCTTTCCGCCTGGCCGCCGCCTACGATCCAGCAACCGAGAACGGGCTGGCGCGGTTGCACGATCTTTTGGAGCGTCAGCACTACCGCCTGGCCTGGTGGCGGACGGCTGGCGACGCGATCAACTGGCGGCGTTTCTTCGACATCACTGAGCTGGCCGGGCTACGTATCGAAGATCCGGTCGTCTTCGAGGCGGTGCATGCCCTGCCCCTGCGCCTCTATCGCGAAGGGCTGATCGACGGTCTGCGGGTGGACCATGTCGACGGCCTGGCCGACCCGCCGGCCTACTGCCGGCGACTGCGCGAGGCGCTGATCACGGCTGATCCAGCCCGCGAGGCCTGGCTGGTGGTCGAAAAGATACTTGGCGCGGACGAGCGCCTGGCCGCCGACTGGGGCGCGGACGGAACCACCGGCTACGAGGTCATGAACGATCTGTCGGCGCTGCAACACGATCCCAAGGGCGCTGGTCCCCTGGCCAGTCTTTGGCGACAGATAAGCGGACGTCCGGCCGATTTCGAGGCCGAGGAGCTCGACGCCAGACGCGAGATCCTCTCGGGCGGGTTCGCCGGCCAGCTGGACGCGGCGGCCATGGCCTTCCACCGGCTGGCGCGCTGGAACGTCGCGACGCGGGACCTGCCTCTTCCCGCCCTTCGCCGGGCCCTGGCGAGCTTGGTCGAGGCCTCCAGAAACTACCGCACCTACGCTGCCGACACCCGACAGCCGCCCCTCAAGGCCCTGGCCAGCGCCAAGGCGGCGCAGCCGGCGTCGAGCCTGGCGCTGGATCAGATCGCCGCCTGGCTCCGCGGCGAAGGCGAGGTTCCCGCCGACCTTCGGACCGACGCCGTGCGGCGCCTCGAGCAGCTCTCGGCGCCCGTCGCCGCGAAAGCTGTAGAGGACACCGCCTTCTATCGCTACGGCCGGCTGCTCTCGCGCAACGATGTCGGCTTCGATCCGGCCCGGCTCTCGATGTCTCCGGCGCTGTTTCTACGGCAGGCGACACAGCGGGGAGCAGCGTTCCCATCCAGTATGCTGGCGACGGCGACGCACGATCACAAGCGGGGGGAGGACGTGCGCGCCCGGCTGGCGGTGCTCAGCGAGATTGCCGCGCTGTGGGCGCAGCGGGCCAGGGCGTGGCTGTCGCTGACGCCGCTTGAAGGCGTCGATCCGGGCGATGCGCACATGCTGCACCAGATGATCGTCGGCGCCTGGCCGCTGGACCTCGAGCCGGCGGACGCAAAGGCGATGTCCGCCTTCGCCGAGCGTCTGGGCGGCTGGCAGCGAAAGGCGCTGCGCGAGGCCAAGCTGCGGACGTCTTGGACGGTGCAGGACGAGACCTACGAGGCCGCCAGCGAAAGCTATCTTCGCCGGCTGCTGGTCGACGGCGACGGCGCTTTCCGGCAGGACGCTCACCTCTTCGTCACCCAGATCGCGCCCGCCGGCGTCGCCAACAGTCTCGTCCAGACCGGCCTGAAACTCACCTTGGCGGGCGTGCCCGACTTCTACCAGGGAACCGAGTTCTGGGATTTCAGCCTCGTCGACCCCGACAATCGCCGACCTGTCGATTACGACCAGCGTCACGCGATGCTCGATCATGAAGGCGATGGAGACTGGCGCGCGGGCGCGACCAAACAGGCGCTCATCCGAGACCTGCTAAAGGCCCGGCGCGACCATCCGGACCTGTTCGCGGCGGCCATCTCGCCGCTGGAGATCAAGCGCCCCGTCTCCGATAACGCCGTGGTTTTCGAGCGCACCGCGGGCGAGCGCCGTCTGCTTGTCGTTGCGGCTATAGGCTGCGCCGACGCCTGCATCGCTCGCAACGCGCCGGTGGTGGATGAGACCTGGTGGCGCGACGCCGCCTTGCCGGACGGCCGACAGATCTCGCGCCTCACCAACGGTTCGCCGTTCTGGTGGGCGATCGAATGAGACCCTTGGTCGCGCCCGCGTCATGTTGACAGGACTCGCGTTCGGCGCGTCCATGGCCTGGCTTCTGGGGAGGGGCGCCATGGCCAAGTTCGAAATCGACTACGAAGAGAAGCTCTATCTGGCGCTCGCCGCTCTGCGCGGCGCCGGCTACGCCCCTCTTCGTCTGGTGCTGGATCGCGCCGAGCGTCTGGGTCCCACGAGCATCGAGCGGCTTGGGACCGGAGCGGTCCGCGCGCTCGATATCGAAGTGGACGTTCGGCCCGACGAGACCCCTCACATCGTCGCCAGCAAGGACGGTCTGACGCTCCTTGCCCCGGTGGCGCTACGCCGGCTGGCGCGCTGGCTCGCGGCCGACGGAGGTCAGGCTGAACCCATGGCGCTCGTTCCCGCCTACCGCGTGCCGCCGCTTCGGGTCGTGAGTTAGGAAAGCGCTGGCCTAATCGGCCCCATTGCCTGGATCTCCGGCCGTAGGGTCGTGGGTGGCGTCCGTCTTCTGGTTTGGATCAAGAGCCGGATGCGGCGGCGCCTCCAGGCCGCCTGGCTGCGTCGCCTGCGGCTGTTGCTCTTGTGGCCTGGCCTGATCCTGTTTGGTCATCGGCATCCTCCTTTGTCATAAGAAGACAATCCCGAACGCGTCGACTGGCTTCCCTCGCGGCGAAAGAAACCGCGCGCGGCGAGCCGGGTTGCGTGGAGGCCGACGTCGGCGAGAACGGATTTCATCACATCCTAGCGCTCATAGACCCCTGATGACGCACGTCACGCCCGTAGGAGCGAAGGTGACGTCTATGCCGCCGTCCACGTCACGATCCAGGGCGCGGGTCAGCAGCCGCATCCCGAAGCCGATCTGCCGGGGCTCTTCGACGGGCGGCCCGCCCTGCTCGCGCCATTCCAGCCTCATGCGCCCATCAGCGTCCTCACAATCGATGGACACGCGTCCCTGCTCGCGTGTCAGAACACCATACTTGACCGCATTGGTGGCGAGTTCATGCAAGGCCATCGCAACGGCGACCGCCTTCTGCGGCGGCAGTTGGACATCTTCCCCGCCAACGGCGAAGCGCGCCGCGCCGAAAGGTTCGATCGCCTCATGGATGATCCGCATCAGGCTGGCGGTGCGCCAGTCGGCCTGGGTGAGGACATTATGGGCGCGCGACAGGGCCAAAAGGCGGCCCTCGAACGCCTCTCTTGCCCCAGGCTGGGCCGCATCTCCGCAAAAGGTCTGGCCCGCCAAGGCCTGAACTGTCGCCAGAGTGTTCTTGACGCGATGATTGGGCTCATTGACCAGCAAAGACTTGGCGTCGAGGGCCTGCCTCAGGTCGGTGAAGTCGGTGAAGGTGCAGACAGCCAGAGGTCGTCCGGTTCCATCCGCGACCCGCTTGCAATCCCCCGATAGTCGCACGATCCGTCCATCAGGACGGCGGTAGAGCTGCTCCTCTTTCTCAATCGTCTCGCCTGAAAGCGCGCGGGCCCCAGGATAGTCCTCAGAAGCAAACGGGGCGCCGTCGGCGTGCATGGCGCCATAAACGCCAAATTGTTCCGCCGAGCGGGTCAGAACGTCGTGGCCGACGATGAGCGATGCGGCCCGGTTGTAAAGAACGACCTGGCGAGTCTCGAGCGAGAGCAGCACCTCCCCCACCGGCATCTCCTCCATTACAGCGTGCAGCTGGGCTCCCGCCTTCTGGTTCTCCTGGCTGGTCAGGACCGCCTCGGTGACATCGAGCGCCTGGACGAAGAGCCGCGCCTGGCCATCGGACGCAGGCTCGATCCGCCGAAGCAGAATGTCGAAATAGCGCTCCTCCGGCGGGACGTCAGGACGGGCTTGGAAGGGCGTGCGCATCTGGCGCCCCACATAGGGCTGGCCACCGTCCATGACCCTGGTCATCAGCGCGAAAAGTGCTGGCGCTGTTTCAGGCGCGACCTGACGATAGGAGCGGTCCTATATCTCGCCGCGGCCCCGGAATTCGACAAGCTCGGCGCTGGCGAACGCCACCACGAGGTCATGACCTCGATAGATCGCCACCAAGCCCGGCGCATTGCGGAAAAGCTCGACGAACCGGGCGTCCTCCTCGGCCTTGCGGCGGGCGGCCCCATCACGTTCGGCCAGCAGCTGCCGGCTGATCGCTCTTTAGGCCTCGTGACTACGACAACCAGCAGGCCCGAGGCCGCGTAGAGACAAAGCGCCGAGAGTTCGCCTGACGAGACATGGGCAAGATCGCCCGGGCTCGGCATCATCAACATCCAGACCCCGACCAGTCCGGTCGCAAGGGCGCTTAGGCCGCCCACGCGGCCCAAGACCAGACAACTCAGGAGGATCGTAGGGAAGAGAAGCGCAAAGCGCGCTCCGCCGGGCCAGACCCGCTCGGTCAGAGTATGCAGCCAGAGCGCCAGAAGCGCCGCTAGAGCGCCGCCGATCAGTCGCACCGCCCAGGGCAGATCGCGACTGGCCAGGCGCGTGAAGGCCTCGAGCTTGAAAATGGCAGACCCCGTCTAAACATTGACCGCGTCGCTGAACGCCAGCTTGGCCACAACGTTCCGCCAGACTTTAACTGCCTTTTGCGCAGCGACAGCTGCCTTCGATTGGAGCGGCGAACTTCACGCCGCCAGATACGAAAGCGTCGGCGGCCCCTTTGCAGGAACCTATCCGAAGCCAGCGCATATTAGCCGCCAGTCATTTTCGGGGACATCCATGCACGAACACGCTGGGCGCCGCGCGCGCGCCGAGGACCTGACCGACGTAGACGCCCTGGTCCGCGCCTACGCCGATCGGCAGCCGGACATGAGCGACGTCGGCCAGCGGGTCGCCTTCGGCACCTCGGGACACCGCGGCTCCAGCGCCGACGGCGCCTTCAACGAAGGCCACGTCCTGGCGATCACCCAGGCCATCGTCGAGCATCGCGCCGCCCAGGGGATCAACGGGCCGGTGTTCGTCGGCCGCGACACCCACGCCCTCTCCGAGCCGGCCTGGCGCTCGGTCCTCGAGGTGCTGGCCGGCAACGGCGTCGAGGCCCTGATCGACGCGGCCGACGGCTTCACGCCGACTCCGGCCGTCTCGCACGCCATCCTGACCCACAACCGCGCCCACCCCGGCCAGGCCGACGGCATTCTGCTGACCCCGTCGCACAACCCGCCGCGCGACGGGGGCATCAAGTACAACCCGCCATCCGGCGGTCCCGCCGGCGGCGAGATCACCTCGGCCGTCGCAGCCCGGGCCAACCAACTTCTCGAAGGCGGGCTGCGCGACGTCCGCCGCGTTCCGTTCGAGCGCGCCAAGGCGGCGGCCAAGGGCCATGACTTCCTCGGCCGCTACATCGACGACCTGCCCTCCATCCTCGACCTGGACGCCATCCGCTCGGCCGGCGTGAAGATCGGGGCCGATCCCCTGGGCGGGGCGAGCGTCGCCTACTGGGGCGAGATCGCCGACCGCCATCGGCTGGACCTGACCGTGGTCAACGACAAGGTCGATCCGCAGTGGGCCTTCATGCCGCTCGACAGCGACGGCAAGATCCGCATGGACTGCTCGTCGCCCTGCGCCATGGCCAACCTGATCGAGATGATGAAGGGCCAGACGCGGTTCGACGTCGCCGTCGGCAACGACGCCGACGCCGACCGCCACGGCATCGTCACGCCGGACGGCGGCCTGATGAACCCCAACCACTATCTGGCGGTCGCCATCGCTTACCTCTTCGCCCACCGTCCGCAGTGGGACGCTGGCGTCGCCGTCGGAAAGACCCTGGTGTCCTCCTCGATGATCGACCGGGTCGTGGCGGGGCTCGGCCGCCGCCTGCTGGAGACGCCGGTCGGGTTCAAGCACTTCGTTCCTGGCCTGCTGGACGGGTCGGTCGGGTTCGGCGGCGAGGAGTCGGCCGGCGCGGCGTTCCTGCGCAAGGACGGCTCGGTCTGGACGACCGACAAGGACGGCATCCTGCTGTCGCTGCTGGCGGCGGAGATCCAGGCCGTCACGGGCAAGAGCGCCAGCCAGCTCTATGCCGGCCTGGCCGAGCAGTACGGCGCGCCCTCCTACGCCCGCATCGACGCCCCGGCCGATCGTCGGCAAAAGGCCCGCCTAGCCGCGCTCAGCCCGTCGGACGTGTCGGCCCAGGTCCTGGCCGACGAGACGATCACCAGCGTCCTGACCGCCGCCCCGGGCAACGGCGAGGCGATCGGGGGCCTCAAGGTCACCACCGGCAACGCGTGGTTCGCCGCCCGCCCCTCCGGCACCGAGGACGTCTACAAGATCTATGCGGAATCGTTCCTGGGTCCCGACCACCTGAAGGCCGTGCAGACCGAGGCCCGCGACCTGGTCGGCAAGGCGCTCGCCACGACCTAGCGCTTCCCGCACGCTCATGCGTAACCCGTCCGAAGCACGGGCGCCGGGGCGGCGGCGATCGTTCAGTCTCCCTGCCTGCTGGCTTCAGACTGCGGAACCCACAGCGGCTCCAGCCAAGGCTCCCGATGTCTGGTCCAGCTCTCATACTGCGGAACAAAGACGCCGGCCTCGTCGAAGCGGCCAAGGGATACTTCGTACTCGCGCGTTTCGTCCGCGCCGGCGTTCTCGGCGAAGACTCTGGAACCGCAGCGTGGGCAGAAGTAGCGGACATAGCCGGGCGAACTCGACCAACCGACAACATCACCCTCGATGGTGACCTGGCTTGGGGCGAACACGACAAAAAGGTTGAACGCCGATGCATGGGCCTTGCGGCAGGTCAACCGCGCGGCAAGGCTCTCCAGCTCATCTTCGTTCAAGGCTTATCCAGGTTTCGCGCCAAGTCGCCTCCTTCTCTATCGCCTTTGCCGCCCGGGAGACAACGCAAGGCGCGGCTTTGCCCGCTCGTCCCATCCAGGCGCCGCCTCGGCGTTGACCGCCTTCACGGCCATGAAACCGATCCGGCGAGCATGTCCGCCGTGGCCGCCCCGGCTAAACCCTCGTCGCCCGCCAGCAGGACGGTCGCACCGCCGCCAGAGGCCGCGATCGGTCCTCGCGAACCGGAACGCCTCGCGAATGGCGCCTCGCGGCCGACGGGGCCAGAGCGCCACTTTCGCTTCCCCCCTTGGTGACGATCTTGGCCCAAAGTCGGGCCCTTCCAACGGAGGCGTCCACTCGATCGGGCCCGCGCGGCTTCAAACCGTCATAGAGCGGAAAGGCGCGAACGATTGGGAACAAGCGCTACCGTTCAGGGTTTGATCCTACGTCAAATCACCTTTGACGATCCGCCGCTCTGTTCCCCCTTCGGGGCGGCGTCAGCAGGCAGGACGCACGATCCGCCAGGAGCGACCGTCCTCCTCTGTACTGGGCTCTGGCGCATGCACGTTGTCGCTGGAGCCCATATCTTCCGGCAGGAGCTATTGCGCCAACGAGCCCGCCGGTTCGTCCTTGCAGACTTCCACTCTGCGGTCAGCGTGAGCTTCCAGCGCGCCGAGCGGCCTTCAACGCCGCCAGGTAGGCGCGAACTCGTGAGACGTTCACGCCCATCAGTGGACTCCAGTACGCAGCGGACCGGTCGTTCATCTCTACCTCGTAACCAGCATGTTTTTTCCTCTTCGAAGGAAGTCTCAGCAATGACTGGCGTTCCCTCTTGCGGATGAGCGCTCGCCGCCCACGATCTCTATCCATGGCGAAGCCGCGCCCCTTTTGGGCCGGCCATCTCGCGGCGCTCAGGCAGCCTGGGCTGTATTTTCAGGCTCGATGAGCGACACGCCGCCGGCCGCCACGCACCAGCGTCCGACCAATCGCTCCAACCGGTCATAAACCCATACTTCTCCGGCCCCATGCATGGCGTGCGCCTGCCGGGCCAGCGCCATCGCACGACGCTCGGCCTGACCACCGCTTTCAAAGCATGTGACTTCACCGCTGTCGGCGTTCGACAGGCGCCACCCGCTGTCGGGATTGGGCTGAACGATGAAAACGCCGAGTGCGCCGCGCATGAGGTCCTCGAAAGAATGGCCAGCGCCAATCGGCGCAGTACTGAGCCGCCCAAACGTCGCTCGCCTCGAACCCGTTCCTGGTGCGTTGATCCTCACTCCCCCTCCCGGTTGGAGGCCGAACCAGTGGTGAAGCCTTGGCGCCTTCGTGCGGCGTCCGGAAGCGGTTCGAAAGGGATATCGCCGCGCCGCCAACCAGGCCCGATTGGCGGTGAGGTTCTCTCGACGATTTTATTTCACCTGTGCGATGGGAACCTTTGCCTTAGCATCGCATTTGCACGCCAGCGTTCGCCGGGGGAAAAGATGAATTTCGTACGATCGTCATCATAGGCGTTGATCGCCCGCGATTTCCCGGCGCGCCCAAGCGACTTTTCCCTCCCCTTTTCATTTCTTGCGCGCGGTTGGCGTGCCTGGCGTTCGAGTTCAATGCCCCAGAACACTTTTCGTCGCGCCGGATCGCGGGCCGACGTAGATCTTTGGACCATGCTAGGCATGGTCCTGGTTTTGGCCTTCTTCCTGATCAGCGGGTCGATCGCCTTCCGGAACATCCAGGTGCTGCGCAACAACAACCAGATGATCCTGCACTCGCATCAGGTGCTGATCGCGCTGGATGATCTGCTGTCGACCGCGCAAGACGCCGAAACCGGGCAACGCGGCTATCTCCTAACCGGCAACGACCGCTATCTGGAACCTTACCAGAGCGCGGTCACGGCCGCCGGCTCACGCATTGAGGCGGCCAGATCGCTGACCACAGACAACCCCGTCCAGCAGGCCAATATTCGCCAGTTGGAGCGGCACATCGACGCCAAGCTCGCCGAACTGGACGAGACGATCAAACTACGCCGGGTGAACGCCCAGGCCGCCATGGCGGTCGTGGCCACCGATCGCGGCAAGACGGAGATGGACGCCATACGCAGCCAACTCGACGTCATGCGGCGCGAGGAGGACCGGCTGCGCGACCTGCGCCTGGCCGAGATGGACCAGGCCTATCGTACGGCGACGGCAAGCGGCGTGCTGTCGGGACTGCTGGGCGCGATCCTGACCATCGCCGTCTTCGTCTTGGTGCGCCGGGCCGCATCGGCCCGCGCGCGCGAAGACTGGCTCCAGTCCGGCCAGGTGGGCCTTTCCGAGGCGATGATGGGCGACAAGTCGGTCGAAGGCTTGTCCGAGGCCATACTCGCGTTTCTGTCTGACTATCTTGGCTTCCAGGCCGGGGCGCTGTTCAAGGGTGAGAACGGGTCCTTCTACCGCGCCGCCGCCCTGGGCCTTCCAGCAGACGCTCATTCTCCGCTGCGGTTCGACCTCAAGGAAGGTCTGCTCGGCAAGGTCGCCGCCGAGGGCCGCTCGACGATCGTTCGCGACGTCCCTGACGGCTACATGACGATCGGTTCGGCGCTCGGCCATGACAAGCCGCGCCACCTCGTGCTGGTGCCGACCCATGCCGACGAGACGGTGAACGCCGTCCTCGAGCTGGGCTTCCTGCATCCGGTCGACGAGCGGGTGCTTCATCTGCTCGATCAGGCGGCCGCCTCGATCGGCATCGCCCTGCGTTCGGCCCGCTACCGCGCAGAGCTTCAGAACGCCCTGGAGGAAACCCAGCGACAGTCGGAGGAACTGCAGGTCCAGAGCGAGGAGCTTCGCGTCTCCAACGAGGAGCTGGAAGAGCAGAGCCGGGCGCTGAAGGAAAGCCAGGTGCGTCTGGAACAGCAGCAGGTCGAGCTTGAGCAGACCAACAGCCAACTGGAGGAACAGGCCCAGACCCTGGAACACCAGAAGGATGCCCTGGAGCGCACCAGCGAGGAGATCACGCTCAAGGCGCGTGAGCTCGAACGCGCCAGCCAGTACAAATCTGATTTCCTGGCCAATATGAGCCATGAACTACGCACGCCGCTCAATTCCATGCTTATCCTCTCGGGCCTGTTGAAGGACAACCCGGACGGCAACCTCACGGAAAAGCAGGTCGGTTTTGCTCAGACCATCGTTTCCTCGGGAAATGATCTCTTGGTGCTGATCAATGACATTCTTGATCTGTCCAAGATCGAGGCGGGCCACGTCGAGGTGTTGGCCGAGCCCCTGTCCCTCCAGCGCCTGAGCTCGGATCTGAGTGGACTCTTCCACCCCATGGCTGAAGATCGCGGACTGGGCTTTGAGATAGATCTCTCCCCGCAGACGCCGCATACGATCCACACCGACCGCCAGCGCCTTGAGCAGATCCTCAAGAACCTGCTCTCGAACGCCTTCAAGTTCACCCAGACGGGCGGCGTGCGTCTGGCCATAGCGCCCAACCTGGCGGGCGGACTGTCATTCAGGGTCGAGGACACCGGGATCGGCGTCCCGCCCGAACACCAGGAGAGCATTTTCGAGGCTTTCCGGCAGGCCGACGGCACCATCAGCCGGCGCTATGGCGGCACCGGTCTGGGCCTTTCCATCTCGCGCGAGCTGGCGCGCCTGCTTGGCGGCGCCATCACCCTGGAGAGCCGCCCCGGCGAGGGCAGCATCTTCACGCTCAGCATCCCACTGGCCTACGATCCTTCGCAAGTCTCGCCCCGCCAGGCGCTGGTCGCGGCGCAGGACCCAGCGCCTGACCTGTCTTCGTCCACGCCCATGCAGAAGGCCAACCTGCCAGCCGCCAGCGTTGAGGACGATCGCGACCGTCTCAGCAGCGCCCGCCGCGTCCTGTTGGTGATCGAAGACGACGCCGCCTTCGCCGCCATCGTTCGCGACCTGTCGCGCGAGATCGGTTTCCAAGCCCTGGTGGCGGGAACGGCCGATGAAGCGCTGAAACTGGCCCGACAGTTCAAACCCAGCGCCGTCGTGCTCGACGTCGGCCTGCCCGATGAATCCGGCCTGATGGTGCTCGATCGGTTGAAACGTGACGACGCCACCCGCCACATCCCGATCCATGTTGTTTCGGCCAACGACCATGCCCAGACCGCATTGTCGCTGGGCGCTATAGGCTACATGGTCAAACCGGTTCGCCGGGAGGATCTGACGGAAGTCCTCCACGGCCTGCAGGCCAAGCTTTCCAGCGCCGTCAAACGCGTGCTGGTCGTCGAGGATGACGTAACTCAACGCGAGGCCGTGCGGCATCTGCTGTCGGCGGGCGACGTCGAGACGGTGGGCGTCGGTACGGCCGCCGAGTGCCTTGAGGCGCTACGCGCCCAGACCTTCGACTGCATGGTGCTGGACCTGTCGCTGCCGGACGCCTCGGGCTACTCGCTCCTGGAAACACTGAGCCAGGACAGTGAGCGCGCCTTTCCTCCGGTGATCGTCTACACCGGCCATGACCTGTCGGCCGACGACGAGCAGCGGCTGCGCCGCTACTCCAGTTCGATCATCATCAAGGGCGCCAAGTCGCCCGAACGGCTGCTCGACGAGGTGTCGCTGTTCCTGCACCAGGTTGTTTCGGAATTGCCGCCCGAGCAGCAGAAGATGATTCAGAAGGCGCGCAACCGCGACGCGATGCTCGAAGGGCGTCGGATCCTCATCGTCGAGGACGACATCCGCAACGTCTACTCGCTGACCAACCTGCTCGAACCCAGAGGCGCGATCATCCAGATCGCCCGCAACGGCCAGGAGGCCATAGAGGCCTTGGACCGCGCCTCGCAGGACTCGTCTGCGGCGGTCGATCTGGTCTTGATGGACGTGATGATGCCGGTCATGGACGGCCTGTCGGCAACCCGCCAGATCCGCCAGGATCCTCGCTGGCGCAAGCTGCCGATCCTTATGCTGACCGCCAAGGCCATGCCCGACGACCAGGAGCGCTGCATCGCCGCCGGCGGCAGCGACTACATGGCCAAGCCCATCGACGTGGACAAGCTGCTCTCGCTGGTCCGGGTCTGGATGCCGAGATAGTCTTGCCGTGCCCGAAGACATCGTCGACCTCGAAATCCAGCTGCTGCTGGAAGCGCTCTATCAGCGTTACCATTACGACTTTCGCCACTACGCCAGGGCGTCGTTGAAACGACGCCTGACGCAGGCGCGTGACCAGCTGGGCTTTCCCACGCTCTCGGCGCTTCAGGATCGCCTGCTTCACGACGCGGCGTTCCTGCCGCGCCTGCTCGACTACCTGACCGTGCAGGTCAGCGAGATGTTCAGGGACCCGTCCTATTTCCGCGCCTTGCGAGAGAACGTCGTGCCGCACCTGCGCACCTATCCGTCGTTGAAGGTGTGGGTCGCCGGCTGCAGCAACGGCGAGGAGCTCTATTCGATGGCGATCCTGTTCCGCGAGGAAGGCCTTTACGATCGCACGCTGTTCTATGCGACCGACATCAATCCCGAAGCCCTGGCGGCCGCGGAGGCTGGTGTCTATCCGCTCGACCGTGTCCGCAAGTTCACCCAGAACCACCAGCAGTCGGGTGGGCGTTCGTCGCTGTCGGACTACTACACCGCCGACTACGGCCGAGCGGCCTTCGACAAGAGTCTGCGCGAACGGGTGGTGTTTTCCGACCACAGTCTGGTGACCGACGCGGTCTTTGGCGAGATGCACCTGATCTCCTGCCGCAACGTGATGATCTATTTCGATCGCCCCTTGCAGGACCGTGCGATCGGCCTTTTTCACGACTCCCTCGCCCGCAAGGGCTTCCTGGGCCTGGGCTCGAAGGAAAGCCTGCGCTTTTCCGCCCACGCCGAGGCCTTTGCGGCCTTCACGCCGAGCGAGAAGATCTATCAAAGGCGCGATCTATGAGCGCGTCGCCCCCCAGGGTCGTCGTCATCGGCGCCTCGGCCGGTGCGGTGCAGGCGCTGATGGCGATCCTGCCCCCCCTTCCCCACGACTATCGGCTGCCGATCCTCGTGGTCGTGCACGTCCCGCCCGATCGCGACAATGTCCTGGCGCCTTTGCTCGAGGCCAAATGCCGCCTGACGGTCAAGGAGGCCGAGGACAAGGAGCCGATAGCCGGCGGCGTGGTCTATCTGGCGCCGCCGGACTATCACCTGCTGGTCGAGACCAACGGCGCCCTGGCCCTGTCGGCCGACGCGCCCGTGAACTTCTCCCGCCCCTCGATCGACATCCTGTTCGAAAGCGCCGCCGACGTCTTCTCCGACGGTCTGGTGGGCGTGGTGCTCACCGGCGCCAATCAGGATGGCGCGGCGGGCCTGCGCGCGGTGGCCAAGGCCGGCGGCGCGGCGATCGTGGAAAATCCGGCCAGCGCCCAGGCGTCGGCCATGCCGCAAGCCGCGCTCGCAGCCACGCCGACCGCAGCCGTCATGTCCCTTGATGCGATCGCATCCTACCTCCTGAGTTTGGGAACCGAGCGATGATCGCCGATCCGCCGATCAACTTCCTCCTGGTCGATGATCTGGACGAAAACCTCCTGGCGCTAGAAGCCTTGCTTCAACGCGACGGGCTCCACTGTCTGAAGGCGCGCTCGGGCGAAGAGGCGCTGGAGCTGCTGCTGGTCCACGACGTGGCCCTGGCCCTGCTCGACGTGCAGATGCCCGGCATGGACGGTTTCGAGCTCGCCGAGTTCATGCGCGGCAGCGAACGGGCCCGCCATATCCCGATCATCTTTCTCACCGCTGGCGCAGCCAACCTTCAACGCCGCTTTCGGGGCTATGAGGCCGGGGCCGTGGACTTCATCCAAAAGCCCATCGAGCCCACCATTCTTCGCAGCAAGGCCGAGGTGTTCTTCGATCTATACCAGCAGCGCCAGCAGATCGAGCGCCAGCGCGACGAGCTGGAGGCGCTGGCCCAAGCCCTGCGGCGCGCCGACCGTCACAAGGACAATTTTCTAGCTGTGCTAGCGCATGAGCTGCGCAATCCGGTCGCCGCCCTTGGCGGGGGCCTGCACCTGCTCAAGAAGGACATTCCAGCCGAGCGCGCCAAGGACATCCGTATCCGTATGGACAGGATGCTGGCGCACCTTTCCCATCTGATCGACGATCTGCTCGATGTCTCTCGCGTCAGCCAGGGCAAGATTTCGCTCAAGAAGGAGCAGGTCGAACTCGGCGATGTGCTGAAATCCGCGATCGAGGCCAGCCAGCATCATATCGACGCGGCCGGCCACGTGTTCGTCACCGATCTGCCGCCAGGCGAGATCTGGCTCGACGCCGATCACACCAGGCTGGCCCAGATCGTGGCCAACCTCCTCAACAACGCCGCCAAGTACACGCCGCCGGGCGGAACCATCACCCTGTCGGCGCGGCCGATGGAAGAGAACGTGGAGATTCGTATCGCCGACACCGGCGTCGGCGTGCCGCGAGAGATGCAGGCCAGAATCTTCGAGATCTTCGCCCAGGTCGAGGATCACCTGACAAAGGCCCAGGGCGGTCTTGGCATCGGCCTGGCGCTGGTTCGTCAGCTTGTCGCCCTGCACGGCGGTACGATCAGTGTCGAAAGCGCCGGCGAGAACCTCGGCAGCACGTTTACCGTGACGCTACCAGTCCTTCGGATCTCGAGCCCACCAAGCACTGAGCCCGCCGCGACTGTCGGTCTAACACCCCACCCCGGAAGCGACGCCGAAATCTAGGACCGAGTGCTGACCCGCGCGCGGACGTAAACGGTGCGAGGACCGCGCAGCAGCAAGCCGAGCAGAACGCCTAAGCCGATGGCGGCCGTAAAGGCCAAGGCGGGCTTGTCGCGCACCTTGCTCTCGATCAGGCGCAGCCCGTCCTGGACGTGCTCACGGCCGCCCTCGTAGAGCTCCTCGGCGCCGCCCTTCAGGCTTCCATAGGCGTCCTTGGCGTGAGCGCCGGCTTCCTCGAACTTGCCCCTGGCCTTGGCGCGGTGGCGGGCGTCCAGCGAAAGCGGTCCGGTATCGGTCATGAGGCTCTCCCAGCTCTGGCGTGAACAACGCCGCCACCTGTCAGCGGCGCGGCTGCAACTGACAACCTTGCAAGAGCGCCGACGTTCCAACAGGGGGGCGGCGGCCACGCCGCCGAGGACGCGTCGGTCCTGCAAAGCTCCGCCCGGCTCGCGCCATGAGGCGGCCGGCCCCTGCAACGCGGCTGCCTGTTGGCCTTGGAGCAGCGAAGCGATCACTGAGCGCCTGCCCAAAGGCAAGGCCTGCCGGAGCCTCCAGCCAAGGCGAGCGTTGGCAGGAAGAGAGCGCCAGAGAAGTCGCCATGACCAATTGCCGTCCTTCGACATCCAGCCAGACCCCGACCGAAGTTCCGCCCATGCCGACCAGGCCGGAGTTCGACGATCCCGTCATGCCGCTCGCAGAACCGCGCCCCGCCCCGCCAATGCCGGCTCCAGGCGACGGTCGAGCGTACGACACTCCGCCCCGGACCGATGACAAGAGCTCGCCCGAGCGAACCGGCGAGGTGAAGGCGCCAGCCTCCAAGGCCGCGCCCAAGACCACGGCCCGCAGGGCCTCCTGATCACGCCTCGCCGCCTGAGGCCTCATAGGCTCGCCTGGCCTCGACCACGCCCTTCTCGGCCTTTGCCCGGTCCTGGCGCCATCGTCTGCGAGAGGCTTTATCCTCGGCGTCCAGGGCCTCGCGGCGGCGCCGGATGTCAGCCTCCTCCTCCGCCCGTCGCTGATTGACCGCCGCCAGCGCCCTTTCGGCCTTCGCCAACGCCGAGCGATCGGGCCTTGGCTGCACCGCTGGCCCCTTCGTCTCGGCCACGACCTTGAGCCTCGGCGGCCCAGGCGCCGCAGGCGCCCTGGGCAGGGCCGGCTCGAGGCTGAACGCATCGCGGGAGCCGATGGCGCGGCGTAGCGGAACGCCAGGATTGGCCAGGGCCGCATCGGCGTTGGCCTCATCCTTGCTCACCCTGGCCCGCCCTTCGGCGAACAGATTCTGGCGAACGCCCCAAGCGGCCAGGGCGGCGGCTTGGTTGGGCGCAGCGACGATCGTGTCGAAAAAGCCGATCTGGGCGGCGTACACCTTCAGCTTCCGGGCCGGCGGGGCTTTGGCCATGATGTCTCACCACCCCGCGCGGCGCACATCGCACATCCGTGCTGGCGGCGAACGCTCAGACATGGAGCAGCCGTGGTATCTCGGCGGCGATCTCTCGCGCCAGGAAGCCCAAGGCGCCGACCCGCTCAGCCAGGCGCCTGCCTGCCTCCCCATGCAGATAGACCCCCCAGGCTGCGGCTTGGAAGGGATCAACGCCCCGCGCCAGCACCCCGGCGATCACCCCCGCCAACACGTCCCCCGATCCGGAGATCCCAAGGCCCGCGCCGCCGCCGGCGTAGTACGCCAATCGTGCTTGCGGCGTGGCGATCACGGTTCTGGCCCCCTTCATCACGACCACCGCCGAAAACCGGCGCGCAGCCTCCTTAGCGGCGCTGGCCGGGTCGGCCTCGACCTCAGCCTTTTCCGTTTCCAGCAGCGTGGCCATCTCCCCAGCATGCGGGGTCAGTATACGTACATCGGGGCCTGGACAGGCCGCCGCCGCCAGACCGCCGGCGTCCAAGACCAACGGTGAACGCACATGCAGGCATAGCGCCTTGGCCAAGCGCCCTAGGTCCGCCTCCATGCCAGGACCGATCAGGACGGCGTCAGCTTGGCCAAGGGCCTGGAACAGCGCGTCATCGGCCTCCTCATCGCGCGGCAAGCCCAGGACACGCGCCTCGGGCACAATCAGGCTCATCATGGCGACCGCCTCGGCGGGCGCTGTCAGTTGCAGCTTACCGGCTCCGGCGCGTAGAGCCGCCTCGCCGGCGAGACGACCAGCGCCGAGGAGCGCCACGCCGCCCCCGACCACGAGCACCCTGCCGCGGGCCTCCTTGCCCCCCTCCCCTGGATGCGGCAGCCGGTGGTCCCTGGCCCAAGCAGCGTCTATCGTGATCGGCGGGCTCATCTGGCCGCCACATTGGCGTCGGGCGCGGCGGTGACCGCCGTCTCGCCTTCCAGCGGCGCGGTGAAGTTATAGCGCACCAGCCGCAGCCCCCCGTCGGCGCCCTGATCGGGGTCGAAGCGATACTCGGTGACGCCGCAGTTGGCGATGTCGGCCAGGCGATCGATCTTAAGGATTTCGTCCTCGGTCAGGCTTTCCAGAAGATAGCGTAGACAAAGGACGACGACCTGATGGGCGACGATGAGGACTCGGTCCCCGGCGTGGTGCAGGCTGATGGTGTCCAGCAGACTGCGCAGGCGCAGGATCACGTCGCACCAGCTCTCACCGCCGGGCGGCCGGTGATAGAACTTGCCGAGAAGACGACGAAATTCCGCCTGTTCCGGGAACCTGGCCTCGATGCCGATCCGGGTCAGCCGGTCGAGCACGCCAAACTCCTTCTCGCGCAGACGCTCGTCGATGCAGAACCGCTGGTCGGGGCGCTCAAGACCGCCGGCCGTCCTGATCGCCTCACCGGTTTGGACGGCCCGTCGGTAGGGAGAGGCCATCATGGTGCGAGGACGCTGGCTGGCGGGCATGGCGGCGAACCAGCCGCCCAGAGCCTGCGCCTGGTGGTGACCAAGCGGGCTCAGCGGCACGTCCATATCGCGATCGGCAATATCGATGAGGCCAAGCCCGGCGGCGTCCGCGGCGTCTCGCGCGACATTTCCGGCGCTCTGGCCATGGCGGACGATCCAGAGCACGGCGGGCCAACGTTTTTCCATGTCCGAACAACTCTTCAGGCCCCGTGCGGTTCGCCTGACACGCCTATCCCCCGCCCGTCTTGAGCAACACTCGGCGTATCGGCTCCGTCCCTTGAACGCGCGAAGGCGCCCCGGCTGGACCGGGGCGCAGCGGCGCTCAAGCCTAGGGGCGAGCGGTCCAGGACGAGCCTGGTATCTAGATGCTGGAGCGGCCTGACGCTGACCGGCGTCAGGCCATCACTGTTTCGACAAGCTGCAAGAAGGTCGGGCGATTGATGTGTGATCAGCCTCGGCGACAGTCGCTTCCAGACGGAAAGACGATCGAAAATCGCAGTGCATTTCGTCAGGCATGACAACGCCCTCCGCTGTTGGCTCGTTCACACCGCCAAGGCCGTTTCTGCTCCAGCGGATGCTTGAAAAGACTACGCCCCAGAGCGGCGGTTGTTCCGTACGCGAACCGATCGCTATCGCCCCGGGTGGAAAGCCCAAGGCCTGGAGGTCGACGCCCCTAGCGCCTTGATCGTGGACCGACTTTCCTGGCCAATGACGCAACCACGGAGGGCGTATGAAGGAGCTTGCGGCCAAGCCGGCCCTGGACCGGCACATCGGCGCCTTGCTGCGCGGTCATCGGCGCGCCAAGGAGATCTCGCAGCATGATCTGGCCGCCACGGTCGGCCTGACCTTTCAGCAGATCCAGAAGTACGAGTGCGGCGAAAACAGGATCAGCGCTTCAAAGCTGGTCCAGATGGCCCGCGTTCTGGACGTTCCCATCACAGCCTTCTTCGCTGGCCTGGAGACCCCTCATGGCGACGACCTGCTGGCGCGGTTCTGCCAACTCGACGGTGCGACCGGTTTCATGCACGCGGCGCTGCGCATGCCGCCCGCCGTGCGGGCGGAAATCTTCCGGCTGGCCGGATCCTGGGCCGACGCCCCTTAGGGCCGGGCCAAGGGGGGAGTTGCGCGTTCCTGTTACGTTCGGGTGATGCTAGGATGGGCGGATGGGCGCTCAAGCTCAAACGCGCGACGAAAAGGCGACGCTTCTGGTCCAGGCAGCCAACTGCCAGATGCGTCCGATGGATAAAGAGAACTGAACGCGTGAGCGGCCAATGCCTCTGCGTGTCCCATTGAAATCCTGTCTCCGGGGCTGTGCTCACGATTCCTGGCTGGATAGCGTCACCAATTGTGCTTTCGCATTATCCACCTCAGCACCCACATATTTACCGGCTTTCGAACGACGGGAACGCCTTGGAGAGCATCGGGAAACACTTCCAGGTCGCCGCCTGCGGCGAGCACATAGGGTATTGCGCGCTGGGTCAGGGTGCAGGCCAAAGGCAGTAGCGTCTGGACGTCCAAGTTGGCGTCCAACACCGCCCCATCGATTGGCCCTCTTTCGATCATGGTCATGGCTTCAGAGAGCTGGGCTACTGGTCCAACGGCCTGGTTGCCGAAAGCCACAAGCGCGTTCGCGAGTTCTTGCGCCAAGATACAGTCGCCTTCGACCACCAAGATTCGAAAAGGCGCTCGTGGTGGAACCAAGCGTTGCCTCTCACGGCTTTGGCGATCGAGAGCAGCCAGTTGCACACACCACCGAGCGTACCGCCGCAGGGGCCTCTAAAGCTTTCGCTTGCTGCTTTTGCGCATCACGCTGGGCTCAGCCCGACCAGCAGACCATTTTCTCCCACCCTTCTCAACTAGAAGAAGAGACCGCCTCCACGTCTTCAGCCCGAAACACGCTGGGGCTGGCCCTACACGTCGGCGCCAAGCCGCGCGCCCGGTCGCCGCACGCTCAAGCCTCATGCCTCATCAAATCCAAGGTCGCGCCCGGGGGGGGCGGTCATCGAAAAGCGCCCGTCTACACAGTCGACGATCTCGCCCAATGCTCGGGCGCCGCAATCATGATCATCGCGCTGCAAAAAATCTCGGCGGGCGCCGCCCAAAGGGGCGCCCGCACGTCGGAAAACGCCGTTACGACAACATGACGGCAAGGTCTGTTGCGAAAGCGACAGAGCTGAAGAAATGTTTCATCGGCGAAATTCGATGAATGTGTCGCCCGCACTCTAGTACCCAACAATAAAAATGATCCCGGGAAGCCCTACGGAGAAAGCAAACGCGCGCGTGTAGCGCCGCGAGGGGATATGCATGACTAAGTGCTCACGTAATATTCTGCTTTCTGGAATTTCAGCTCTTTCTCTCTCCTTTGCTTGTGTCGGTCTGGCCAACGCCGCCGAAGCGCCGCCCGCACCGGCCGAGCCGACCGCGACCGAGGTCGACACCGTCATCGTCCTGGGCACGCGCAGAACCGACCGCTCGGTCGTGGACTCGCCGTCTCCGATCGATGTCTTCGGCGGCGAGGAACTGGCCCGCCAGCCGGCCGCCGACATGCTGGACGTGGTCAAAAACCTCGTTCCGTCGTTCTACGTGCCCCAGAACACCATCTCCGACGCATCGACCTTCGTGCGCGCGCCGTCCCTGCGCGGCCTCGGCGCCGACCAGGTGCTCGTGATGATCAACGGCAAGCGCTACAACCGCTCGGCGCTGGTCCAGGTCGTCACCGGCGGTGACACAGCGCTGTCACTGGGCGCCCAGGCCGTCGACCTGTCGATGATCCCGTCGATCGCGGTGAAGAACCTGCAGATCCTGCGCGACGGCGCGACCGCCCAGTACGGCTCGGACGCCATCGGCGGCGTCATCAACTACGGCCTGCGCGACGCCGACAGCGGCTTCGAGGCCCAGGCGCGCTATGGCCAGACCTACGCCGGCGACGGCGACAGCTACCAGTTCGCGGTCAACGGCGGCTTCAAGCTGTTCGACGCCGGCTTCGTCAACGTGTCGGCCGAGTACTTCGACGACGGCCAGACCAGCCGCGGCGCCACCCGGCCCATCGCGGCCGTGTTCGCGGCCAACAATCCCACGCTCGCCAACCAGCTGCCCAACTATCCGGGCCCGGCGCAGATATGGGGCTCGTCGCCGACCAACGGCTACAAGGTGTTCGTCAACTCCGCCTATGACGTGGGCGAGAACACAAGCATCTACCTGACGGCCAATGTCGGGCATCGCGAGGCCGACCAGAGCTTCAACTATCGCTCGCCGATCTCGGCGCCGACGCCGCTGGCGGTCAACAACGGCACTGGCGCGCCGGCCACGGGCTCGCCCGGGCGCAACGGCGCCTTCGCGCCGATCTATCTGACGCCTTGCCCGGTCGGCAACGCCACCTGCCCGACGGGCGGTTTCGTCAAGGACGGCAACGTCTTCAACTTCACGTCTATCTATCCGGCCGGCTTCACCCCGCGCTTCCAGGGCGAGGTCGAGCAGTTCTACGGCACGATGGGCGTCAAGGGTAAGGCCGACAGCGGCCTGACCTACGATCTGTCGGCGACCGTGGCGAAGAACTCGCTCGATCTGGCGATGACCCATTCGCTGAACGCCTCCTTCGGCCCGACCAGCCAGAAGGAATTCAAGTTCGGCAAGCTGATCCAGCGCGAAACCAACCTTAACCTCGACCTGACCTATCCGCTTGAGGTCGGGTTCGCGAGCCCCGTCACCCTGTCGGGCGGCGCCGAGTTCCGGCACGAGGAATATGAAGCCACGGCTGGCGACCTGCAGTCCTACGCCGCGGGTCCCTATGCGGTGCAGCCGCTGTACGTGCAGGTCTCGCCCGGCGTCTACACCCGCTCGATCGTGAACGGAAATCCCGAGACGGCCTCCCAGTCGCCCGGCGCCAGCGGCTACGGCGGCACCAGCCCGGCTTCGGCCAAGACCTCGACCCAGAGCAACTACGGCGTCTATCTGGGCGCCGAGACCGACGTCACCGAGGCCTTCACGGTGGGCGTGGCCGGGCGTTACGAGGACTACGACACCTTCGGCGACACCTTCGTGGGCAAGGTCAACGGCCTCTACGAGTTCTCCGACATGTTCTCGGTGCGCGGCACCGTGGGCACCGGCTTCCACGCCCCGTCGCCCGGGCAGAGCAACACCGAGATCCTGACGACGGCGTTCGCCCCCGGCGGCGAGCAGGTGCAGACCGGCACCTATCCGGTGACCAGCGCCATCGCGCAGTACTTCGGCGCCAAGACCCTGACGCCTGAAAAGTCGACCAACTACGGCGTCGGGTTCATCTTCAACCCGATCAGCAACTTCACGCTCACCGTCGACGGCTACTTCATCAAGGTGAAGGACCGCATCAGCATCACCAGCACCTTCGACGTCGATGCCGCCGACATCGTCGCCCAACCAGCGCTGGCCGCGGTCGGCGTCGGCGGCGCGGTGGCCTATTTCACCAACGGCTTCGACACCGAGACCAAGGGCGTCGACGCGGTCGCCAGCTATCGCACCGAGCTGCTGGACAACCCGCTGAGCCTCACGCTCGCCTACAGCTACAACAAGAGCGAGGTCACCAAGTTCGATCCCATCGCCATCGGCGACGACCGGATCTACGACATCGAGAACATCACGCCCAAGCACCGGGCCAACGCCTCGGCCAGCTACGAGGTCGCCGGCTTTACGATCAACGCCCGCGGCAACTACTACAGCAGCTGGAGCACCAACCAGGACTATCCGGGCCAGAAGTTCGGCACGAAGGTCACCGCCGACCTCGACGTCAGCTACACGGTCGCGGAGAAGTACACCCTGACCGTCGGCGCCAACAATCTGTTCGACGAGTACCCGGACAAGCTGGCCCCGACCACGGCCAACCCGATCTACGCGATCACCGGCAGCACGGCCGACGGCCAGATCTATCCGCGCTCGGGCGGTCCGTTCGGCATGAACGGCGGCTTCTGGTACGCGCGCCTGAAGGTGAAGTACTAGGCCCTCACACGGCCTTGTCGCCTCCTCGCGAGACGGCGGCGAATTGGGAAACGGCCAGGGCCTTCCTGGCCGTTTTTCCATCCAGCCCGACTACATCGCCACTGGGCGCCTAATCCGCACGAAGCCGCCTCAATCGCTCGTCATCCGCAGCCGCGACGTTGCAGCCACCGGAAAGGACGATGTCGGCGACGCACGCAAAGCCCACCGCGACGTCCCGCAACCCTCGCCGTCAGCGCCTTCCGCCCCGTCACCAAGCGCTCATCCAGAAGCTTGAGCGTCAGGGGCGGTCGCCCGTCCGCGCCGCCCAAGCGCCGTAGAGGGCCGACAGCATCGACTGCCCAGATGCGCCTCCGCCTGGTTGAGATAGGAACAACAAGTTAGCCCGCTCATCCCAGGGCTCGAGCCGATAGCCGAACGGCCAAACGCCCATCAGCGGATCAGGCGTGGTGCCCTTCTCCTCGGTCTTGCGATAGCCCTTGTGCGAGACGACAAGCTTGCTGCGACGAGGCACGACCATCCGCCGACCGACGTCATGCCAGCGCGGGTCCCTCCAGCACTCGATGCGGCGGTGAGCTGGGCTCAGCATGACGGTCTGCTTCGCAGCGGCAAACCAAAGTCAGTGCCTCTCCCTGACAGTCGCGACGTCCGGTTCTCCGGCGTGGTCGCGCCAGTTGCGCACGCTGACGCACTTCCAGAAAGGAGACGTTCCGACAACCGGAGCTCGCTCAGAAGGCGGTGCGCGGCGCGGGTCCGGCGGGCGCGGGTGCAGGCTCCTTCGTCGGCCGACACGCTCCCGTGGCTTGGCGAGCCTGAATGTATGGCGCGACCTTGGGCGTCGCCAGCAGGGTCTCGAACTTAAAGCCAGCCGACCGGCGGTCGATGTCCAGTTCGTTCGACTCCTCGGCTCCCGGCGTCAGCTCGTAGCTGTCCTTGAGCCAGATGCGGGTGGGCGTGATCGAACAGAACTGCCCGTTGCGGCTGTTTTCCACGCAAGGGTGCTGAATCCAGGAAGACGCCGACCGCTTCCAGATCGAGACCTGCCCCCCGGCGATCTTCACCAGAACGCTCTGTGCGGTCTCGTACCGCTGGGTCAAGGAACTGAACTGGCCGGCGGCGGCCGTGCATTCCAGGATCAGCGGCCGTTCGGGCGAGCCGTCGCCCGGGGGATCGGTTCGCGGAACGGCTGCGCCTTCGATATTGGCGACCCGCGCACCGCCGGGCAGGAGGGTCGTCATGACGGCATGGGGGGCGTCCCTGTTGAACCGCCTGTCCCGAACGGCGATCATTTCCGCCGCCGTAGCGCGAGACGAGCAGGACGAGACGCCCGCCTCGCCGCCATAGGCGCCGACCACGGCCGCCGCGAAGGCCGCCTTGTCGGCCTCGTCGCCCGGCCGCCCCACGAAGATGGGCGAGTAGTAGTATGAATGGTCGATTTTTCCGGGCTGGGGCTTCAAGGTCGCCCAGCAATAGGCGTACTGGCTCCCCGGCGGGCTGCTCGCAGGCTGGGCCGCCGGGGGCTGGGCGCCGGCTCCGCCGCCAAGGGCGCCGGCGATCGCCAGACCGATCGAAAGCCGCACGCCCAGAGGATTGACGCCATTCATCGGGGACTACCGCTCGATGCTGATCTGGACGCCGTAGGGCTCGACCTGGCTAGCGCCCTTGCCCTTGCAGGCGGACTCGGACGGGAAGGCGTATTCGCCGCGGGCCGGAGCCGTTGCACGCTCGCCCAGGGCTTCGGTGAAGCCGACGGGCGTGCCGTCGCGGACACATCGATAGACCTTGTTCTGGCCGGCGCCGACAGAACAGCTGACGGCGTCGCCCGTCTTGTTCACGCATTTCCACGAGACCCGCGCCTCATCGGGATTGATACGCACGGCGTAATAGACCTCGATCCCGCTGACCTCCTTGTAGAAATACCATTGGGGGGATTGCGCCATGGCCGCCGAGGCGCTCAGGGCCATGATCGAAGCGATGACAAGTCGTGCGAGCATTCGCTCCCCCCAATTTTATCGACCGTGGATATCAGACCGAGTTCTTCCAAAGCGCGGCCTTGGAGTCTAGGTTTCCTGTTTGGAAATCGTCCTAGCGAACGCCCGCCGCTTTGCCCAAAGCCAGGGTGCGGTCCTCTCTCGCCATCAGCTGTGGCGGCATGCAGTATAGCTATTGTCCGACATGATCTGTTTGACTCATCATGGTGTCGGCGCGGCAAGGCTGCGCCAATAGCAGACTCTGGGACCTCGCCGAGAACCCGACCTTCAGAGCGGCCTTTACGAGGTGTTCAGCCCCGATAGCGCAACGCGTCGACGACGAGCGTGAAGGCGCGGTCAGATGGCCTGCGCTTTGGATAGTAGAGGTGGTAACCCGCTGACGGCGGCGTCCAGTCGGCCAAGACCTGGATCAGCCTGCCCTGTTCGATATGGTCCTCCACGAAATCCGCTGGAAGATAGGCCAGTCCCAAGCCCGCGATCGCCATCTCAAGGCTGATTGTGATGGTGTTGAACGCTAGTGCTCCGGTGGCTCTGACCTTCAGCTCGCGTCCGTCCTTGGCGAACGGCCAGGCCCAAAAGCCGCCAGACGAGGGCAGGCGCAGATTAATGCAGGCGTGATCGGTAAGGTCATGGGGCGTCAGCGGCGCCGCTCGCCCCTCCTTCTGAAAATAGGCGGGCGCGCCGACGACCGCCATCTTGAAGTCTGGGCCGATCGGCACAGCGATCATGTCCTGATCAACCTGTTCGCCGAGGCGTACGCCTGCGTCGAAGCGCTCGGCGACAATGTCGGTGAGCCGATAGTCGTTGATGATCTCGACCTTCAAATCCGGATAGTCCGGCAAGAGCTTGGCCAAAGCCGGCGCCAGGATCGACATCGAGGCATGCTCGACTGACGTGATACGAATGCTGCCGGCCGGCTTGCCGCGAAGGTCGCTCAGCGAGGCCAAGCTTTCATCCAGGCGCTGGAGGGCCGGCGCCAGGGTCTGCAGGAGACGCTCGCCCGCCTCGGTCGGCGCGACGCTTCGCGTCGTGCGCGTCAGAAGCGGTAGACCCAAGCTGGCTTCCAGGCGCCGCACGATCTGGCTCAGCGCTGATTGCGACATTCCCAGTTTCGCGGCTCCTTTCGTGAAGCTGCGTTCCTCGGCAACGACCACGAACGCCGTCAGATCGGCCATTTCCTCGCGTTTCATTTATCACGCATACTTCTAAGCCCTTGAGTAATTCAGCATCTAAACGCTGAGCCTGTCGAGCCTTAGATTGCTGTCACAGGCGCGAGTGAGCGCCGGTCAGCAAGGCGACGACAATGCGCGACGAGATCACAGCTCACCAAACAACTGGCTTTCCGCGCCGCCGGATCCTGCTCGGCGCCTCGCTCCTTGCCGCCGCCTCAGCCCTTCCCGGCCTCGCGGCGGCGGTCGGGAAGCGTGCGCCTCTTCGACAGCCAGGAGCCACCAACATGCAAAGCGTCGAGTTTCCCAACCGCGCCATCACGATGGCGGGCAATCTCTACTTCCCCGCGGGCTTCACCCAAGACGGCAAGTACGCCGCCATCGTGTCGGTTCACCCGGGCGGGGGCGTGAAGGAGCAAACGGCGGGCCTCTATGCCCAGAAGCTCGCCGGACAAGGCTTCGTCGTCCTGACATTCGACGCGTCGCACCAGGGGGCCAGCGGCGGCCTGCCGCGCTTCCTGGATGATCCGATGAAGCGGGTCGGCGATATCTACGCCGCTGTCGATTACCTGACCACGCTGCCCTATGTGGACCAAGCGCGCGTCGGCGCCTTGGGGATCTGCGCCGGCAGCGGTCACACCATCAAAGCCGCGACCACGGACCGCCGCATCAAGGCCGCCGCGACGGTCAGCGCCGTCGACGTCGGGGCCGCCTCCCGCAAGGGCTGGGACGGCAAGGCCTCTGAGGCCGAACAGATCGCCACGCTCGAGGCGGTGGCGAAACAACGCACGGCCGAAGCCGCCGGAGCCGCGCCTGCCTATGTCCCCTACGTGCCGAACGTCGGCGACAAGACCGCGCCGCTCGATCTGCAGGAGGCCGCCGACTACTACCTGACGCCGCGCGGCCAGCACCCGAACGCGCCCAACAAGATGCTGCTGACCAGCGCCAGCTACATGATCGCCTACACGGGCTTTGACCGGGTCGAGACGTTGCTGACCCAGCCGGTGCTGATCATCGCCGGCAGTAAGGCCGGGTCGCTGTGGCACAGCCAGGAGCTCCACGCCAAGGCTCCCGGCCCGAAGGAACTTTCGATCATCGAAGGGGCCACGCACATGGACCTCTACGACGGCAAGGGCGCCGACACCGTCGCGGCGAAGCTGGCGCCGTTCTTCACCCGCAATCTTTGAGCCGAACAGCGCAAGCCGGGCTTCCCGCCCCTCGAAAAAGATCACAGCGACAAGCGAGAATGACGATGGGCAAAGTTTGGTTTGTCACCGGCTCCGGCCGAGGTCTGGGCGTGGAGATCGCGCGCAAGGCGCTTGCGGCGGGCCACGCCGTGGTCGCCACCGGCCGCAACCCCGAGGCTGTGCAGACGGCGATCGGAGCCCACGAAAACCTGCTGGCCGTGGGCCTGGACATCACCGACCCGCAGGCCGCGTCTATCGCGGCCCAGGCGGCCCTCAATCGCTTCGGACGCATCGATGTGCTGGTCAACAATGCCGGCAATTTCTACGCCGGCTACTTCGAGAATATCAGTCCAGAGCACTTCCGCGCCCAGATGGAGACCAACTTCTTCGGGCCGCTCAACGTCACCCGCGCCATCCTGCCGATCATGCGCGCCCAACGGAGCGGTCAGGTCATCAGCATCAGTTCGCTCGCCGGCCTGATCGGCCAAGAGTTCGTCGTAGCGTACGCCGCGTCCAAGTTCGCCCTTGAGGGGTGGATGGAGTCGCTGCGCTTCGACCTCGCCCCTTTCGGGATCAAGACCATGATCGTCGAGCCTGGCTTCTTCCGCACGGAACTCTTGGTCGAGGGCGCCTCGACGATCTGGCCGGAGCTGACCGTCGATGACTACGCCGAGCGAACATCTCAAACGGTGGCGACCTGGTCGGGCATGAACGGCTTGCAGGGCGGCGACCCGGCCAAGCTCGCGGGCGCTATGGTGACTCTTTCGGACTCAGGCGATCTGCCGCTTCGCTTCGTGGCGGGGGCGGACGCCATGGCCGCGGTCGAGACCAAGCTGCAGACCCTTCAACAGCAGATCGAGGCCCATCGCGGTCTGTCCGCCTCGCTCGCGTGCGACGAATAGCATTCAGCGCGCGTGGCGTGAGGCCGTGACGCGCCAATACCCGCCCCCCCTAAAGCCCGTTACAGCGCACGTCGCGCCATTAGCATTCAGACCGGAGCCCAGAACCGAACATCGCTGGATAACAGGAGCCGGACGTTCGTTGCTTAGGTCGTGAAGATCGGCACCGACCCGTAGCCGCGAGCCACCCTGCTCGGCATTGAAACCGTCAGCTCCGTGACGGGGCCGCGCCAATAGCCGCCGTTGGATTGCCTTCAGGAATCTGACGTCAGGCAATGCGGTCACAGATTGGCTGTTCATCTGTCCCTATTTGCGGTCGCTGGACCTCAACCGGCCTATCAGCCTTCCTGATTGGACCGGCCGGCGCCAACGGGCGATGCTTGCGTGAGACCCCTCCCTCTCCAGATTGACCCATCGATCAGCATGGAAGAAGCCATCCAGGCCGAAGGGGCGACGGCGGTCCTCCGCGGCCTGTTTCCCTCGACCGTCGCGATCACAACGCGGCCGGTCGATGCGGGCGCCGCCTCTGGCCCACATGCCGCGCGCTGGCGTGAGCGCCAGTTGGGTCGCCTTTGTGCGGCGGACGCCTTGCTGGAACTGCGAGCGGCCGCGACCACACCGCCGCACGGTTCCCCTCCCATTTGGCCGGAGGGCCTGACCGGCAGCATCAGCCATTGCCAAACCCTGTGCTGCGCCGTTGCAGCCCGCACACGCGACCTCTGCGCCCTCGGGGTCGACGTCGAGGCCGCCGTCCCGCTTGTCGAAGGCGTCGAACTCGTTTGTGGTGCGATCGAATTGGCGCACTTCGCTGCTTTTCCCACGCTCCCGGCGGGTAACTGGCCGCTGCTGGCCTTCTCGGCCAAGGAGGCGGCCTACAAGTGCCAGTACGCGCTGACCGGGCAGCTACTGGATTTCCGCGACTTCGAGATCGACTTCGACCTGATCACGCCGGGCGTGGGTCGTTTCGCACTGCGGCGGACACGCCCCCTGCCCATTCCAGCGGGCCTCGAGTTGAGGATCGAGGGGCGCTGGGCGGCGGATCGCTCTCATGTCTATACCGCCGCCTGGATTGAGCAGATAGCACCGCAAGGATAACAATTTCGGACCATTCCGTCTGAAGTGATCGGATGCACGCGCCGTTGCCGCACCGCAAAAGCCGGTATACCCAAATAGAAAGCCCAACGAATACGCGCCCAAGCCACGAGCGCGATCGGCGGATCAAAAACTATTCATCGAATTCGGGACGAAAGTCACAGCACAACTTGGCACGATCGCCTCCGCGCAACTGAAAGCGGAGCCTGACGAGGCGCGCCAGTAGCATTGAGCAAGGTGATCATGACCATCTTCTCCGCCGCCTCCATTACCGCCGCCTCCGTCGGCGCCGCCCCGCGGGAAACCTTGGCCGCGCTCCTGCTGGACCGGGCCGATACCGAGCCCGGCGCCGTCGCCGTCGTCGAGGGCGACGCCCGCTTGACGACCGGCGACCTGGTCGAGCGGGCCAGTCGCGTGGCCGCCCAACTGATCGCCGCCGGCGCCGCCAGCGACGCGGTCATAGGCCTGTTCGCCGAACCCTCGGCCTCGCTGATCACTGGCGTTTGGGGGATCGTGCTGTCGGGCGCCGCCTATCTGCCCCTGGCCCCGGACTATCCCGAAGAGCGCCTGCGCCTGATGATCGAGGACAGTCGCCTGCGGATCGTACTGTGCCAGGCCCGCTTCGCCGCCACTGTCGAAGCCTTCGCCCCGCCCGGCACGACGATCGTCGTCATCGAGGAAGCCCTGGCCGTAGGCGGCGAAGAGACGCCCCGGCGAGCCCTGGCGCTGTCGGGCGCCCGCGACCTGGCCTACGTCATCTACACCTCCGGCAGCACCGGCCGGCCCAAGGGGGTGATGATCGAACAGGCCAGCATCGTTGGCCAGCTGCGCTGGCTGGCGCGCGAGCATGGTCTGGTTCCGGGCCAGACGCTTCTGCAGAAAACCCCGATCAGCTTCGACGCCGGCCAATGGGAACTGCTGGCCCCCGCACTCGGCGTCACCGTCGTGACCGCGCCGCCCGGCGCTCATCGAGATCCGGACCTGTTGATCGATCTTGTCGTGCGACATCGCATCACCCTGCTGCAGGTGGTGCCCACCTTGCTTCGAGCCCTGGTCGAGACCGAGCGCCTTCCACTGGCGCGGACGCTGGCGCGCCTCTTTAGCGGCGGCGAGGCGCTGTCGAACGCCCTGGCGCGCGCCGCGCTGGACGCCATGCCCTGGGTCAGCCTGACCAATCTCTACGGCCCGACCGAGTGCACCATCAACAGCTCCAGCTGGCGCGTTGAGCGCGACGCCGTGGGCGATCCGGCCGCGGCGGTGAGCATCGGCCGGCCAGCCGCCGACACGACCTACCATGTGCTCGACGCCGATCGCCGGCCGGTGGCGGACGGCGCCGTCGGCGAGCTGTGGATTGGCGGCGCCCAGCTGGCGCGCGGCTACCTGCATCGTCCCGACCTCACCGCCGACCGCTTCATCCCCGATCCGTTCCGCCCCGAAGTTCCCGAGGCCCGGCTCTACCGCACCGGCGACCTGGTGTTCGCCACGCCTGACGGCGCGGCGCAGTTCGTCGGCCGGGCCGACGACCAGGTGAAGATCCGCGGCTTCCGCATCGAACTGGACGAGGTGCGCCTGGCCATCGAGGCCCACGACTGGGTCAAGACCGCCGCCGTCGTCGCCCAGGAGGATGCGCGCGGCGACAGGAACCTCATCGCCTATGTCGAGCTGAGCCCGCGCGAGGCGGCGCTGATGGACCAGGGCCGGGCCAGCGCCCACCACCAATCCAAGGCCAGCCGCCTGCAGGTGCGCGCGCAGCTCTCCAACCCCGGCCTCAAGCAGGACGCCGAGCTGGCCGGCCTGGCCGCCGTCGATCTGCCCGGACTTGAAGCGACGCCCGCCCAGCGCCGCCGAGCCTTCGCCCGGAAGACCTTCCGCTTCTTCGAAGGCGGCCCCACGCGTCTGACCGACGTCCAGGCCCTGCTCGCGGTCGCTCCCGTTCGGGCCCCACCCCGCGCGCCCGAGCGCCTGTCGCTCGACGAGCTGGGCGCCCTGCTGCGGGAGTTTGGCCAACACCAGAGCCCCGAACGGCTGCTACCCAAATACGCCTACGCCTCGCCCGGCGCGCTCTACGCCGTGCAGCTGCACCTGGAAGTCGTCGGCCTCTCAGGTCTTGCCGACGGGACCTACTACTATCATCCGGTCCATCACCGGCTGACCCGGATCGCCGGCGCCGCGTCGCAAATCCCGGGCGCCACCCTGCATCTGGTCGGCCGCCGCCGGGCGATCTCGGCGGTCTATCGCAGCAACGTCCAGGAGGTGCTGGAATTCGAGGCCGGGCACATGCTGGGCCTGTTCGACCAGGTCCTGGGCGAGCGCGGTCTGGCTATCGGAACGCCGGTCGAGCACAGCCCGCTCGCCGCCGCCCTGACCGGCCGCGAAGGGGACATCTATCTGGGGGCCTTCCCGCTGTCGCCGCTGGGCGCGGTCGCCCCGACGCCGCACCTGGCCGCCCATGTCCAGTCGCTGGAAGGGCGGCTCGAAGGCCTCCCCCCGGGCCAGCACCGGCTGAACGCCGACGGGACGCTCGTCCACGTCGCCGACGGCCGGATCGAGCGCAAGCATGTCATCGCCATCAACCAGCAGGTCTATGACCGGGCCAGCTTCGGCCTGACCCTGACCAGCGACAATCCGCAAGCCTGGCTACGCTACATCGAGCTTGGCCGCTGGCTGCAGCGCCTGCAGCACAACGGCCTTTCCCTTGGGCTGATGTCGTCGGGCTATTCGTCGAAGTCCGGCGAAGACCTGCCCTCGGCCCGGCGCATCGCCGCGGTGCTAGGTCGTGAGGTCGGAGCCTCGTACTTCTGCGTCGGCGGCCGCCTGTCCCAAGAGCAGATCGACAGCGAAGGAATGAACGAGGACGCCGTGCACATGCAGGGGCCGGCCGAACTGATCGCGGCCGACCTGCGACGGACCTTGCCGCCGTACATGGCCCCCAGCCGGCTGGTGATCCTCGACGCCCTGCCCCTGACTGCCAACGGCAAGGTCGACCGCAAGGCGCTGGAGGCCCGCCGCGACCTGCTGGGTGAAAGCAACGCCTGCGCCCACGTGGCGCCGCGCACCAAGGCCGAAGAGACCATCGAGACGCTGTGGCGCGCCGCCCTCAAGCTGGACCAGGTTTCGGTGGAGGACGACTTCTTCGCCCTTGGCGGCAACTCGCTGACCGCCGTCTCCCTGATCCATCGGATCAACGCCGCCCTGGGCGCGACGCTGAAACTGCAAGCTCTGTTCGAGGCCCCGACCATCGCCGCCCTGGCGCGCAAGGTCGAGGCGGGCGACACACAGCAGGCGTCACGAGCCGCGCCGCTTCGGCCCCATGGAACCGGCCGTCCGGTATTCTGCTGGCCGGGCCTTGGCGGCTATCCGATGAACCTGCGCGCCCTGGCCAAGGGTCTGGGCGGCGAGCGCCCGGTGTTTGGGCTACAGGCGCTGGGGATCAACGCCGACGAGACCCCGCACGGCGACATCCAGGCCATGGCCGCCGCCGACATCGAGGTGATCCGCAAGCTCCAGCCCGAGGGCCCCTACACCCTCTGGGGCTACTCCTTCGGCGCGCGCGTGGCCTTCGAGACCGCCCATCAGCTGGAGCAGGCGGGGCAAGTAGTCGAGGCCCTGCACCTGATCGCGCCGGGCTCGCCCAGGCTCGACCTGCCCGCAACGCCCGCCGGTCCGCGCTACGACAACCCGGCCTACTCGGCGATCCTGTTCTCGGTCTATGCCGGGGCGCTGGATCATCCGGACCTGGAGGCCTGGCGCCAGCAGGTCCGCGACGATGGGAGCCTTGCGGCCTTCGTCTCCGCGCGCTTTGGCCTCGACGCCGAACTGGCCGTGCGCATCGCCGCCATCGTTCGGGCGACCTATCAGTTCCGCTACAGCTTCGAGGAGCTGCAACACCGCCAGATCAAGGCGCCCGTCACCCTCTTCAAGGCCCGAGGCGACGACTACGCCTTCATCGAAGGCGCGCGCGGCTATAGCGCCGCCCCGCCCAGGGTGATCGAGCTCGATATCGACCACTACGCCCTCCTCAAGCCCGCTGGCGTTGCAGCCCTGGCCCGCGCCCTGGCCGATCCTGCCCGCCTCGCCTCCATCTCCCTCGTCGAGACCGCCTGATCATGCCCCACGTCAACATCAAGCACTTCCCCCGCGACCTGACGCCCGAGGCCCGCCAGACCCTGGTCGAGGGCCTGGTCGATCTGGTCACCCGGACCTTCGACGTCGGCGAGACCACGGTCTCCATCGCCCTCGAACCGGTGATGCCCGAGACCTGGCGCGATCGGGTTGTGCTTCCCGAACTGCACGACCGGGCCGGCCTGCTGGTGCGCCGCCCTGGCTACGACTTCGCCTGAAGGAGGACGGCTTGCCCCAGATCGATCCCAATCGCCTGGCCGAACGGCTGGTGCTCGCGCCCGAGGTCCGCGCCGCGCTCGCCGCCGGCCGCCCCGTCGTGGCGCTGGAGTCCAACGTCATCACCCACGGCCTGACCTATCCCGACAATGTCGAGACCGGCCTGGCGGTCGAGGCGGCCGTGCGAGCCGGCGGCGCCGTCCCAGCCACGATCGCCATCGAGGACGGTCGCCTGCTGGTGGGCCTGGACCGCGACACGATCGAGCGCTTCGCCACCGAGCCCGGCATTCCCAAGGTCTCGACCCGCGACCTGCCCTTCGCCCTGGCGCGCGGCGGCAAGGGCGCGACCACGGTCGCCTCGTCCCTGGCCATCGCCGAGCTGGCCGGCATCGCCATCTTCGCCTCGGCGGGCATCGGCGGCGTGCACCGCGGCGCGGCCCAGAGCTGGGACGTCTCGGCCGATCTGGTGCAATTCACCCGCTCGAAGGTCGCCGTGGTCTGCGCCGGCGCCAAGACCATCCTCGACCTTGGCCTGACCGCCGAGGTGCTGGAGACGCAAGGGGTGCCGCTGGTCACTTACGGCTTCGACGAGGTGCCGGCCTTCTATTGCCGCTCAAGCGGCGTCCCCAGCCCACAGCGCCTGGACGATCTTTCGACCATCGCCCGGGCCATCGACCTGCACTGGGCCCTGGGCGGACCCGGCGGCGTGCTCGTCGCCGCCCCGATCCCGGAGGCCGAGGCCCTGGACGGCGAAGCGATCGAGGCGGCCGTGGCCGACGCCGTCGCCAGCGCCGAGGCCGAAGGGGTCAACGGTGCGGGACTGACCAAACGGCTGATGCGCGCGGTCGACGCGGCCACCGACGGCCGCGCCTCCAAGGCCAATGCGGCCGTACTGGTCCACACCGCCCATCTCGGCGGCAAGCTGGCCGCGGCCTATGCGGCGCTGAGCGCGCCTTGGCCTCGTCCGGCCGCCCAGGGAGAGCTCGTCCGATGAGCGGGAACATCGTCGAAACCCTGCTGGCCGACCGCGCCTATCACATCGAGTTCAACGGCCACCTGACCAACCACGCCAAGCACGCGGTCGTGGCCCTGGCCGGCCTTGGATCCCCGCCGCACGAGATCCTCGCCTACTATGAAAACTACGCCGAGCTGACGACCTACGGCTACGGTCTGGAGCCGGCCCGAACCTCCGACCTGGTGGTGACGCGCGAGACCTGGCGCGACTTCCTGGGCAAGCGGCGGGGCTATTCGGCGCTCTGCGCCTTCTTCGACGCCGAGGAACGGCGGCTGGGCCTCGACGGCGTCGTCGCACTCTATGGGCCCGAATTGCTCACGGGGTGGATCGGCGCCTTCACCCACGCCACCATCCACCTGGGCTGGGGACTGGACGCCGGCAGCCGCTGGATGGCGATCGAGGGGCTGGCCTACATGGTCTTCACCCACGTCCCAGTCCATGCCGAGCGCGCGGCGGTGGACGCGGCCGCCGCCGAGGACGCCTCCCCGCAGGACAGCCTGCTGCGCATCGCCCGGGCCTGGCACGCCGATCCGTCGGCGGCGCAGCGCCTTCAGGCGGCCCAGGCCGACACGCGCTCGCCCGGCGCCCAGGCAATCCATCCGGAGCTGGCCCGTTCGGGCCTGCAGTACCGCATCGCCCGCAGCGCCGCCCACGGCCACCCGCTGCTCTACAGTCTGCCTCCGTGGGCGACGGGCGCGGATCAGGACCAGGCGCCGCAAGCCGAGGACTGGGAAGCGCTGTTCGAAGCGGTCACCCTGCTCTACCTCGCCTTCCCGGGCGACTTTGTCGTCCTGCACCTGATCACCGCTCTGCACGCGGTCGAGACCATCGCCTCGCGCCTGCCCCCGGCCGACGCCCGCGCCGCTTACCAGGGATACTGGATCGGGGCCCTGGCCATCGCGCTGGGCGAGAAACTCGTCCCCAAGCCGGGCAAGCTCGCGGCCCTGGCCGCCGCCCTGCCCGATCGCGACGACGTGGACAGCCCCGAGCGCGCCGGCGACTGGCGGGCGATCGTCGCGCGGGCGGTGTTGGAGGAGGAGGAGCACAACCCCAAGCTCGCCTACGTCCTGCAGAAGCTGTGGCGGCGATCGGGTGGACGCGCGCTCTACCGCATCGCCGCCGCCCAGTTCACCAAGACCCCGCTCCTGCCTCCAAGCTTCGAACAGCCGGCCGACAACGAGGCCTGAAGGAGACCCCCATGCCGCTCGACCTAGCTCCGGCCTCGGCCCGTCCGTCAATCGAGGCGGGCCTGCACGTCCTGCCCCAGACGCGGCAGTTGCGCGCCCTGCACACGGTCGTGCGCGATCGCACGGCCTCGCGCGCTGACTTCGTCCACTACAGCGGCCGCATCATCCGTCTGCTGCTCGAAAGCGCCCTGGACCTCCTGGCCTTCGCGCCACGCTCCGTCGAAACCCCGGTCGGCCGGGCCTATGAGGGCCTGGCCTTCTCTGAGCACATCTGCGGGGTGTCGGTGATCCGGGCCGGCGAGAGCATGGAGGGCGAGCTGAGGGCGATCATCCCCGGCGTGCGGATCGGCAAGATCCTGATCCAGCGCGACAAGGTCACCAAGACCCCGAAGTTCTATTACCAGAACCTTCCGGCCGACATCGCCGGCCGCCAGGTCCTGCTGCTCGATCCGATGCTGGCCACCGGCGGCACCGCGGTGGCGGCCGTCGAGCTCTTGCTGCAGCAGGGCGTGGCCGAGGAGAACATCGTCTTCGTGGCGTTCATCGCCGCCCCCGAGGGGGTCACGGTCCTGGCCAGCCGCTTTCCCAAGCTGCGGATCGTCGCCTCGGCGATCGAGGAGCGGCTGAACGAGAACGCCTACATGCTGCCCGGCATCGGCGACTTCGGCGACCGCTACTTCGGCTCGCCCGTCTGAGCCGCCAGCGCCGGGCGCAGTCTCGCGATCGCGCCCGGATTGTTGGCCAGCCAGATCCCGGCGACGATCAGGGCCGCGCCGGCCAGCCGCACCAGGGTGCGTCCGTCGATCGCCGCGCCGAGATTGCTGATCACCACGCCGGCCAGCATCTGGGCCCCGACCACCAGGCCGGCCGTGCGGCTGGCGCCCAGCCGCACCACGACATGGCTGTTAAGCGCCACGAAGGCCACGCCCAGGACGCCGCCGATCCAGGAAAACCAAGGGGCGGGGCCAACGTGGAAGGCCCCTGCCCCCTGCAGGGCGATCGGCGCCGTCAGGAAGACAAAGCCCACGACGTGGTTCCAGAGCGAGGCGCGCAAGGCGCCTTCCCGGCGGCCCAGATGGCCATTGATCCCGCGGCTGACGCCGATGCACAGGCCGTTGGACAGAGCGATGAGGACGGCGATCAGCATGGTCAGCCCGCCGCGGCGATGATGACGAGGCTGCCGGTCAGCACCAGCCCGAGCCCCAGGAGCCCGCCGGCGGTCGGCGCGCGCCGCTCCAGGCCAAGCCACCCGAACCGGTCGGCCGCGACGCCAAACAGCATCTGGCCGGCCAGCATCAGCGCCAAGGTTCCCGAAAAGCCTAGGGGTCCGTTGACGGTGATCGCCGCCAGCAAGACGGTCAGGGCGCCTGGCACGCCGCCCAGATAGATCCAGCGCGGCCAGCGCCCGCCGCCGGGCGGCGACGCCGCGACCGCAGCAGCAGGCGCTGCTCGCCGCCAAGCCACGACGGCTATCAAGGCCGCAACGGTCCCAACGCCGTGGGCGACCCAGGATGCGAAGAGCGGCGACGAAAAGTGCGCAAGGCGGCTGTTGATCGCGATCATCGAGGCCAGCACGACCCCCGCCGCCAGGGCCAGGACCGTCTCGGAAGTGGCGGCCTTAGGCACCGAACAGACCCTCCTGGCGCGCCGCGCCCAGCCTGGCCTCGATATGGCTCCAGAGACCGGGGCAGCCCCGCCGGATCGGTTCGGCCACCCGCGCGACCACGCGGTCGTGGCTGATGCCGTTCTCGCGCCAGCTCTGGCCGTTGTTGGCGAGGTTGAGCAGCACGGGCATGGCCCGATCGATCGCGTGGGCGAAGCGCGCCTCGGGCGTCTCCTCGGCCTCGAACTCGTCCCACAGCGCGATCAGCGTCCAGGCCTGGCCTCGCGGCAGGACGCCGAAGATCCGCTCGACGGCCTGTCGCTCGGCAGCCTTGCGCTCTGAAAGGCCGGTCTCGACGAAGGCCATGACGTCGCCGGTGTCGATTTCGCCGACGTCATGCACCAACAGGAGGGAGATCACCCGCGAGATGTCGACGGGCTCGGCCGCGTAAGGCTGCAGGGCGGTGGCGGCCAGAGCCATCTGCCAGCTGTGCTCGGCGGGGTTCTCGTAACGATCGAGCCCCAGCGGCTTGACCTTGCGGGTCACGCCCTTGAGCTTGTCGAGCTCCAGAATGAATCCGATCACGTCGTCCATGGCGTCCTCGCACGGCGGGCGAGACATCATCGGCCTTGGCCGCCGGGCGGTGGAAGCGGTGTTGGGGTCCACAGAGAGCGGACCACCGCGTCCGAAGCGACCATCGGCCCGAGCATTGAGATTGCACAATCTTGTGTTGAGTAAACCTCACTTGCCTACGAGCGCGCGTCCCCGTCTCTATGACGAGGAGGGCCGTCACAGACAGTCGTAGAGGACCCCCGCGCGTGGATAACTTCGGCCAGCTCAATGTGTTCATCCAGGCCGCCGAGACCCGCAACTTCACCTTGGCGGGACGCAATCTCGGCATTTCGTCATCGGGCGTCGGCAAGGCCGTGGCGAGGCTGGAGGAGCGGCTGGGGGTGCGGCTCTTTCATCGCAGCACCCGCTCCATCGCCCTGACGCCGGAGGGCGAGGTCTTCCTCGAGCGCTGCCAGCGTATCCAGGGCGAAATCGCCCAGGCCGAGGCCGAGCTGACGGAGGGCCAGGGCGCGCCGCGCGGGCGTCTGCGCGTCAGCCTGCCGCTGGTAGGCATGCTGATGATGCCGGCGCTGACCGGCTTCATGCGGGCCTATCCCTCCGTGGAGTTGGATCTCGACTTCACCGACCGGATCGTCGACCTGATCAACGAGGGCTTTGACGTGGTGGTGCGCACCGGCGAGGCCAGCGACTCCCAGCTGATCACCCGCACGCTAGGCACGTTCGGCCACCGGCTGGTCGGCGCGCCGGCCTATTTCGCGCTCCATGGCGCGCCCGCGACGCCCGAGGACCTGCTCGACCACGCCTGTCTGCATCACAAATATCCAGCCACCGGCAAGCTGGCGCCGTGGCGGCTGTTGCGGGACGGCGCGGAGCTCTCTCTGGACCTGCCGCGCAGCGTGGTCGCCAGCACGATCGAGCCGCTGGTGCAGATGGCCGAACAGGGCATGGGCCTGGCTTGCCTGCCCGATTACGCGGTGCACGCCCACCTTCTGGACGGACGCCTGGTCCCGGTGCTGGACCCCTACGTCGCCCATCGCGGCGTCTTCCGGGCGCTGTGGCCGCAGAGCCGCTTCAACTCGCCCAAGGTCAAACTGTTCGTCGATTTTCTGGCCGGCGCCCTGCTGCCCGCCCAGCCTTCAGCCCAGCGACTGAGCGCGGCATAGCGGACGAATTCGTCCGCAATAACCGGACAATCGCCGGGATTATCGCCTCTCCCATCGACGCCTAGGGTCCGCCTCCCGTCCGTAAGGGCAAGGAGGAACAATGCGCCGGCGCGGCGAACAGATGATCCTGGGCTTGTTCGTGCACCCGGCCGGCCACCATGTGGCCGGCTGGCGCGATCCGGCCGCCTGGACCCTGCGCCGCCTCTCCGAACATGTCGCCCTGGCGCGGCAGGCCGAGGCTGCGGGCTTTGACCTCTACTTCCTCGCCGACTTCGTGGAGGTGCAGCTGGAGTCGCCGGAGGCCGCCAGCCGCAAGGCCCATAACGGCGTCTACGGCTTCGAGCCGCTCACCTTGCTCTCAGCCCTGGCCGCGACCACCAGCACGATCGGGCTCGTCGCCACCGCCTCGACCAGCTTTTCGGATCCTTACGTCCTGGCCCGCCAGTACGCCTCCCTCGACCATCTCAGCGATGGCCGGGCCGGCTGGAACGCCGTCACTTCGGCCGACCCCGGCGCGGCCTTCAACTTCGGACACAAGGCGCCGATCCCGCACGCCAACCGCTACGCCCGGGCCGAGGAGTTCGTCGATGTCGTGCGCGGGCTTTGGGACAGCTGGGATGACGGGGCCTTCGTCGAGGATCGCGGCAGCGGCCGGTTCTTCGATCCGAACGGCCTCCACCGCCTCGACCATGCTGGAGAGCACTTTCGGGTTCGCGGCCCTCTGAACATTCCCCGCCCTCCGCAGGGGCGGCCGATCATCGTCCAGGCCGGAAGCTCCGAGCCCGGCAAGGCCTTGGCCGCCCGCACCGCCGACCTCGTCTTCACCGCGCAATCCAGCCCCGAGGCGGCCGCAGCCTTCTACGCCGACCTCAAGAGCCGCCTGCCCGCCCACGGCCGCAGACCTGGCGACCTCAAGATCCTGCCCGGCGTCGTGCCGATCGTGGCTTCAACCCGGGAAGAGGCGCAGGCCAAACTGGAAGCCCTGCAGGCCCTGGTCGATCCGATCGTGGGCCTGGACCTCCTGCGCAACCTCTCCGGCGGCGCCCCGCTGCCGCCGCTCGATCTAGACGCGCCCCTCCCGGCTCGGCCGCTGTCGCAGACCGCCCAAGGCCGACAGTCGCTGGTGCTGGACCTGGCCCGACGTGAAGGGCTCAGCGTCCGACAACTCTATCAGCGCTTGGCGCCCGGTCGCGGCCACTGGCAGGTGGTCGGCGATCCCATCGACGTCGCCGATGCGCTGGAAGCGATGTTCGAGGCCCACGGATGCGACGGGTTCAACCTCATGCCCGCCACCCTGCCCGGCGGCCTCACCGACTTCATCGATCTGGTCCTGCCCGAACTTGTCCGGCGTGGTCGCATCGCACCCGCAAGCCGCGCGACCAGTTTGCGCGAGCGCCTGGGCCTTGGCCGCCCGACCTGGCCTCACGGACCGCCCGTCGCCATCAGCGCCGCTACCTGAACGATGGAGACCGCCGCAATGACCACGCTCTTCCGCCGCGCCGCGCCGGGAGCGCATTCGCACGCCAATTCATCATTTTACCCTTATAATTCAATAATTTATATTCAACATAATCGTTTGATCGCACCACCCCAACCGTGGAATTGCCGCAAGCCGAAACCAGCTCTGGGGGACACCTTGCGACAAATCCAAACGCCGGCGCGTCCGCGCCTCAAACGCCGCCTCATTGCGGGCGTTGCGCTCGCCTTTCTCAGCCTCTCGGCCGCCCACGCGGCCGCCCCTGACCTTGCGGACACGCCCGACGCCTCGGCGGAGGTTGATCGCGTGGTCGTGACCGCCGCCAAGCAAGCCGAGCGCAAGGCGGCCCTGGCCCAGGGCGAACCGGCCTCGATCTCGGTGCTGACGGCGGACGTGCTGGAGCGCCGGGGCGTGGCCAGCACCCTGGACCTCGTCAACCTGACGCCCAACCTCTACCAGCCGCGCAACACCATGAGCTACTCGGCCGCCCAATATTTCCTGCGCGGCATCGGCGAGCTGGACGCCCAGGGCGAACCCTCGGTCGGCACCTTCGTCGACGGCGTCTACATCACCCGCAATCTGGGGGCGATGCAGGAGCTGCTCGACATCGCCGACATCCAGATCGACCGCGGCCCGGTCATCCACCTTGGCCACCAGGTCGAGGGCGGCGCGGTGCGCCTGACCACCGTGGTTCCCGACAATCAGGTCCGACGCGAACTGCTGGCCGGCTACGGCTCGTTCGACGAGATCAAATTGGGCGGGCTCGTCAGCGGCCCGATCGTCCAGGACAGGGTCTATGGCAGCTTCGCCATCAGCCGACACCAGCGCGACGGGACCGACTACAACCGCACCCTAGGCCGCCGCGAGAACGACATCGCCCTGACCCAGGCCCGCGCCAAGCTGCGGTTCACCCCGACAGAGGATCTCGACATCACCCTGGCCATCGACGGCACGGCCGACGACAGCCTCAATCGCGGCTACGGCAACCTGCTCAACGCCGACAAGTATGCGCTGAACTCGCCGATCTACCCGAAGAACCGCTATCGGCAGGCCGGCGTGACGGCGACCACGCTCTATAGGGCGGCTCCAAACTGGCAGGTTTCCAGCGTCACGGCTTGGCGCGTGTTCGAGGACCACGCCAACTACGACAACACCGGCGACCGCTTCGCCCGCAATTCATCGCCGCTGCGCTACTATGACAACGCCTGGTCGGAGGACCTGAAGCTCAGCGGCACGGCGGGCAAGGCCCGCGTCGTGGCCGGCGTCTACCTGCTCTACGAAGACTGGATCACCCGGCGCAACGTCAACGCCTCGACCACCTTCTACGGCTCGCCAAACCGGATCGTCTTCACGCCGGTCCACGCCGCCATCGACCAGAAGACCTACAACGCCGCCGCCTACGTCCAGACCGACTACGGCCTGACGCCGCGCCTGACCCTCACCGGCGGCCTTCGCTACAATGTCGAACGCCATACGACCAAGCAGACCCTGAGCTGGCTGATCGCCGGCGGCGACCACACCTTCACGGTCACCGACGTCTCGCAGGTCGCCGAAGAGCTGGCGATCCTCTACGGCGCGCCGGCCGCGACAGCCTGGCATGTGAAGGCCCACAAGAGCTGGACCCAGCTGCTGCCTAGGCTGTCGGCCACCTACCAGGCCGCCCCAGGCGTGAAGGCCTACGCCTCGATCAGCCAGGGCGCCAAGTCGGGCGGCTTCGACTTCCGCGCCAACAGCCCCTCCAATTGGCGCCAGGCCACGACGCCCTATGCGCCCGAGAAGGTCACCACCTACGAGGCGGGCGTAAAGAGCGATCTGGCCGGCGGGCGGGTGCGTTTGAACGGCGCGGTGTTCTGGAACGACTTCGCCGACATCCAGATCAGCGCCTACGACCCGCTGACGGCGATGAGCCGGCGCTTCAACGCCGGCGACGGCCATTCGGTCGGCATTGAGCTCGAAGCGGCCGCTCAGGTGACGGCCGGTTGGAGCCTAGACGCCACCGCCTCCTGGCTGGACACGGAGCTGGACACCTATCGGGGGGCCTACAGCCAGGTGGTGCTGGCAGGCGGCGCGATCGTGCCGACCTCAGCGCACTCCGGCTCGCCGCTGCCCAACGCGCCAAAGTTCCAGGGCAAGATCGCCAGCGACTACCGCCTGCCTGTCGGCCTGCCCGGCGAGCTGACGCTGGGCGTCGACCTCTCCTACCAGGGCGCCACCTTCCTGACCGCGGCCAACAGCCCCTACAACCGCATGCCGCCGCAGACCTTCCTGGACGCGGCCCTTCGCTGGAAGAGCCCCGACGGCGCCTGGAAGGCGGCCCTGCGCGGCCGCAACCTTCTCGACCGCCGCTACCTCGTCTGGTCGGGCCTGGGCACGACCAACGGCTCGCCGGCCTACGCCACCTTCTATTCGGCCAGTTGGACGGACCCGCGCACAGTCTATCTCGAGGTCCGCCACAGCTTCTGAGGCCGGCTTCGGACGCCGCCGTCCCCGGAGCGGCGGCGTCCAGCCTTTATCCCATCGACCGCCCCTCCCCCCGACTTCTCGAGAGCCGCCATGACGTCCACTCCCCGCACCGCCAGAGAGGTGCACATCGTCCGCCGTCCGGACGGCCCCTTGAGCGCCGCAGACTTCGCCGTCGCTGAAACCGCCCTGCCCGGCCTCGCGCCAGGCGAGTTCCTGATCGCCAACCGCCTTCTGTCGATCGACCCGGTACGTCGGGTGTTCTTCGCCAACGGAACCGCGCCCCTGAACGCCGGGCTGCACAGCTTCTCGATCGGCGAGGTCGTGGAGTCCCGCCACCCCGGCTACGCGCCCGGCGAACTCGTCGGCCACTATCAGGGCCTGCGCGACTTCGCCGTCGGTCGTGGCGAAGAAACGCGCAAGATCGTCGCCGGCGAGGATCCGCTGGAATGGCACATGGGACCGCTGGGGGTGGGCGGCTTCTTCGCCTATGTCGGCCTGATCGAGGTCGCGCGGGCCCGGCCTGGCGAAAGCGTCCTGGTCTCCTCGGCCGCGGGGTCGGTCGGGAGCCTGGCCGTCCAGTTGGCCCGGCTGATCGGTTGCCGGACCGTGGCCACCGTCGGCTCGACGGACAAGCAGGCCTGGCTGGCGGACGTGGCCGGCATCGAGGCCGTGATCGACTACAAGCAGGCCGACTGGCGCGAGCGCCTGGCGACGGCCCTGCCCGACGGCCTCGACGTCTATTTCGACAATGTCGGCGGCGCCCAGTTGGACGCGGCCCTGTCGCTGATCAATCCCCACGGCCGAGTCGCGGTCTGTGGCATGGTCTCGGCCTACGACAGCGCCACGCCCTTCTCGGAGCGGGCCGGCGCCTGGACCTGGCGGATGATGACCTCGCAGGTCGAGCTCAAATCCTATCACGTGCGTGATCATCAGCGCCTCTGGCCCGCCTTCCAGCGCAGCATCGGCGACTGGCTGCGTAGCGGCGCGATCCAGACAGAGACACAGGTGCGCGAGGGCCTGGACGCGACCCCGCAGGCCTTCGTCGATCTGATCGCCGGCAAGAGCCTGGGCAAAACCGTAGTGAGGCTTTGATGACGATCCAACTCTCGCGCCGCTCCATCCTGGGCGCCCCCCTTTTGCTAGCGGCGTGCAAGCGTTCTCCCTCGGCCGTTCTGCGGGTCGGCGCTCTGACCGGGCCGATGCGCGCTACGCTGGAGGCGTCCGGCGTCATGGCCGGTGCGCCCTACGAGATTGCCTGGAGCAGTTTCGCCACCGGCCAGGAGGTACTGGAGGCTATGGCCGCCGGCGCCGTCGACGTAACCACCACCGGCGACGCCTCCTTCCAGTTCGCCTACCAGGCCGGCAAGGCCGTCAAGGCCGTGCAGGCCCAGCGCGCCGAAGACATAGCCGGCGCCTCTGGGGTGCTGGTTCCCAAGACATCGACCATCCATGGTCCGGCCGACCTCAAGGAAAAGCGGATCGCCGTCGCGCGCGGCTCGGCCGGCCACTTCCTGGTGTTGCGGGCTTTGGCGAAGGCTGGTCTCTCGTCCGCCGACGTCAACTGGGCCTTCCTGTCACCGGCCGAGGGCAAGGCAGCCCTGGGCGCCGGCGCGGTCGACGGCTGGGCGACCTGGCCGCCGTTCATCGGCGCGGCCCTGCTGCACGATCCAGTCCGCCTGGGCGTCGATGGGCTTGGGCTGGTGCGCAACTACCTGCTGCAGGTCGCTTCCGAACAGGCCATCGCCGAGCGCCGGCCGCTGCTCAGGGATTACCTGGCGCGGGTCAGGGATGCTTCGGCGTGGACCAACAATCACCCGGCCGTCGCCGCCAAGGCCCTGGCCCAGACCACGGGCGCCCCAGAGGATGTGGCCCGCTACACGGTCGATCGTCAGCATTGGCGTCCAGCGCCACTCGACGCGGACTTCGTCGCCTACCAGTCAGCATTGGCCGCGACCTTCCGCAACGCCGGTTCCCTAGCCGCCGAGCGCTCTGTGGCACAAGCCTTTGTCGCGCTCTGACCGGCGCCCCTCTTCAACCGCGCCGGCTTCGGCGAACGGGGAGACGCCTCTGAACGTCCGCTTGCCACCGTCCCCGCCGATCCCGAAGGTCTGCTCTTGCGACCATGTCGCGCCAGAAACCGCCGTTAGCGCGCCTCCAGAAACACGACGTTCATGGAGTCAGGCGTCTGCGAGACGGGCTCGAGGCCTTCGGCTTCCCTATGCGCTGATCTTCTAGATCTCCAGTTCACCCCGCAGGACGACCACGCCCGAGCCGGACAGTTCCGGGCCAGGCCTAAGCCTCACGCTGAGCAGGCTGCGCCGCCCCATCTTCACCCCCTGCTCAATGACCAGTCCAGCGTCTGGTCCGAGCAGGCCGGAAGCGCCGAGATAGGCGGTCAGCGGTCCCGCCGCCGTTCCGGTCGCAGCGTCCTCCCACAGCCCCACGGTGGGATTGAAGAAGCGAGCATAGGCGGTTCCCGGCGCGGCCTCGTCGAAGGCATAGACGTAGCAACTCTCAGCGCCCGTGGGCTTCAGCACCGCCAGCAGCGGACCGGCGTGCGCCGCGCAGCGGTCGACGCTGGCTCGATCGCGCACCCGCACCATGAGGTGCGCCGCGCCGGTGTCGGCCGGCCTGGGCGGCGGGAACGGCACGATGTCGGTCGGCGCCAGGCCCAGGCTTTGCGCGAGAGGGCTGGCGTCGACCAGGGGCTCCAACAGATGCAAAGGGGCCTGCGTCATGCGTCCATGGAAGCGACCGCCCCGCTTCTGCAGAACGATCGGCAGCACCACGCCACCGATCTCCTGATGGAAGGTGGTCTCATGCGTCAGGTCGCCCAGCTGGCCGAAATGGGCCAGCCAAAGCCACGCTCCCAAGGCGTTGTGCCCCGCGCCGCCGACCTCGGACCCGTTGGCGGTGAACGAGCGCAGCTTCCAGTCGGCGCGGTCGCTGGCCTGGATGAAGGTCGTCTCGGCCTGATTGAGCTCAGCGGCGATCCGGCGCAGCACGGCGTCGTCCAGAGCAGCCCCGCCCTCCACCACCGCCAGCGGGTTTCCGCTCAAGGGCGTGTCGGCGAAGACGTCGATAAGACCGGCGATGAGACGAGGCATGCGCTAGCGTTCCTGGAGATGATCCCAACGCAGCTTGTTCTCGCCCAGGCCTCTGCGCAAAATCGAAGTTCTCAGCAAAAGATGAATTGAACTCAGCATGGCGACCTTCAATCTTCCACCGCTGGGCGCCCTGCGCGCCTTCGAGGCCGCAGGCCGGCTGGCCAGTTTCAAGCACGCCGCCGCCGAGCTGCTTGTGACCCCCACGGCGATCAGTCATCAGCTGCGTCAGCTGGAAAGTCACCTTGGCGTGCGACTGCTCGACCGCAACCCGCGCCGCGTCAGCCTCACCCCGGAAGGCCAGGTTCTGCATGACGCGACCTCGTCCGGCTTCGCCGAGATCGATCGCGCCGTCGCTCGGATACGGCGATCGCACGCCACGCCAATCCTGACCCTGTCGGCGACGCCGGCCTTTCTGAGCCAGTGGCTGGTGCCGCGACTGGCCGAGCTGCAGGACCGCTTTCCGAATCTGGAACTGCGCCTCCAGGCCTCCGACCAGTGGGCCGAGCTGCGCCCAGGCGGCGTGGACCTCGCCATTCGCTATGGTAAGGGCCCCTTCCCCAGCGTGGCAGCCAGCGCCCTGCGTCAGGACCTGTTCGCGCCGGTCTGCAGCCCGAGCCTTGGCCTGAAGAAACCAGAAGAGCTCGCGCGCGTGCGCCTCATCCACATCGACGGTCGCATCGCCCCGCGACCCTCGCCTGATTGGCCGCGCTGGTGCGCGCAGGCTGGCGTGACGGGTCTCGATACCGACGGCGGCCTAAGGTTCACCGATAGCCTTCACGCCTTGCAGGCCGCCATCGCTGGCCAGGGCGTCGCCATCGTCAGTCTAGTCATCGCCGCCGACGCGCTGACTCAGGGCCTGCTGGTCGCGCCGTTCGAGCAAACCCTGCCGGGCGAGACCTATCATTTCGCCTGCGCGCCAGCCTTGACCGACCGCGCCGACGTCGCGGCCTTGCGCGAATGGTTCATCGAGGCCTTGGGGCGCTAGCGTCTAGTCCGCTCGCGGCTCACCATCCGGCGAGAAGCGCCATTTGCGGCTCACCGCCGCCGAAAGGTCGGACCCTGGCGTTGGGCGAACAGCAGCACATGCCGCAGGAGATCAGCGGCCTCGTCGGCGAGGCTGTTCCGCAGCTCCACGTCGGTTCGCCCACGCGGTCGTCCCCGGCCGGTCGCCAGGTTCCAGACCTGCGTCAGCTCGCCGAGTTCTTCCTGCATCTTGAGGACGAACTAGTCAGGCCAACGCACGAGCGAACGCTTTGTCGGCATGCCCCCAGTCGATCGCGGCCATGAACGCGTCGACATAGGCGCCGGCCTTGGCCCCGTAGTCGAGATGATAGGCATGCTCGTACATGTCGAGCGCCAAGAGCGGGGTTCCGCCGGCCAGGGTCATGGTGTGGTCGGCGGCCCAGGTGTTGACCAGTCGGTTGTCGCGCGGGCTCCAGGTCAGCAGCACCCAGCCTGAGCCTCCGGCGAGGGCCTTGCCGGTCGCGGCGAACTCGTCCCGCCACTTGGCTTCCGAGCCGAAGGCGCGCTCGATTGCCTGGACCAGGGCCTTGCCCGGCCGATTGGGCGCGCCAAGGCCCGCGAAATAGACCTCGTGCAGGATCATCGAGTTCCAGGCGATCAGCTCTTCGCGTTTGAGGCCATTGAGCAGGAAGCCCGGAGCAGTCGCCAGATCGAGGCCCGCCAGCTGCCCACGGATCGCGCCCAGGCGCTTGACCGCCCCGACATAGTTGTTGTCGTGGTGGGAGACGAGCAGGCGTTCGGAGAGGCCGGTAATAGCCTTGGGATCGAACGGCAGAGCCTGAGCTGTGAACGCCGGGGTTGTCGGCGGCTGCGCGGCAGCCGCGCTTGCGGCCTGGAGCGCCAGGCCGCCGACGGCGACACCGGTGACGATCTGGCGGCGGTCAAGATCGATAGACGTCATTAGAAACCTCCTACGCTACGGAAGATGGAAAGGATGATGGCCGCCAGGGTGCAAACCCCAAGGGTGGTCAGGACGCCCGCCTTGAGCCGGAAGAGGAGCAGCGCCCCAAGGGTGGTGAGGCCTGCGGCGCTTAGGCTCAATGAGGCAAGGTCGGGCAAAGCGATCTCGCCCCATGGCGCGTTTAGGCGCCAAAACCGCGTGAAGAGCACGTGCGCCGAGAACCAGATCGTCAGGTTGGCGATCACGCCGACGACAGCGGCGGTGATGGCCGCCAGCGCCGCCTGGAGGCGCGGGGCCGAAGACAATCGCTCGACGAAGGGCGCGCCAGCGAAGATCCATAGGAAGCACGGCGCGAAGGTCGTCCAAAGGGCGATCATCGCGCCCAGCACGCCCGTCAGCCAAGGCGCAAAAGGCGCGGGCGCCCGGAAAGCCGCCAGAAAGCCGACGAACTCGGTCACCAAGATCAACGGTCCCGGCGTGGTCTCGGCGAGGCCCAGGCCATCGACCATTTCGCGCGCGGCCAGCCAACCATGGGTGTTGACCGCCTCCTGGGCCATGTAGGTCAACACGGCGTAGGCGCCCCCGAAGGTGACGAGTGAAAGCTTGGAGAAGAACAGCCCGATTTCGAACAGTACGTGGCTTGGACCAAGCAGCAGGGCGACCGAAATCATCGGTCCGGTCCAGATCGCAATCCAGCCCGCCGCCGTTCGCGCCGCATGGGCCACGAGCGGGCCGAGCGGATCGCGGGGGCGATCGGCGGTCGGGCCGGCGCCCCAGCTCACGACGCCAAGATGGGCGAGAACGGCGCCGACCACGCCCGCGCCGGCCACCACGAGCGGGAATGGAACCTGGAAAACGGCGATGGCCAGGAGCGCCGCCAAGGCTATCGCGCGCCGCGGCCAGTCCTTTAGGGCGCGCCGGCCGATGCGCATCAGGGACTCCACGACAATGGCCAGCACCGCCCCCTTCACGCCCAGAAAGGCTGCGGTCACCAGATCGACGTGGGCGGCGTAGGCGTAGAGCGCCGACAAGGCGAGCACGACCAGGGCGCCGGGGATGATGAACAGCAGGCCGGCGATCAGGCCGCCCCTCACGCCTTGCAGCTTCCAGCCAATATAGGTCGCCAGCTGCTGGGCCTCGGGGCCTGGCAGCAGGGTGCAGAAGTTCAGCGCCCGCAGGTACTCCTCCTCATTCACCCAGGCCAGGTCATCGACCAACGTCCGGTGCATCAGAGCAATCTGGCCGGCAGGACCGCCGAAATTGATCAGGCCTATGCGGCCAAAGACCTTGGTCAGGTCGCCAAGGGTGGGTGTTGCCTTCTGGTCTTCAGACACGCGTCGCCGTCCTGAGAATTCAGGTTCGGCGCGACTCTTGGGCGGGGACCGCCTGTTTCCGGGAGGCCACGCTCATCCCGGCTGAACGACTGAGTAGTCCAGTGCGACCTCAAGCACAATACGCCTGCACGGGCCCGCGCGCGGGCGGACCAGATGGAAACCGTGCGCCAGGAGCGGACGTTGGGTCAGCTCCAGAAAGCTGACATTCAGAGCCGCGAAAACCGGCCAATCTGACCCAAACAGGGATACTCGGAAGCCTACGCCGCCACATGCAAGAACAGCTGGACCGAACGCATTTCAATGATCACTGTAATTGTTAATTGGGTCGCGGGCGGGGGTTTGAAGTGCATCAAGGGCTATCTGCTGAAAGTCTGTATCGGGGAGCCGCCCTCCATGAGCGAACCGGTGGATCCACCGTCGAGGCCGAACTGCTTCACCAGCGGTATCTTAACCCCCAGCTGAAAGACCGTCCCGACCTGGAGGGCCGCCTCCGCAGTCTGACCGATCAACTTAGCCAGAAGTACATACAGCACGAGAAAGGACCGAATCCTGAATGGGCCGGTTTTCTCGACGTCCTAGTGGGGAGCAAAGAAGAGACTTGGACGCCCACGATCTCCGGTCTGATCGAAACCTTTTGTTCCACTGAGGTATACGCTGCTCCGTTCCGGTTAGCCGCGGGTCGGATGGCCGAGCGCTTAAGCAAGCTTTTTGGTCCAGACGCTTCATCGGGCGCCATAGACGCCCTCGTGACCTACTACGTACGGCGTTTACGCGATGTCGCTCGCTTTGTACTGCACCTTTCCTATAGCCGGGCCAATACGTCCTATTCTGTCTGGGCCTCAAGTTTTAGCGGCACAAGCAACTTATGGCCCGCGCTGGCGAGCGAATTTCCAGTTCTTCTGCGTTGGTTGTCAGAGGTTGACCGCCAGCAAGTCGAATCCGCAGCAGAACTAAGCTCGCGCCTCGGTGCAGATCGAGATCTCTTGTTCGAGAGCTTCGGCGTGAAACGCGACGCGAGGCTCGCGTCAGTGGCTCCAGGACTATCCGATCCGCATCATGACGGACGGAGCGTTATGCGCCTGACTTTTCAGGGGGGCGGGAGTTTAATCTACAAGCCTAAGCCCATGGCGATCGAAAAGGCTTTCAACGACCACTTCGGCAGCATCCGAGAGGCGGTGGGCCTTGATCCCATAAAAATCGTTGACGCGGGAGACTACGGTTGGGCTGAGGACGTCATTACGAACGCCGCGCCGGTTGATCGCATCGGACCGGAAGCGGGCAAGGCCACGGCGCTTCTCTGGTTGCTCAACGCGACGGATTTGCATTTCGAGAACGTCCACCTCGGTGAGGGCGGGGTGCGAATTTTGGATCTTGAGACCTTGCTAACGGCACCGGTCGCAGGTTTTCCATCATTATATGACCGTCCCTGGCGCCGGCATTCCATCAATTCCACATTCCTATTTCGAGGCAATATTAGCGATAATGCAAAGCTTGTTGGCTTCGCTGGCTTCACGCAGCGCGGCGACCGGACGGCCGGCGTGCCTCATCCGGGATTTGCAATCCGCGACGATCAGGTTGTTGTGGTCGGGTCTGAGGGGGCAGCCGAAAAAGCGGTACATGAGGCGGATTCCGAGCGCCCTGCGCGTCAGCTTTTTGCCAAATCCGTAGTCACCGCCTTCAGAGAAGCGGTTTCAAATATCAGCAAGAACGTGGAGTCATTTCGGCTCACATTAGATGACGATTGTCGACTACGCTTTATCGCTAGAGACACGGACTTTTACTATCAAATACTCGATCGAATGCGGCAACCCCGCTTTCTGCGTGATGCAGCGCTCCTAGAGGCTGACCTCTTTCAATTGCACCTGGGTGTACCTCAGGACAGCCCCTTCGCTCCCCAACTTCACGAGATCACGGCAGACGAGATCCGCCAGTTGCTCCGTGGTGACATTCCATATTTTTCCTATGGTGCTGGACGAAGATCGATCATGACATCCACCGGCCTCGTCACTGACGCATTCGCCGTGAGTGGCAAGGAGTATGCTCGGATGAAGCTGAACGAGTTCGAACCAAGCGACGTCTCAGAACAGGCGACCTTGCTCTCCCTGGCTTTACGCGACTTTACGGCGTTCGCCCCCCAAGACTTCGGGCGCCAAAGGAGCGATCACGGCGCCACACCTGCTATCGATGATCTCAGCTTGGCGCGTGAACTCAGCCACCTTGCAGATTCGATCATGGACGGCGCGTTCGAAGCACGCAGCTCACCGGCCCGGTGGCTCGCTCTTGCCGGAGGTTCGTCAGAAGCCGATCTGAAAGCAGAGGCTGGCGAGTCCACTTTATTCAGTGGAAGTTGGGGCATTCTGGTGGGGCTCCAGGCTGTGGAAAGCGCCGCCGCACCACACGTCGAATGCGACCGTCTGGAGCGTTTTCTCGACGTTCAGGCCGATCTTTGGGCGCGAAGCCTACGAGACTCGGAAGCTGGAGATCGTATCGGGCGTCAAAGCCTTCTCGGACTTGCAGGTCTGGGCGGCGATCTTGTCGCCTTTTCAAGGCTTCAGGATCTCTCACCGCGCTGGCGGTTCTTGCGACGCTACATCGCTCCGCTGTTGAAAGCTGCGTCACAAGCCATCGAAGTGGATAGATCTTTCGACATTTTGAGCGGTTCGGCCGGGCTCATGGTGGGGTGCGAAGCCGTTCTGTCGTCGATGTCGAACGATGACTTCGCTGCTCTCGCGACAGCTGTGCAGCAGAAGGCCGCTGCCAGATTATTGAAGTCGGCCGTTCCCTGCGAAAGCGGTTTGGGATGGATCATCCCCGGCCAGTCGAAGGCGCTCCTCGGATTCGCGCATGGCTGGGCCGGGATCGTCGCGGCGCTCGAGGCGGCAAGACGTCGGGCGAACGAGGTTGAGGGAGTGGCCCTCGCGGCGTTGTTGGAAGCTGCCGCGCGGTATCCGACTGACCTTCTGATACGTCAGGGCTTCTGGGGGGACTTTCGTTTCGGCCTGGCGGCCCAACCTTTGAACGACAGTTGGTGCAACGGAAAGCCAGGTTTCGTCAGAGGACTACTCACTTTGAAAGGCGTCTGGCAGCCGGATTGTCAGGAAGCCCTGGAAAATATCATTGCACAGTTGAAGATCCCCAATCAAAATCTCAGTTACCGGTTCTGTTGCGGCGTCATGGGGTCTGTCGATCTTTTCATCGACCTCGCTGGTGACCCGGCTTGGGCGGACTTAAGCTTCGAGGCGAGGAAGCAAGTCTTCACAGTGCTGCGACGGCTTCCATCGCTAGACCCCCACGAGACGCCTGCGCTCATCGCGGAGATTGGGTTTTCCGGGTTGTTCCAAGGAAAGGCGGGTATAGCCTATACCGCAGCGAGACTTCTGAAACCCGACCTTCCCAGCCTGTCACAAATCCGGTTGGCGCCACGCGCGTCAACGATTTCGTGACGGCCGCAACTAGAATTGCGATTGCCAAGCGCCTAGCTCCATATCAGTGTTCGCAGAACGCCACTTGGAAATTAACAATGCAAGCACTGGCCTTTCGTCCGCAACACGACGAACACTCCGAGGTTACCGACCGTTTGGTCGAGGAACAGCTATGGGCGGCTTTTGGAATGGAACTCTTCACTGACCGTATGATCAACGGCGCGTCAGGTGATGAAAACGGACCGTTCATGGGCACCGGATACACCGCAAACGCTTGCTACAACTGCGGGGGAAGCGCTCTGTCGGCGACGCAAGTGAACTGCTGCAGGTAGTTCGTCCGCCTGCGAGGATAGGAAAGCAAGCCCGCCCTTATTTTTCGGATTTACTGGCGGCGCGGTACAGCGAGAAAGCTGGTAAGCAAACCGTCGACAGCGAACATCAACTTGGCCAAGCCCAAGGTCGGGACATGCGATTTGAAGTCGCTTAGCGCGAAGCGCGCGGACCGGTCATCTTCTCGACAAGCACCATCGCGACGCTCGTTTGCGTCGTTTCGTTATTTCCGTCGAAGCCGCCGAACTTGATGGCTCAGTCCTCGATCTCGGTGTGATCCTCGGCCGTCCATGCTGACATTTTAACGCTAGCTTTATCTCCACTACCGCGGCCGCAGTCCGAAAAGGCGGAGATCAAGTGAAGCCGATATCATTCAAGCGTCACCGGTTTCCGTCGGCGGTCATCCAGCAGGCCGTTCGGCTTTATTTCCGTTTCTTGCTAAGTGTTCGAGACGTCGAGGATTGATGGCCGAACGCGCCGTCGATGACGAGGGCGAAGTGCTTGACACACTGGTACAGAAGCGCCGAAACAAGAGGCTGGCGCCGAAGCTTCTGCGTCGCCTGCTCCGCAACACCGGTGTCGCACTACAAGCGATCGTCACGACAGACTGGTGCCGTACCACGCCGCGACGAAGGCGCTCGGCCAGCGGCAACACCATCGACCTGGCGGGATGCGAGGGAACAATCGAGCCGAGAACTTACACCTCCGCATCCGGCGACGAGAGCGAAAGCAGCGGAAGGTCAAATCTCAAGGCTCAGCCCAGCGCTTCCTCGCCGCCCATGGACCGATCTACAACACCTTCAACCTTCAGCCCCACCTGATCTCCCGGCCTGGACACAGAGCGCTCTTGGCCAAGGCGGAACTCGCCTGGGCGAAGGGCGCAACGACGGCCTAGCTGCCCTCGCCTCTGGGATTCGCGCGGCTGACGGCGATCAACTTGTCAGTTCCGGCTGGACCAAAGGCCTGGCTGTTTAGGACACTAGCTGTTTTGGCTAGAGCAACGCTTGGACGATTTGGAAACAAGTCAGCGTCCGGCATGTAGAGTCTGCCCAGCCGGCCGATCAGAAATACTGCTGTGCCGACAAGTTCGCGCCAGTTGCTGACCTACATGCACCTCCAAGAACCGGACCTTCAGCTCACCCGGCACAGGGGCGAGATCGACCCATAATAGGCATTTAGGTTTCCATCGACGAGCACGTAGGCATGACTCATCGCTTCCGTTCGGAAGTTCTGCTTTCTGGCCGTAACTGAAGCGTCGACGGCGCTGACTCCACGACTCGTGGGCAACTAGCGCAAGTCTGCTTTAATCCAGCGCCCCAGCAGACATCGCTTGCTCCTCAGAGCCGAGCTAGCCTCGACCCGCTAGGTAAGAAGACGCAACTGAAAAGCTCTGTGGCGATAACGGTCGATCCTCTGCGTGTCGGAGACCGCCGAAGCACCCGGTTTCGCGTTCTCCTGAAACTGTGGCCGCAAGCTTGACCATGGGTTGACGGCGCTTCGATTGTTTGCGAACTCGCGATTGAGTGTCGCTGAAGATGCGACCAAGGGGCGTTGTATGTCGCGTATCGGAAGCCGGATTGGGCTGGCAGCCTTGATGGTCTGCTGTCTCAGCGGGGAGGTTCTGGCGCAGGCGCAATCGGTAACCTACCGGTACGACAACCTGGGGCGCGTGGTTCAGGTCACCTATTCCGACGGTGCCTCGGTGACCTACGCCTACGACAAGGCCGGCAACCGTACTCAACAGACGTCGACGCCGCGGATACCGGCTCCGGGGGCGAGCGACGCCTCGCTCAGCGTGGGCTACAACAGCACCGCCAGCCTTGCCCTGCCGATCTCGGGCGTGGCGACGGGGGCCGCCCTGGACGCTGCTCCGGCAAAGGGCACGGTCTCGTTCTCCGGAACCACGGCGACCTACAAGGTGACCTGGCCCAACTACGGCGCTGACAGCTTCACCTATCACGCGACCGGTCCTGGCGGTTCGTCGGCGGTGCGCACCGTCAACGTCTCGATCGGCAATCCTCCGATCCCGTCGTCCAACAATGGATCGGCCTCGACAGCCTACAACACCGCTTTGGCGATCACCTATCCGGTCACTGGCGACTATGCCGAGGTGGCGCTGGATTCGACTCCGGCCCATGGCACCATTTCAACCCCCGGCCATGTCGCCGGCGTGGGTCATCAGTCGATCTACACGCCGCACGCTGGTTACTACGGTCCCGACAGCTGGACCTTCCATGCCTACACGGCCGGCGGCTCCAGTCCGGTCAGGACGTTCAGCATCAATGTCGGCCTGCCGGCTGCCCCGACGGTGTCGGCCAAGGCGATATCGACGGCCTACAACACCGCAGGATCGGTGAACCTGGCGCCGGCAGGCGTTTACAACAGCGTGGCAGTGGCGAGCGGGCCGACGCGAGGTTCAGTATCGATCTCGGGAACCACGGTGACCTATACGCCGACGCCTGGAACCCTTGGTTCGGACAGCTTCACCTTCACCGCGACCGGCCCCGGCGGGACCAGCGCGCCAGCCACCGTGTCCGTGACCGTGGCCGCTCCGCCTGCGCCGGGCGCGAGCGACGCCACGCTCAGCGTGGGCTACAACAGCACCGCCAGCCTTGCCCTGCCGGTCTCGGGCGTGGCGACGGGGGCCGCGTTGGACGCCGCGCCGGCCAAGGGCACGGTCTCGTTCTCCGGAACCACGGCGACCTACAAGGTGACCTGGCCCAATTACGGCGCCGACAGCTTCACCTATCACGCGACCGGTCCTGGTGGTTCGTCGGCGGTGCGCACCGTCAACGTCTCGATCGGCAATCCCCCGATCCCGTCGTCCGCCAACGGATCGGCTTCGACGGCCTACAACAGCGCCGTGGCGGTCACCTATCCGGTCACGGGTGACTATGCCGAGGTGGCGCTGGATTCGACCCCGGCCCATGGCAGCGTTTCCACACCCGGCCATGTCGCCGGCGTGGGCCACCAGTCGATCTATACGCCGCACGCCGGCTACTACGGGCCCGATAGCTGGACCTTCCGCGCCTACAACGCCGGCGGCTCGGGGCCGGTGAGAACCTTCAGCATCAATGTCGGCCTGCCGCCGGCGCCGAGCGCCGGCGCGACCAGCCTGTCCGTTCTCTCGCTCACCAGCGGTTCGGTCCAGCTGCAGCCGGGCGGGGTTTACTCAGGCGTGGCGATCAGCGCCCAGCCGGCGCATGGTTCGGTGTCGCTGAACGGCGCGACCGCCACCTACACGCCGAGCGGGGCCTATGTCGGCAGCGACAGCTTCAGCTACGTGGCCTCCGGGCCCGGCGGAAGCAGTGCGCCGGCGACCGTCAGCGTCACCGTCCAGAACCGCGCGCCCACGGCCAATCCAGAGGCGACCCTCGCCGTACCTGGCAATCCGATCACGCTCTCGCCGCTCGACAACGACACCGATCCGGAAGGGCAGAGCCTGACGATCATCGCGGCTTCCGGCGGCGGCCCCGGTTCGTCCCTGAGCTTCAACGGTTCGACGATCGTCTACACGCCGTGGGCCAGCGAGCCCCAGGGATCTCAGCGCAGGCTGTCCTACACGATCTCCGACGGCCATGGGGGTACGGCGAGCTCGTACATCGACGTGACCATGGACTACAGCGGCGATGGCCAGTGTCACATCGATCCGAACACTGGCGAGTGTGTGATCAGCTTGCGTCGGGCCGTCCAGAAGGGGCAGTCGTGACCAAGTTGGTGAGTGGGGCCAAAATCGTCGGGCATGAACGCGAGCACCGGCCGAGATGTCGCGTCGGTAAAGTCAGTTTGTCCGGCTTCCGTAATTCTAAGCACAGGGAGCTTGGTTCTGGCCGGAACTCCCCTGGGCTGTCCCGTCGCCGCGGTTACGGCGTCGAGAGGTGTGTCGGCTCCACTCCTGATTGGTGTCGTGACGGCCTGGGCCGCCACGCTAGGAGAGAGTCAGTTGCGTGTGTTGGGTTGGGGCAATAAGCGTGATGTTGTGCGGATCGGTGCGGTCGAAGGCGTTGGCTGCGGCCCTGTTGTTCTCGACGGCGCTGGGCGGCGCGGTCGCTCTTCCCTCCAACGCGCGGGCCTCGGTCTATCCCACCCCGTCGGTGCAGATCGCCAAGGGGACCTTGAGCCCGCCGAGCGCGGTCGCCGGCTGGTCCGGGGATCCCGAGGACGGCTTGTGCCTGGCCTTCTACGGCAACCCCGACATCTGTCCGGTCAGCGGCCGGCCGCGGACGCCCGAGATCAAGGCCCTGGCGCGGGCCCTGAAGAACGATCCTGACCTGATCTTCGAGTTCGTCCGTGACAGTGTCGACACCGAGTTCATCTTCGGCGCGCACAAGGGCGCGCTCGGAACCAGCATCGATCGATCGGGCTCGTCGTTCGACCAGGCGATCCTGCTCTTCGAACTGCTGCGCGAGGCCGGTGTCACGGCGCGGTATCAATTCGGAACCGTCACCCTGACGGCCAGCCAGTTCTACGACTGGACGGGGATGGACAACGCCCAGGCCGCTTGCGCGCTGCTGGCGGCGGGCGGCATCCCGGCGGTGATCAACGGCGAGACCCGGGCCAGCTGCGACTATGCCGGCGCCATCAGCAGCGTGACGGTGTCGCATGTCTGGGTCGAGGCCCAGATCGGCGGCGCCTTCTACACCTTCGATCCGTCGCTGAAGGCCTACCAGCATCAGGCGGGGATAGGGGTGTCGCAAGCCATGGGGCTGAACGACGGCGAGCTGTGGAACGCCGCGACCTCGGGCATGGGGCAGGCCAGCGCCGGCGGCGTGCCCTTCGTCTCGAACCTCAACCAGGAAGCGCTGGCCTCCAAGCTGCAGCTCTACTCGACCACGCTGGAGACCGCGCTGAAGGCCAAGGTCGAGGCAGGTCAGGACCTCACCGACGTGATCGGCGGCCGGCGCATCAAGCCCGTCGAGCGCCCCGCCGGCGGCTGGCGCCTGGCCAGGCCCGCGAACTACTCGGGGACGGCGACGTGGGAGAAGGGGATCCCGACGCCGTTCCGGAACCGCCTCACGCTGGTGGCTTATGTCGACGCAGTTGGCGGCGGGAGCGCCCCGTTGCTCGGCGTGAGTTTCTTCACCGACGAAATCTATGGCCGGCGCCTGCATCTTGGCAGTCGCCCGGACGGCGATGCGGCGACTGCTGTGCGCTGGTTTCCGACTGTCACGCTAGATGGTGTCGAAGTGCAGGAGGGCACGCCGCTACCGTTCGGCGGCAACATGACAGTGGCCCTGAGCATGGACATCAACCATCCGTTCGTCGGCGGCTATGGCGATGTCATTCTCACCAAGCAGGCCGATCTCTTCTCGCCCGTGGCCGTCGTTCATGGGTGGGGGCGGACCTCCAGGCGCCTTCAGGACAAGTGGGAAGAGGAGCAGGCCCACGACAAGGCCGGCTACACGACGCTGATCTCGATTCTGAGCGAGACGCCGCCGCAGCCTTCGGCCTCGGGCGACCTTTTGCGTTCCAGGATTGCGGCCAAGTGGTTGGCCGAGACCAGTCAGGCCGGCGAGATCGCCGCCCAGGTCGCGAACGCCCGGTTTGCGCCGCTGCATAGTGTCGGCGTCGTATCAGCCGACCAAATCAATATTCCGGTTATTCCCGAGCCCCGTGACTATGAGGGACTTCGAACCTCTGGCTTCGTCACCCGAGACGAGGTGACGGTCATCGACGTCGAATCCAGTCTGGGGGTGGTGTCCCGGACATCGGATGCGTCCTCTCGGACTGCGGCTCTTCACACGATCGCCGCGCTCGATGCGGCCCTAGAGGGGGGAGTGCTCGCCGAACTGGTCGATACGCCAGACGCGGCCTCAACGGCTTCGCGGATGGCGTGGGGCAACCGTCCCGAGGCGTCGGAAACACCCAATACCAGCCCGCGACGCTTCTACAGCTTTGCCGCCTCGAACACGCTTTCTTATCCGACCGTCACCGGCCTGATGGTCTACGACGGCGGCGTCACGGCCGTCCCGGCGTTCAACAAGGTGCCGATCATCGAGCAAATCGAGGTTGATGGTCGGCGCACCGATCTGGCCTCGGCCATCAAGAGTTATACGTCCTCGGGCTACGAGGTCACCGCTTCGGCTGAAGCGTCGCTCGGTCCAGGTCATAGGATCGGCACCGAGTATGCCGCTTGGGAAGTGCGCATCCACGATGCGCTAGTCAAACTGCAAGCCGCTAAGCAGTCCTTCTGTTACCCGGTGGCTTTCACCTCCGGCTCGAACAACGGTCAGTGGCCAACTCTCGATATTTATGTAGCGATGAATGGCGGAGACACTGATGTTTTGGGGTGTGGCGGCAGTCTTGCTCTTCGTGACCTCGCCGTCTATGCAAACGCCATAGGCTCAAAAGACGGAACTGCGGAGCGCGTTGTTACGGGCTATAAGCGCCCTGCCACCCTTCAGCGTGGCGGCGCCCTGATCGCGGTGAAGTATGACACGGTTAGCGGCGAGCCGCTGGCGATCGCGCACGCCCTGACGCGTGTCGGCATGGTGACAAAAGGGGGCGGCGCCCCGTCGACCTCGGTCTTCGACATGAAGAAGGTCACCGACAGCCTCAGCGACCGCTTCAAGGATCGTTCGAACGCTGCCGGCGTGAATCTCGCCACTGGTCTTGCAGGCTTCAAGGGGCCGATCGAAGGGAGTGTCGGCCAGGGGGAGTTCCCTTACCGTTTGGAGCAGTACACCGAGCTTCGCGGCGGCTATCGTGATCCGCCCGAGTATCACAGTGAATATTCCTCGGCGCCGTACAAGGCTCCGGACGGGCCCGTGAGCAACTGGCAGGGAACCGCAGCTGTCAGCAGTTCGGTCGCTGAGGCTTGGGGTCCGCAGCGAGTGGACGCATCGGCGCAGAGCCTTGTCGCGCTGGCGGCGATGCAAGCTGTCTGGCGTCAATCGCGCGGACCCGCACGCGAAGCCGCTGGCGCTCTGGTCGCCGACTGGTGGACGAGGAGCTGGCGCCACAACGTGGTGGCGATTTCGCAGGGGGCTTCCAGCGAGCGCTTCGTTCGTCTCGCCAGTGGCGGCTACGCGCCCGTCGCCGGTGGAGGTGGCTCCGTCACGGTGACCGGAACGCCGCAACTGGTTCGCCCGCCCTTCGTTCGAACCGGCACGCCCATCGGTGCGACACAGTTGGAGTCGACGACACGTGCGTGGCGCTACGACGGCATGTCGGTGACGGCGACCAGTGCATCGGGCGATGTCCGCTCCTACGCTTATTGGGGGATCGAGCCCTACATCCCCGGTGGGTGGATCCCTGACTTCGCGGCTCAGCCGGATGCGTTGCATGGCTTCCGTCTGAACACCTGGACGTTCCCCCGCGGTGTAACACTGACGCTCGACTATCCCCCAGACGATCCCTCCAATCCCTACGACGGCACGGACAAGCCGACGTCGGTGACCTCGAGCCTCGGCCAGACCCTGTCGACGCTCACGCGCTGGGAGCCGAACACCTGGAAGATCCTGGACGCGGCCGGCAAGCCGACCCGGCTGGAGCTGCGCCCCGTCGTGCCCCGGACGCTGACCCAGCGTCCTGATCCCAATCGTCGCGTCAACGCGGTCTATGGCGCCCTGGACGACGTCACGCCTATGCTCAGCTACGGCTACGACGCGGTCGGGCGGGTGGCCTGGGCAAAGGACCGTCTAGCGGCCGGCGGCCAGCGCCAGGCTCACACCTTCTACATCGCCGACGGCTATCGCGGTGAACGGGTAGACCCGCTGGGCAACCGCTACGTCGTCGAGACGACGTCGGGCGCTGGCCTGTCGGTCGACGGGATCGCCGCCATTGGCCGGACGCGCCACATCGACGAACTGTCGCGCGTGACGACGAGCCTGATGGATGGCCGCGGCCGGGTGCTCAGCCGGACTTATCCGGAAGGCGATGCGGACGTGTTCTCCTATGACGGGCGCGACAACGTCATCAAGCTGGTCAAGCACGCCAAGCCGGGATCAAGCCAGGTGCTCACCGTGGAGGCCGCCTACGACCCGATCTGGAACAAGCCCCTCTGGGTGAAGGACGCGCGCGAGCAGCGGACGGACTTCACCTACGTGCCAAAGGGCTCAGCGGGGGCAGGCGAGGTGGCCACGATCACTCAGCCGGCCGTGGCGGGCGGGCGTCCTGTGTGGAGCTTCGAGTACGGGACCGGCGGGCTGCCGACAAAGGTCACTGACCCGACCGGCGTTGTGACGCGCACCGACTACGACGCCAGCGGCAACCCCAAGGCCACGGTGCTCGATCCAGGGGGCGTCAACGCCCAGACCTGCCGCACGTTCGATGCGGCCGGCAACGTAACGAGCGAGCGCGATCCGCGCGCGGGGGCGTGCTCGTGAGCCGGGTGGGCGGAAGGGTGATGGCCATGCGTGGGCTTGTCGCCGGTCTGGCGGCGCTGTTGCTGGGTGCGCAGGCCTGGGCGCAGGAGGCCGAGCCGACGGCGGCGGATTACACCACCTACCGAGGCTATGACGATATGCGGCGGCCGACCCTGGTGGTCGGTCCTGACCCGGATGGAGCGGCCGGAGCGCTAAAGCGACGGGCTGAGCGGACGATCTATGACGCCGAAGGCCTGGTGACGAAGGTCGAGGTCGGCACGGTGGACGGCGTGTCGCTCGACGCGGCGGGAAAGGTGAGCGTCACCAACTTCATTCCCGGACAGACTACGACCTTCACCTATGACGCGGTGGGCAACCGAACTCAGGTCTACGCCAACAAGGACACGTCGGCCGCGCAGCTGACCCAGACGCGTTATGACGCCTCGAACCGGCCCGAGTGTGTTGCTGTGCGGATGGCGCCGGCGCAGTTCACTGCGCTCTACGGTGGGGGCGTTCAGCCCGACGCATGCGCTTTGTCGGTTGGCGCCGATCGCATCAGCAGGACGATCTACGACGCGGCGGGCCAGACCCTTCAGGTCCAGCAGGCGGTCGGCTCGCCTGACGAGCGTGCCTACGCCAGCTTTACATACACCCTGAATGGTCAGCAGCAGACGATCACTGACGCCAACGGCAACAAGACCGCCCTGGTCTATGACGACTTTGATCGCCTGAAGTATCAGTATTTCCCTTCATCGGCTCGTGGGTCAGGCGTGTCCAGCGCGACCGACTACGAGGAGTACGCCTACGATCCAAACGGCAATCGAACCGCTTGGCGCAGGCGCAGTGGCGCAGTCATGCTCTTCGCCTTTGACGCGCTTAACCGCCTGAGCGCCAAGACGGGGAGCGCGATCCGAGGCGTTGGCTATAGCTATGATCTAGCGGGCAGGCCGACCGCTGCCCGCTACAGCGCCGATGGCCAGGGTGTCGTCTACGGCTACGACACGGCCGGGCGCCAGACAACCGAGGCGACCTTTGGTCGGGCTCTGACCTACGAGTACGACAAGGCCGGCAATCGGACCGTTCTGCGCTGGCCGGAGCCGTACTATGTCACAAACAAGATCGATGCCGTCGGCCGGCTCAAGTCGGTGGCGCTGACAACCAACGCGCCGTTCGTGACCTACGGTTCCGACAACCTGGGGCGACGGACCTCGGCCAGCCTCTTCAATGGTGCGGTGTCGAGCTGGGGATACGATGCTGGCGACCGACTGACCAGCTTGACTCACGATCTGCCTGGAACGGCCCAGGACGTCAGCTTCGGCTTTACCTATAATCCGGCCGGCCAGACCGACGGGCAGGCGGTGTCCAACGGCGTGTATGTCTGGGCGGCGCCCGGCGCGAGCCTCAACGCCACGGCCGACGGCCTCAACCGGGACGCGGCCATCGTCGCTGCAGGCGGCTATAACTCCAATCAGAACCTTATCAAAGATAGCGGGCGCGCTTTCGGTTACGATGGCGAAAATCGCCTGACCTCCATGAGTGGGCCCGCCAGCGCCAGTCTGGAATATGACCCCCTCGGCCGCTTGGCCAGAACCACGATCAACGGCGCGGTCACTCAATTTCTATACGCGGGCGACAAGTTGGTGGCCGAGTACGACGGCGCGGGTAACGTGCTTCGCCGCTATGCGCCCAGTTACGGCGTTGACGAGGCGATCGTGTGGTGGGAAGGGAGCGACAACAGTACGCCCCGCAGTCTGCACACCGACCGCCAGGGATCGGTGATTGCCGCGGCCAGCTATGGCTCGGCCCAGGTCTATACCTATGGCCCCTACGGCGAACCAGGCGACAATTGGGGCGCAGGCGCCCGCTTCCGCTACACCGGCCAGATCGCCCTGCCGGAACTCAGGCTCTACCACTACAAGGCGCGGGTCTATGACCCTGCTCGTGGATGGTTTCTCCAAACCGACCCCATCGGGTACGGGGATGACCTCAATCTCTATGCATATGTCGGTGGAGACCCTCTCAATAAGACGGATCCGACGGGCAACCAAGCCTGTCTGGGCAAGTGCCCGGACTTTGACGGTAAGACGGTGATCGGGATTTCGCCGACGGGCATCTACGTCAATAAGAACGCGCCCTACGCGAAGGAAACGATCGAAGGCGTAATCGCCGTTGTGTCGATGTTCATCCCCGGCGGGCAGGAGAAGGCTGCTGCAGAGGTCGGAGCGGCCGCAAAGGGACAGGGTGTCTTAGCGACAGTTGGTAGAGCCGCCTCCAAAGGGTGGCGCGTGGGCGATGACGTCTATGCACTAACTGCCAAAGGCAAAGCTCCGTCGTGGTCGACAGTGCGTGCTCGGTTCTGGAAGAATGAGGCAGCGGGTAGCGACGCAGCTTCCAAATATGGTGCCGAGAATGTCGACCGAATGGCTTCGGGTCGTGCCCCGCAGCGATATAATCCCGATAAAGGCGGAATAGAATCGATGGAGTTGAGCCACGAACCAATTCCGGCACGAGAGGGCGGCCGCTCTTTCGTGCCTCGATGGCCCCAGGACCATGCCGCTCGAGACCCCTTCCGTCGTCCCGGATATTGAGGAGACAATGACGCTAGCCTCAAAGTTTCAGGAGCACAGAACCAATCGCATTCATCTGGATGGTCGGGACGTGTTCAGCTTGTACGAGCTCGATCTGAAGGGTGTCCGTACCCTTTATGTCGATATTGTTTCGGTAGATCGAAGTGTTGATCAAGGTGTACGCTTGAAAGCGACTAAGGGTGAGCTGATCGTCAATGGGCAGCCTATCAAAGAAGCGGCGATTTGGGCGGCTACCGCTCCACCACGGTTTAGCGTTCACCCTTCCGCTCAAGCGCAGAAGGGTATGCTAAAGATCTGGAATTTCTGGAAAGTGGGTGGCGTGGATCAAGCTTGGGTCGGGAATGCCGGTATGTTGGTCGAGGAAGCCGGTGACACGATTACGTTTAGTTGTAGTCCGGGTGTTGGTGAGTTTGATCCTCACCGCATGAAATTACTGATTACGATTCAGCGCGGCGATTAATCTCCCGCGGCTGAGCTTGCCGCCCTTCTCGGAGTTATGCGGACAATTTTTATAAAATGTCCCGCCCCGAGGGCACCGGTCTGAATGGGGTTGTCAGGTTAAACGACGGCGTCTCCAAACTCAGTCTCCGCAACTAAGTTCGCCCGCACCATAATGCGGAGGCCGGTTAGCTTCAGGCTGACAAAGCTCACGCTTCGTGAGGTGGTATCAACCGGTCGATCCGTCCAACTCTTGTCCGATATCTGTCCCAGCGCGCCTGTCGCGATCAGCATCGCCGTCCGATAGTTATCCTGCATCTGTCCTAGATCTGTCCCACGCCTTGGCTTTGGCCGACGGTGTGGGATCGCGGGGTCCGCGATCCATGATGTGGACCCCCTTAAGCGTTCATTTGGTGGCCAAATCAGCGCTCCAAACCCCTTAAATCAGCGATACACCATACGCACCTCCTGGTGCGCGTAACGCTATGATTTATCTTCACTAATCGTGGCGTTGGTTTCTCGGGGGCGCTACCCGGCAATCTACCGAATCCCGAAAACCCCAGTCTCATCAACGCCGAGCCCGCTACCGGGGGCACTACACCGGCGGCCTTGAGCGCGGCCTGTATCGCTGGCGGTTTGGTGGTCCTGCGGCTTTGGGACCATGGGGCGGGCCAAGGCGCGCGCCTGGAGCCGGCTCCTTCCTACGCCAAACCGCGCCTGCGACCGGAGGGCAGGATGTGTGATGTAGGCCTACATCACGGGCTTACCCGTATCTGCGGACGGCCTGATGCGGGGCGTGAAGGCAGGGCCGCTGCCGGGCGAGGACCGAAAGGGCAGTCTGGCGGCGTTTAGGCGGCGCTACCTGGCCTCCCTGGCGGCCAGGCACTACGCGGCCGAGACCATCACCCAGCGTGGGGCGGACCTGGCCGCCTTCGTCCTCTGGTGCGATGCGCGCTCGATCGACGAGCCTTGGGCCGTGACCCGGCCGATCCTGGAGCGCTATCGCCGGCATCTGCATGAGCACCGTCGGGCCGATGGGGCGCCCTTGAGCTTCCGCGTCCAGGCTGGACGCCTCTCGCGCATCAAGGGTTTCTTCGCCTGGCTGGCCGAGGAAAACCACATCGCCGCCGACCCGGCCGCCGCCCTGGCGCCGCCGCGTCCCGAACGGCGCCTGCCGGCCGCCACTCTCACCGTGGACGAGGCCGAGACCGTGTTGGCCCAGCCGGATCTCACCGATCTCCTGGGCTTGCGCGACCGGGCCATGCTGGAGGTGTTTTACGCCACGGCGATCCGCCGCACCGAGCTTGCCCGGCTGATGCTGCACGACATCGACCATGGCCGGGCCTTGCTGGCCGTCCGCCAGGGCAAGGGCAGGAAGGACCGCATCGTGCCGCTGGGCCAGCGGGCCTTGGCCTTTGTGGGGCTCTATCTGGAGCGGGCCAGGCCCGGCCTCGTCGTGGGCCGTGACCCTGGCGTGCTCTTCCTGACCAGCACCGGCCAGGCCATTGCGCCCAAGAAGCTCTCCGACCGCATCGGCGGTTATGTGCGCGCGGCGGGCGTCGGCAAGGCCGGGGCCTGCCATCTCTTCCGCCACACGGCGGCGACCTTGATGCTGGAAGGCGGGGCCGACATCCGTTTCATCCAGGAGTTTTTGGGCCACGCCAGCCTGACCACCACCCAGATTTATACCCGCGTGGCGGTAGGCAAGCTCTCCGACGTCCACGCCGCCACCCATCCTGGCGCGCGCCTGCCCAGCGACCAGCTGGCCGCGCTCCGCGCGGCGCTGGACGCCACCACGGCGCCCGACGACCAGGCCTAGACGCCTCAGCTTCTCCCTCTCAGCCAGCCTCTTTGCGCGCCCGCCATGGGCGTGCGAAGCCTTGCCTCTGATCTTTGACATGTGAGTCCGCGCGCGCGTCCGCGTGGGGCCAAAACCGCCTCTGGGGCGAAATCGGGTTTTTGCCGGCGCCGCCGTCAAACCGCGCGTCGCAAAGCCAGGCCGCGCCAGGGGAAATCGGCCGCTGTACGACCAGGGCGCGTCGGGGGGATCAGTCTCTCCAAACCGACCCCATCGGGTACAGTGCGGGCGATATGAACCTCTACGCTTACGTAGGTGGCGATCCCGTCAACGCTTCCGATCCGTCAGGTCTCATATGCCACAAGGATACGGGCAAATGCGATGTATTCGATCAGCGGAGCAGGCCCGACGCCCGTAGCGCGGCGACGGTAAAAGGGGCCTATGAAAAGATTTACGCCTGGGCCGGCGGCAACCCCAACGCCGTAATTAAGGTCAAGGTGACGAGCAACGGCAAGACGATGACGGTGTCGACAACGGGAGCTCAGATCGCAGGCGCATTGGAGCAGACGAACGTCACGATCAATAACAAGGCGAATTTCATCGATCCGAAAACGGGAGCTAAATGGCCGAGTGCGGCTAATAGCGTAACGACTGAGTATTCGGTCAAAGCGCCTGCGGCGAATGGTGCGAAGTTTTTTACTTCCTATGGCGATCGTCAGGCTCGTGGATTTGATGCAGAAGGTACACAGCTGTCGACCACTCAATTGGTCGGCCATGAGATAGGTTGGAGCACGCCAGGATTTGGCAGCCTTTATAAGGCTGATCCAGAATGGAGCTGGTCGGAAGATGCGCAGCGGGCGCTAGGATCTTATTGGGCTACAAACCCAAACTCCTTTGCGGATCAACTCTTACGGAAAGCTGGGGTGGGCAAGTGAGCGCGTTTCAATGGGGCTTGATCATGAGTTGCCTGATGCTGGCGGCTTGTTCCGAACAGGAGCCTAAAATCGCTGAGAGCGATGGCGCTGTTAGCGACATGATTACTGGTCGAGCCTACCATGTCTCGTATGAGAAGTATCTGGACGGGAAGCCTACGGACCAGATGCTCTTCCTCAATGACGCTAGGGATTACTTGATCCCCGGGGCGCGGGGCGCATCCTATCAGATTACCGGTGTTCCCTTAGGGCTGGAGAAGTGCGGCATTGAAGCCGCGTGCTTCGCGGGTTTCTCAAGGATCCTTCCGATCATTTTGCCTCACGGGGCTGAGGAGCACTTCATGGTGAAAGGGCGACGATACCTCGTGCGCAAGGCGCCCCATCGTTCCGGCGAGATGTGCGGCCGCTTGGAGACGATTGATGAGGTTTTGAATGCTAGGCAGGAGGTTCTCCGTTGCGAAGGCATCGGCGTCGTGAGTATCCGGACACCCGACGCCGACGGCGTTAGGATCGAGTACCGGCTGAAGTCGATGAATGGCATATTGCCTTAAGTCTGCATGAGCTGGCGTTCGGGTGCTGTCAGCGTAACTTTGCCTTCCGACAGGCTGCGGGCTGGACGCGGCGCAACGAGGCGCGCCCTTCGCCGCTTCAGCGCCGAGGCCCATGCAGCTTACGCGGCGTTTGCTAGCTCAGTCGATGCGCGGACTTGCGAATTGGTGGGCCTGTTGACGTGACCCCCTGAAACTCCTCCAGAAATAACTAGAGTCCGCCCGACCAAAGGACGGACGAATGAAGCGATCACGGTTCACGGAAGAGCAGATCATCGCGATCCTGCGCGAGCAGGAGGCCGGCGTGCCGGTCGCGGATCTGTGCAGGAAGCACGGACTCAGCTCGCCGACCTTTTACAAGTGGAAGGCCAAGTACGGCGGGCTGGACGTGTCGGAGGCGCGGCGGCTGAAGGGGCTAGAGGACGAGAACGCCAAGCTCAAGCGGATGCTGGCCGAGGCGATGCTCGACAACGTCGCGCTGAAAGACCTGCTGGGAAAAAAGTGGTGACGCCCGCCGCGCATCGGGAGGCAGCAGCCTATTTGCAGTCGGCCTACGAGATGAGCGAGCGGCGGGCGTGTCGGGTTCTGGGCGTGGATCGCGCGAGCGTGCGCTACCAGGCCACGCGGCCCGACGACGGGATCTTGCGCGAGCGGCTAAAGACGCTGGCCCAGGAGCGGCGCCGGTTCGGCTATCGGCGGCTGCACGTGCTGCTGAGGCGCGAGGGGCATGCGGTCAACAAGAAGCGGGTCCAGCGCTATCGCGAGGAGAAGCTGACGGTGCGCCGGCGCGGCGGGCGCAAGCGGGCGATCGGCACGCGACGGCCGCTGGAGGTCCCGCTGGCGCCGAACCAGCGCTGGAGCCTGGACTTCGTGTCCGACCAGATGACCGACGGCCGCCGCTTCCGGATCCTGACGGTGATCGACAACTGCACGCGCGAGTGCCTAGCCCTGGTGGCCGACAACTCGCTGTCAGGCGCTCGGGTGGCGCGCGAGCTGGACGCCATCATCGCCCAGCGCGGCCGGCGGCCCGACACCATCGTCAGCGACAACGGCACGGAACATACCTCCAACGCCATCCTGGCCTGGACCGACGACCGCGGCGTGGGCTGGCACTACATCGCGCCGGGCAGGCCTCAGCAGAACGGCTACAACGAGAGCTTCAACGGCCGGCTGCGCGACGAGCTGTTGAACGAGACCCTGTTCCGATCCTTGCCACACGCCCGCGCGGTGCTGGAGACCTGGCGGCGCGACTACAACCAGCGCCGGCCCCACTCCAAGCTCGGCTGGTTGACGCCCAAGGAGTACGCCAGCGCCTTCTGCGGACAGACCGGCCGGCACGCTGCGCAGGCTGATAGCTCCGCGCGCCGGCCTCTTGCCACCCACCTCGACCAAGGCTCAAATCAACCTGGGACTCTCGTTTTGGCTGGATGAGAAATGGGGGTCACGTCAGAGGGGGAGTATGTTCGATCTATCAGAAGCGGCAATCGGAGCTATTCGCGCCGATATGTCGCGCGACGGGTTCGCAGTCTCGCCGCCTGTTGTTTCACCTGAACTATTAATACAGCTGCGGGCAGCGTTAGACTCTTGCTACGCGCAACAAGTGCGAGAGGTCGGCGGCGAGAGAGTTCTCCGACAGATCGGCGATCTTGATATAGTTCGTTTGCCGTTAGCAAATGAGCAGATATTTTTGGATATTGCTCTCGGTGCGCCTTTGCGGGCGATACCTCGTTCGATCTTTGGCGAGGCGTGCATTCTTATTGAGCAAACTGGTGTCTTGAACCAGCCTAGCCAACCCAATCCGGCAAAGGAATGGCACAGGGATGTCGTCATTGCAGAGGCGGCGACAATGATGCCCAGCGCTGTGTCGATCGTGCTATGCGTCGATGACTTTAACGATTTGACGGGAGGAACCTGCTTCTTAGCGGGTAGTCATCAGGAGGACCTTAGTGTTCATGATTTGGAGCATAAAATGGCACAAGTAGCGCCAGACGTTCCGGCTGGCTCTCTTTTGATATTTAACTCAAGAATATATCATCGATGTCGTGAAAATATTAGCAATCATGTGCGAAGAGGAATTACTCATATAGTCGGTCACTATTCACTCGCGCAGCAAATTTCTATACCTCGTAGCCTTGGTTCGCGCACGGACCTGTCTCCAAGCGATCGAAAATTTCTTGGCTTCGCCGCCGAACCAGCGGACTCTGCACTAGATTGGCGTCGCCGCAGGTTGATTGGGTGGCGGTGACGGCTTTGCAGACCCTACTTTGGGCCGATTTTGACCTCTAGTTTCGCCAAGACTCCACAGCATCAATTACGGCTTCTTGATCCCTGTCGCTAAGGCCGTTGTACATCGGCAGCCGAAGAAGCCGGGGCGCTATTGATTCGGTCACTGGGCACTCACTAACGCCAAGCGTAGAGCCAAACTTGGACATGTGCAGAGGTCGATAGTGTGCCGCAACCTCGATCCCCAGGCGTTCAAGGTGAGACTTCAGCTCTTGCGCTTCGGATATACTTGGTGCGACCACATAGAAAATTTCGCAATTTGACTGCTCTGTGGACTGGGGACTTGGTAGGTTGAATTCACGTCTGTTTGCCCAATCTTGCAGCCCCATATAGTAACGGCTCCAGCTTCGTTGCCGTTTTTGGCTGTTTGAGTTGGCAGATTCAAGGCGTCCGAGCAGGATGGCTGCATGCACCTCGGACATCTCAAAGCTCGATCCGAGCGCGACCCACTCGTAAAAGGACACGTCGCCGTTAAGAAAAGCGCCAGAGTTCACACCTTTCGTCAGAATCGGTGCGATTCTCGGCACGATATCTGCGCGATTGACGGTTAGTGCGCCGCCGTCTCCACAGCTAACTGATTTCGTCCGATGAAAGCTAAATGCACCGAAGTCGCCTATAGTGCCCAGCAGGCGACCATCATATCTTGCTCCGAAAGCGTGGGCGCAGTCCTCAATCAGAAGAGCGCCAGACGACGTCGAAATCTCACTGATGGCTGCTAAATCACAGGCTCTACCTCCGTAGTGGACGATAACAATCGCCTTGGTACGTGAGGTAACTAATCTCGCGATCGACTGTGGAGACACGCAAAGGGTAGCCGGATCAATGTCTGCAAACCGAACTTTAGCGCCACGGAGGGCGAATGCGATGACGCTCGTAGGGAATGTAAAAGATGGGACAATCACTTCGTCGCCAGGACCAATCCCTATCGCCAAGGCGATAACTTCGATCGCTTGAGTGCAGGAGCCGGTCACTCTTGGTGAGGGACCAAATCCCATTTCGACCAAGTGTTTTTCTACTACCAACTTTGCGTTGGCGCCGTTGAGACGACGAGCTACCGAGCCGAGGTCGATCAGATTCGACGCGAATTTGTGCAGGGGTATGCGGCGTTCTAACTTCAATACTCGACATCCAACGGTTCACAAAAATACTTATCTACGGCTACTTCCCCGAAGCGCGCCCTTATCGCTTGGGGCTTGAGAACCGCGAGTTCGAACTCGTAAAGCGGCGTGCAAGAACTGATGCTTACAAAACGCGATAGATGCAAAGCACTCCAGCGTGCCAGGCGACTTGGGTCATGATAGGTCAGGTCTTCCTGCATTTTGTTTTGTTGCGCCGCCGAAGAGAGAAAATTGACAGCAATTCCGTGGTTGGAAAAGTGATACATGCGCTTAAGGCGCGCCCGAACCTCGCGCTGCCAGCGCGACTGGGACAGCCCGAAGCTTGAGTTGAACGCTCCAAGCGAAACAAAAAAATCGCTTGGCGGTGGTTCAACGCTAAGTATGTCGCCACACGCGAACCAGCCGTTAGGAAAGACCTTTCTCGTCTGCTCCACAAAGGGCGAGAATAGATCACACCCCGAATACCCGATTTGCGGTGCGTATGCTTTGAGTGCTAGACCGAGATGGCCGAGACCAACTCCGACTTCGAAAACGCTGCGCGCATTGTGACGGAGCAGAATTTCGATGATGCTGAGAATTCGAATTTGATGCGTTCCATCGTCATTGTAGCCCACTGAGCGCTCGCTAATCCCATGGCGCTCTAGAAGCGTTCGATAGTACGCGTTGTTCTCGCTCACAAAATCGATCATGTAATCCGCTGTCCAGGGCTTGAGCTTTTTATAAGCGACCTGCACTGATCAAGCCCGGCATTTGCTATTGTGTCGATTATAGACACGCTCTCATCATAGCCAGGCCACCTTTGATCATATTTTTTGTAGTCATAAGTTTTCACTTCGAGGCAAAGCCCGCGCGAAGAAAACCTCGAGACGTCTAGGTAATTTAGCCCGGCCGGACCCGTTACGTAGGTTCGCGCTGAAACCTGGTTCATTATCCTAATTATTCTCTCAGTTCTATCTTCTCCAACGACGTATTCGTTCATTCGTTCGATCTGCGTTTGAACTCCTAGTGCCCGTGCAATGTGCCGTATCAATGCCTCGTTTAGCTCCGTTAAGCGGTCTACGCCGGGCGGTATTGCGTTGCACCATATCTCAGCTGCCGCGCCGAAATGCGGCGCTCTACCTAGCGCGCTAGCCAACTTGCGGCGATGCTGCATGGACCATTCAGTGAAAGGCGCGGCGATCCGTACTTGTTCGATTGAGAGTTGGCCGCGCGCGGTGACGGGGACCGTGATCCAATCCGTGCCATCAGCGAACCTCAGTCGGTTGCGATTGCGAAAGCCATTGCGTGAGAACGGCATCGTGTCGGCGATGAGGAATAGGTCTGCAGAGTCGATGAGGTCGAAATACCCCCTCCAGGGTAAGTAGCATGACTGAACCGCTGCAAGTCTCATTTTCTAAACTCCAAAACTTTGGATTTTAAATTCCTCAATATTAAAATGAAGCATGTTGGCGCGATTTGCCGATCGCTATTGTTTGGGTGCCGAATTAGTAAACGGTTTAAATTCAATAATATAATACTGAAGAAAGTGCGGTTTGTATAAAATTGAAGTTTAAGAGCAAATTTTCAATTAATATTGTTATATTTTTCGCCAATTGTGTAATTTTTTGTCAAGTGCCTTAATTAAAATGTCTACGAGGCCTAAGTCGTAGAATTTTTCTTTGTAGTTATGCTCGAATCCGTCAATCCAGTCGGCGTTATACTGGCAGCCGCATGTTCTGGGGTCTCGCAGTTCGCCGTCCTCGTGCATAACTAGCACCTTGCATCCGGATACAATGGCCTCCTTAAGCAATATTGATCCGTGATCATATGAGTAAAGCGTGTCGCATCGCCGCAGAAATTGGCCAAGATGCCACATTGAGGTCACTTCGTCTTCTATAACTCGAAGCGATTCCAAGTTTGGCATGTCAAATTTTTGCCGAAGGGCACGGCCGTGAGAAGTAAATACAAACGATAAATCCCTATATACTCTGTCATCTTTAAAAATGTATGTTGGATCAATTACCGGTATAAATAGTGTGCCAATTTCTTCTTGGGGAATGCCGGTTATTTTTGAGGTTCGCTCCCTCATGATGTCGCTATACACAAAAACGATATCTTCAGGTGCAAATTTACCGTCACCACCCAGTAATCCCGGGTAATTCATTGCCCACCTAACAACAATTTGCGCGTTCAGAGGATTTCCTTGTGTCATTTCTGAATATATTGCGACGCACCCCTCGCCAGAGCCAGTGTAAATTGGAACAGCCTGTGCTGGTTGTGCGTCAAACGGATGCATTGGCGCGATAGCAGAGCGAACCCCTAAATCATTCAACATTTCACAAAGGCGGTAAAGTGCGCGTACACCGGCGCTTCTATGCGTATATTGCGGCGCAAATATTAATACATCTGGCTTATCCATCATATCAATCCAAGTTTAGAGCCGTGGCAATCGTTCCGGCCAAGGGCTCTCGCCCGTCCAGCTCGTCGTGCTCGGCCGGCGCATCGATAATGAAGCTAGGCACGAACGGCTTCTCAGTCGCGCCGCTATTGGGCTTCTCTCTAGCCATCCGGCTCACCGAAACACGATCGGCCGATCCGGGACCGGCTTTTGCCGTTCTCGGTCGGCGTCGTCGACGCCGCGGCAGTCGCCCAGGCGCGCCTGCACCGCAGGAAGCCTCGCCTGCTCGCTCATCGTTGAGCTGATGCGCTCGACGGACAGGCACTCGGCGCATTGAGCCGCCGACCGGGTCGTCAGGTCTGTGGTGAGATCGATTTCGCGATCGCAGGCCGCCAGGACCGCTTTGGTCACGACGTCCAGCGACTCGGAGGAGCGGGCCAAACGATAGCCCCAGCGCTGGACGCATCGTCTGGCATAGATCGAAAGCGCCGACTGAGCGCCTTTAGGTGAGAGCTTGGTCGCGGCAAGCGCCGTGTCGCGATCGTGGATCGCTTGTGCGATAGATACAGGAGTGACGCAGACCATCTTGTCTGGGTTCGGCGCGCTGCACCCCGCCAGGGTCATAGCCAGCAGGGTGCAAATAGCAGCATGAATCCTTCGCAACGCTCCGACTTCCCCGATAATTCAACCCGACGCTCAGGCTTTTTCGCCCGAAGCGGCCGAACAGCTACTCAAGGCTCAGCTTCATTGCTTAAGGCCAAGATCGGACCTCCACAAGTTGCAGGCCAATCCAACTCCGGTCACCTCCGGGCGGTCAGACCTTCAGAGACGCCTTGAGTTCCACCACCTCTTTCCGGCTGCTTCGAGTTGTCGAGGCCAGGCTTGGCCGGGGATCCTGAGCGTCGCGCGCGACGATCAGGAGCAACGCTGCCTAGCCTCGGCCAGGAACTTCTCGTTCTTCGGTGCGCCCTTGTCGCCCTGCTGTTCATGCCGGTCATCGGCGACAGCGTCCGCGTGGCTGCGGGTAGCGACATCTTCGCCGACCAAGTTGCCCGCTACATGACCTTTCTTCCGACCCGCATGGCGCTTTGGACCGCTCCCGCAAACGTCGGACTAGGGTCGTGAGCCGTCATTGGCTCGGCTCCAGATTGGCGACTTCGGCATGGCGACATCCCGCGTCGGTGCTGGCGACCGCTGCCGACCCTGAGCGGACTTGAGAGTCGTCTGGGTGGACCAAGTTCAAAACTGCATTGAGTGCGTTCGGTAAAATTACAGAAAGAAGCTCTCACCGGGATCGCGCGCATCTGTCTTGACGCCGCTAACCCCACGAACTCCAGCCTGGCCACAGACACCAAAGAACTCTCTGGACCAAAGCCAGTTCTTTGAATGCCAGTCCCAGAAAGCGTGCACTTCGGAAGTAATAAGCATCCGGTATCCGAACGCCTGCAGCTCGACCAGCGCGCGCTCCATCACCCCCGCGCGTTGATATCGACCGCCGGCGCCCTCCAAATATATACGGGTGATCAGCCGGACCATCGGTTCGTCCTCGTCAACTTCGCGGTGGGTCAACTCTCCGACTTTCACCCCCGTCGGCGACAGAATGACCACCTGTTCATCGTCGTCGAATTCCAGCGTGACGTCGCCGTGTGGCGTCGGATGGATAAATGTCTCGCTCATGGTGAGGTCTTTCCCGGCTTCGAAATCACGATAGCGGAAAGCGGTCGATGAGGTCATGGCCCAAAGGTGCCGGACATCCCCGCTGAGGATTTGGGGCGGGTTTTCGGTCGCGGTTCAATTACTTAAAGTAACTGCTAGGCACAATGCGCCATTTGCTGCCGTTGGCTGGCCTCTGGAAACGCGACGTTCTTTCCGTCAGGATGAGCTAGGCCTCATTGCCTCCTCGGAGGCTCACAAACGGTAGCGAGACCGACCTAGCCCTCTGTCGCTTGTCCTGGGCTGGCGGCGAGGCGCGTAGGTATCAGCTAACGCAGTGCGTCGCCGCCGGCCCGGGCGATCACGAGGTGTGAACTACCCCCAAAGGGTCGAGAGCGGCATGGCCGCCAGCGCCTCACCGAACGGCACTGTGTCGGCGCTGTCGTAAAGCACGGCGCCGAACTTGAAGCGATCACCGACCGCGCCACGTAGTTTTCGCAGACCATTGAAGTCCCCGCCGCGGACCGTCGCCGAGGCCTTGATTTCCAGGCCCACGATCTCACCGGCCCTGTTTTCGATCACGATGTCGACCTCGTCGCCGGACTTGTCGCGGAAGTGGCTTAATGTGTAGCGGTCGGCGTCCCAGGCGGTCAGCTTCAGCACCTCGCTGAAGACGAAGCTTTCGAGCACGGCCCCGAACGGGGTCCGATCAGCGGCGACCCGCTCCGGCGTGAGGTTGCGCAGAGCCGCCAGCAGACCCGGATCCAGGAAGTGCAGCTTCGGCGTCTTGATCAGTCGGCTGAGGGCGTTGTTGCTCCATGGCGGCAGCGTTTGGACCAGGAACAACTGCTCGAAGACGCCGGTGTAGCGTTGGGTGGTGACATGGTTGAGATTGAAGGCGGCGCCCACGCTCGAGTGATTGATCAGTTGCCCGGAATGCTCGGCCAGGGCGCGCATAAGCCTTGGCATGCGGTCCAGCTGGTCGATCTGGGCGACGTCGCGGACGTCGCGTTCGATCACCGCCTCGACATAATTCAGGTGCCAATCCTGGCGGCGCGCCCAAGCGCTTCGCGCCAGCGCTTCGGGGTAGCCGCCGGCCAGGACGCGTTCCACGAGGTCGGGTCCGAGCCGCGCTGCGCCGGCCCTGGGCGCATGGCCGGCGAACAGGCTCGAGAGAAAGGGTGGCCGGGTCTCGCCCAGGATCTCCGCCTGGGCCAGCGGCAGAAGGCGGATGGTCTCCATTCGGCCGGCCAGGGAGTCGGCGACCCTTGGCAGGGTCATCAAGTTGGCTGAGCCCGTCAGGAGAAAGCGGCCGGGCCTTGCATCTCGATCAACGGCTTGCTTGATCGCCAGCAGCAGGTCAGGTGCGCGCTGGACTTCGTCTATGATCGCTGTGTCGAGGCTGCGGATCAGTCCGGCCGGATCGGCTTGCGCGGCGGCAAGGGTCGTGGCGTCGTCGAGCGTGAGATAGGTTCTCCCCTCACCCGCCAAGGACCTGGCCAAGGTGGTCTTGCCCGATTGTCGCGGCCCGGCGAGCAGGACGACCCGTGTGTCGCTTAGCGCTTCGGCGACGCGGTCGGCGACGAAACGTGGGCGCAGGTTGGGCATGATGCCGTCCAATTGAAAGTGCCGAGCTGTCTGATTGAAAGATTCGTGGCGTCCAATTGAAAGTGCGTTAACGTCCAATTGAAAGTCTGTGAGGCGGCGGTTCGATGGCCCAGCGCGGTCGGCCTTTCCGCTGCCCCGCAGCAGCGTGGCGGACAGCGGCGTGCCACATCTGTTCAATCGCCGGCGCCGTTACGCCGCCACCTGGGCGCCGTGCGACCCGGAGAAGATGGTCCTAAGGCGAGGTCAATATGAGCGCGAGCATCGGCGCACCGTTCATGCGCCCTCAGATGCGGCGCCGCTCGAGAAGCCGATCACGCAAGGGCTGCAGCCGAGCCCTCGCCATAGAGTGCGATGGCTTCGTTCGGTCTGGGATTGGTCTGGTGACTGCACCGCCCCAGTTCGTCCTGTTCCGCCAGGTCTTGTCCCCGCTCGCCTGGGCGAACCGAGCGACGCGATCCAGGCAGACAGCCGCGCGGATTTCGCTACGAGCGAGATCTGGAGCGGCTTTGCCTTAGCGGGACAGCGCGGGTGGTCGACGTCATCGCCCAAGAGCGGACCCACGCCCTTGCCGCCAGCCGAAGGTTTTGGTCACGGACAAGGGCGCGGCCCATCTCGATGCGGCGCACCAAGCAACCGTCAAGGCGGCTACGCCCCAGGATGCACCGAAATTGTTTCGCCGACCTCTGGGGACACAGCGATCACGGGGGACGAGCCCCCGGCGCTTTGAGGGCTACAAGGAGCCGCGCTGGGCTGATCCACCCGGTTGGGGTTCACGCGGATCGTGGCCAAGAGGCTTCCCATAGAGGCCGATATTGGCGTCGCCCCATGCCTTCAAGGCGCGAAGGATGGGGGCCATGCTCAGGCCAAGCTCCGATAGCGAATACTCGACCTTCGGCGGCACCTGCGCATAGACCTTGCGCGTGATGAGCCCGTCGTCCTCCAGCTCCCGCAGCTGGTTGGTCAGCATCCGCGGCGTGCAGTTTTGAACCTGCCGCCGGATTTCATTGAAGCGCAGCGTTCCGGCCAGCAGGTGCCAGAGGATGATGGCCTTCCACTTGCCGTCGATAAGCCCGATGGCCGCCTCGACCGAACACCCTGGCGTGCAGTCGAAGCGGGAATGGCGCACCTTGGCCATGACAGTATCCTTTTTGATACTATGTGCGGTCGTTGTCAGTATTGCAGGTTTCTGAGAGTAGCTGCACCTATCGGGCGCCGCAACACGGAGCACCGCCATGAAGGCTATCGGTTACAGGATCCCCGGCGCCCTTGATCGGCCCGACGCGCTCGAGGATATCGTGCTCGATCGGCCGGTCGCCACCGGCCATGACCTGCTGGTCGAGGTGGCGGCCGTGTCGGTCAATCCGGTCGACACCAAGGTCCGCGCCAGCGCGGGGCCGACAACCGGAGACTGGAAGGTCCTGGGCTGGGACGCCGTGGGCAAGGTCGTCGAAGTCGGGCCGCAGGTCGAGGACTTCGCCGTCGGCGACGAGGTGTTCTACGCCGGGTCGATCACGCGGCAGGGGGCCAACAGCCAGTTCCACCTTGTGGATGCGCGGATCGTCGGGCGAAAGCCCAAGACGCTCAGCAACGCCGAGGCCGCCGCCCTGCCCCTCACCGCGATCACGGCCTGGGAAATGCTGTTTGACCGGATCGACATCCGCCGACCCGTCCCTGGCGCGGCCAATGCCGTGCTGATCATCGGCGGCGCGGGCGGCGTGGGTTCAATCGCGATTCAGCTGATCCGCGCCCTGACCGACCTGGTGGTGATCGCCACGGCGTCGCGAGCTGACACCCAAGAATGGGTCAAAAGTCTTGGCGCCCACCACGTGCTCGATCATGCGAAGCCTCTGGCCGGGCAGATCCAGGCCCTGGGGATCGGTGCGCCCGCCTTCGTCTTTTCCACCACCCATACCGACAAGCATCTGGATGAGATCCAGGCGCTCATCGCGCCTCAGGGCCGCTTTGGCCTGATCGACGATCCGGCCCTGCTGGACGTCGTGGGCTTCAAGCGCAAGGCCGTCTCGATCCACTGGGAATTGATGTTCACCCGCTCGATCTTCGAAACCGCCGACATGGCTGAGCAGGGGCGGTTGCTGAACGAGGTCTCGGGGCTTGTCGACGCCGGCCGCATTCGCACGACCTTGACCCAGACCCTGTCGCCCATCAATGCGGCCAACCTTAAGGCGGCGCATGCGCTGATCGAGAGCGGCCGCGCGAAGGGCAAGGTGGTCCTGGAAGATTTTGGCCCAAGCTAACCGGCGATGAGACAAGCGGCAGGAGCCGTGCGCTGCGAGACCCATGCGCTGCGAGCGCCGGCTTCCGCGACGATCAGGAAGGGGGCGGCCCGTCTTGGCGTTCTGTGGGATCTTGGCCAATGCCAGCTTGCACGTAGGCATCGGGGGCGCCCCCGCTCCCTCCGCCTCGGACGGCGCACACGCCGTCAGGGAAAATCTCCACAGAAAGCGTTGAGGGGGGAAGCGCCGGCGGCCCCGCGCCTGCGCGGAACATCGCTGGGCTTTGGAGCGTCCTGGATCGGCGGCGGCTAAGGCGGATGGCGCAGGCCGGTCCCTTCGCCGAACCGCTTTCAGCCGGCGACGGGCCCATCGCGCCGCCGAATCTGTGAGATTTCGTGTCTGGCGGCGCCATGCGCCCCAGGAAAGTTGCGGGGCGGGCGGGTTGGGCCGCCAGGCCCGGGAAATCCTGCGCAGCCGACGGCCCGCGTCCAACCTCGAGCCGTAAGCATATTGTTATTTTATAACTCATGCGTTCTAAGGCCGATCCAATCGAGAGGATCGCTGGATGTTCAAGCCGCTCGCCGCCCTGGCCGTCGCGTTGGCGCTTACCGCGTGCGTGACGACGCCGCGAACCGGACAGGCCCCGCTGCGCGTGGCCGCCTGGAACATGGAGCACCTTTCCGAAGACGGGTCCCAAGGCTGCAAGGCCCGCACCGACGCCGACTACGCGGTGATGGCTCGTTACGCCGAGCAGCTGAAGGCCGACGTCATCGCCTTCGAGGAGGTGGAATCGGTCAAGGCCGCCGCCCGCGTTTTCGATCCGGCCAAGTACCAGCTGGTCATCGAGGAGGGGCCCGCCGGCGAGCACTTCCCCTGTGGCGGCCAGGAAGGGCGCAGGCTGACCCGCCAGGCCGTAGGCTTCGCCATCCGCAAGGGCGTGAGCTTCGATCGCGCGCCGGACGTCTCCGACTTGGCGCTCGGCAATCCCAACCTGCGCGCGGGCGTCGACATCACCGTGCGCGCACCCGGCCACGCGCCGTTGCGCCTGCTGGCCGTGCATTTGAAGTCGGGCTGCTTCAACGGGCTTAATGGCGGGGCCTGCGCGACCCTGCAGCAGCAGATCCCGGTCCTGGAGCGCTGGATAGACGCGCGCGCCGCCGAGCCGATCCGCTTCGCCGTGCTGGGCGACTTCAACCGCCGGCTGGCGCGCGCCGATGACGTGCTGTGGGCCGAGCTGGACGATGGCCAGCCGGCCAATGCCGACCTGTCGCTCGCCGAAGGCGCGGCCACGCCCAAATGCGATCCGCGCTACAAGGAGTTCATCGACCACATCGTGCTCGACGCCCGCGCCACGCGCGACCTGGTCGGGTTTGAGGAGCAGGTCTACGCCACGACTGACGGTCGCCCGTCGGACCATTGCCCCGTCGTGGCGCTGCTGCGCTAGGGCGACTGCGCCACGGCCCCGCGGCGGATCAGGCGCCCTTGCCGTCTTTCAGCAGCTTGGCGGCCATGGCGCGCGCGGCCTTGGGATCTGCGACCAACTGGTCGATTTCAGCCAGGCGATCGTAGGGCAGTCGGGCGAGCCAGTGCTCGTCGCGGACATCGTAGCCAAAGTGCAGCTCGACGGCGTGGCCTGTTTCACCGACATGCTGGTGGGCCCAGGCGCGCGCGTCGTCGAATTGCTTGAGGTCGCAGGTCTTGCAATAGGCCTTGCCGAACATCTCCTCCTCGACAGGGGTGAAGCTGGTCGGCAGGAAGCTGGACGCATCGCTCATCGGCCGGCCTTTCGCGCCCTGCGACGGTGGTCCGGATTCAGGCGCATGGTCAATGGCCAGTCTAGTCGTCCAGATGATCCCGCGCTTGGGCGAAGGCGTGGTCGCGGGCCAGATTTCCAAAGCGGGTGGTGTGGCTGGAGAAGGCCAGGCGCACCGTGCCGATGGGGCCGTGACGCTGCTTGGCGATGATCACCTCGGCCAGACCCTCGACCTGGTCCATGCGCTCGCGCCAGGTCAGGTGCTCGGGCGTGCCTTCGCGCGGCTCGGCGCGGCCCACGTAGTAGCTTTCGCGGAACACGAACCACACCATGTCGGCGTCCTGCTCGATCGAGCCGGATTCACGAAGGTCAGACAGCTGCGGGCGCTTGTCGTCGCGGCTTTCGACCTGACGCGACAGCTGCGACAGGGCGATGACCGGGCAGGCCAGCTCCTTGGCCAGGGCCTTGAGGCCCATGGTGATCTGCGAGACTTCCTGCACGCGGCTGGCGTTCGAACCGAGGTCCGAGCCGGTCACCAGCTGGAGATAGTCGACGACGATCAGGTCGAGGCCCACCTGGCGCTTCAGGCGACGGGCCCGGGCGGTCAGCTTGGCGATCGAGATGCCGCCGGTGGCGTCGATATAGAGTGGCGCTTCCTGCAGCTCCATGGCCGCGTCGCGCACGCGGCCGAACTCGCTGGCGTCGATCTCGCCTTTACGCAGTTTGTCGCCCGACACGCCTGAGGCGTCGGCCAGCATACGCAGGGCCAGTTGCTCGGCGCTCATTTCCAGCGAGTAGAAGGCGACCACCCGCCGTTGACGGTCTTGCGGCTGCCGTCGGGCTGGGGCTCCCAGGCGTACTTCTTGGCGACGTTGAAGGCGATGTTGGTCGCCAGCGCCGTCTTGCCCATCGACGGACGACCGGCCAGCACGATCAAGTCGGAGGGGTGAAGGCCGCCGATCTTCTGGTCGAGGTCGATCAGGTCCGACGCCAGGCCAGACATGCCGCCGTCACGCTGGAAGGCCTCGGCGGTCATCTCGACGGCGCCGCGGAGGGCGTCGCCGAAGCTGACGAAGCCCGAGCTGGCCGTCCCGCTTTCGGCCAGGGTGTAGAGCTGCTGCTCGGCGGCTTCGATCTGGTCGCGGGCCGGGCGCTTCTCGTCGCCGTGGCCGTGGGCGGCCGAGGCGATCTCGCCGCCGATGCGGATCAGGTCGCGGCGCAGGGCCAGGTCGAACACCGCCCGGGCATAGTCGCCGACATTGGCGGCCGGCGGGGCGCGGTCGACGAGGTCGGCGAGGTAGCGGATGCCGCCCAGTTCCTCGAACGCCGGATCGCGCTTGAATTCGTCGGCCAGCAGGATCGGTTCGGCCAGCTGGCCCTTGCGGATGTGGGTCTCGATCGACTGGAACAGCCGCTGGTGGAACGGCTCGTAGAAGTGGCGTCCCTGCAGGCTGTCGGTCAGCCGCTCATAGGCTGAGTTGTCGTAAAGCAGCACGCCCAGCAGCGCCTGTTCGGCTTCCAGGTTGTGCGGCGCCGTGTTGATGGTCGGTCCTGGACCGGCATCGACGCTGGCTTCGAAGACGACGGTACGCGCAGCAGCACTCATCGACAACCTCATGACGCTTCAAGTCGAGGTGGCCGGAACTGTGGATGGATTCGGCTGACGGCGTCATCCGCGCCTGAGGCGGCGGCACCCGCATGGCGATCAACCCACGGGGGCCGACGGCCGTGGCGGAGTGAATGGCCCATCCTAGTGCTCGAGGCCGAGAATGGATCAGCGGATGGTTCGAAGTCGCCGATTGCATCGACAGTCGCCTGTCACAAATCCGACATTGGACCTTCCGGTCTGCTAATGCCGATGATAGTACGAACTCCATCATGAGTTGAGCCGCGTCCGCTTCTGAGTGGAGGCTGGCGTGCAACGCCGCGTGAGAACGGTTTTGTTTGGAGTGCCGTCTCTAAGCTGAGCAGACCGGTTGGTTCGAGCCGCCGGAGTAACAGTTTGTCACGTCGTTACCGTCTTACGCCGCGTCAGCGTGATTGCTTGTCCGAAGCCCAAAAGGGAAGGACCGCCATCCAGATCGCCCACAAGCTCGGCATCTCCGAGCATACGGTGAACAGCTACTTTTCCGAGGCTTACCGGCGGCTTGGCGCGCGTAATCGCGCCCACGCCGTGGCCCTGGCCGTCAGTCTTGGCGAGATCTGAGCCGGCCGTCTCACCTTCGCCGCTCCTTTTTCTAAGGTCCCAGCCGCCGGGCTCGTCAAAGGGCTGGTCGGCCCTTGCCGGCGGTCAGACGGAGCGGACCTTGAGCCAGGAAGATGACAGCTCGAACCGGCGGTGCGATCGACATGTCTGCGTCCAGGCGCGCCGGCGTCGCAAGGCCATCGGACAATCCCCGGCCAAGCTTGGTCGGGCGCCAGGGATCAGCTTCCAGCAGATCCAGAAATACGAACGCGGGACCAGTCCACTGACGAGGGTCAAGCTCTGAGCCCTGCCCTTATGCATCAGCGCGTTGCGGGCCTTGCGCAACGCCTCGACCCTGCAATGCAGCTATCGACGCGCGTCTCTGAAACCGAACTAGCGACGGCCAGAAGCCCAATAACACTATAACTGCTTGATAACGGAGCACATTTTATCAAGCAAGTATGGTGTTACACGCAAGCCCTACGACGACCTGGATCGATCATCTCGCGATGGAGACGTTGCGATACGTCGTGGAGATGCGCTTGGCCGCATCGTCAAGTCTGCGCGCCCGCAGGTTTGTTGTGATCCGGTCCGACGTCTCTGCGTTTTCGTGCGATGCGCCACATAAAGAAGATGATGCCGCAGACAAAGAACAGCGTGCAGAAGATGCTTCCCTCCGGGCCATCCGCGCCACCGGTGAGAAAGTCCGTTCCGGCTGGGGCCAGCGAGACGATGAGCGCGGGCACGCCCGCGTCTAGGCCGGTGACCGGCACGTCGAAGCCGGTGGCTATTATCCAGTTCCATCCCACGTGCCACCCCATCACACCCCAAATGTTGTTGGATGAGATTGACCACGCGCTCGCGAAGAGAGCGAAAAGCAGAGTATTGCCGGTGACGAGCCAGGGCTGATCCCGGGAGAAATGCATCAGCGTAAAGGTAAGCGACGATAACAAGACGGCAACGATGAGGTTCGTGCGGCGTGTGATGACTGAGGTGAGCCATCCACGGAAAATGATTTCTTCGATGCTGGCTTGAACGAGGAAGCCTACGAAGAGGCCAGCCATTGCGATGATTGCGCCAGAGAACTGAGCGGCCGGAAACAGTGCGCCAGGTTCGTAGGCGCCAGCCAACCAGATACAGGCTATCATTGCCGACGGCATGACTACACCAACAACCAGGCCGCCATAGAATCCTAGCGCCGCACCGTCTCTCGTAAGACCGATTGTGCCGGCATTCCGCCGCTCGACGACGGCTATCCATGCGGCAACGGCGAGCAGCCAAGTAATGAAGGATACAAACAGCATCGCCGTGAGGCCCTGGGCGCCGACGAATTCGCCTTGTGCATCCACAAAGCCGAACCGATCAAGAAAAAGCGCGGACGGAATCTCGGTGGCGATCGCAAGGGCGATGCAGATGACGGGAGTGAGAAGCGCCCATGGAAGCCAGCCGCGCGCCGGTGATGTGCTGTAGATGGTTCTGAGGTTCATACCCGCAGACTGAAGCGGGTCGCGGTCCAGTTATAGAACGATCGTGTGCGTTCACTCCCATTGACGCAGGGCGGCGGTTTCGGGGGCGCCGCTGTTGGGCGTGCCAGAAGGCTCGATGAGCAAAAGCTCCACTTCGCGTCTCGTGTGCGGGCGGTATTCCTCGCCCCTCGGGACGACGAAAAGATCTCCGGGCCCAAGCGTGATGCTGCGGTCCCGCAGCTCTATTTCAAGTTCACCCTGTAGAACAAAGAAAAGTTCGTCGTGTCAGCGTGCGTGTGCCAAGCGTACTGTCCCAAGAGTTTGACGATCATGATGTCATAGTCGTTGAGCGTCGCGACCGTTCGCGGCGCCCAATGGTCGGAAGACCATGGCAAGTTTCTGCGTCAGGCCGATCTTGTTTTTCATCTTATGGAGACTGAGGGCGCTCCTCCTACAGGTCTAGGACGATTGAGCCGTTGCCATTGCGCCGGCGTCAGGCCGTAGGCGCTCCGAAAGTGTCGCGTCAGGTGGCTCTGGTCAGAGAATCCGCTGGCAGCGGCGATTTCTGCAAGCGGGGTCCTGCCGTTCATCATGGCTCGCGCTGTGTCGAGGCGGCGGAAGATCAGATAGCGATATGGACTGACGCCCAGCAGCGCACGGAATCCGCGCGAGAGCTGCCAGCGATCCTGCCCGCTGACGCGTTCGAGATCATCAAGTCGGACATTGCTGTCCGGGTGGGCGTCTATGAACGCGCGCGCCAGCGCCACCGCCTGGAGATCCACGCGCCGGTGATACGTCTGTTCACTCCCAAGCTCTGACAGCGCCTCCGCGAGGTCGAGCATGGCCTGATCATACTCCAGGCCACAGAGGTCTTGGTTGAGATCACCAATAAGGGCCGTGGCGGCCGCGTGCAGCCGCGCGTCGTCAGATACGCCCTCGGCAAGGAACGGAAGGGCGCGTCCGCCGAGAGCCTCCTGAAGTGCGGATGGTGCGACGCTGGCGCTCCGGTACCGGAAGTGTCGCCCGTCCCCGGCGTGACCGTCATGAAGCTCATCTGGATGGAGAACGACGATCTGACCGGGCACCGAATGACGCCGTGATCCGCGGTAGGAGAAGCTCTGCACCCCCGCGACGGTTATGGCGATGGCGTATGTGTCGTGCCGGTGTGGACCGTAGGCTGCCCCGTTGAGGGACGCTTCAAACCGCTCGAAATTACCAGGCGCCCGCACTATCCAGCTAGTTTAGTCAAACGACATGCTACTCCACCCCTCCTGCAGACGTGAGTCGATGGGTGTTCGCGAAGATCATAAGGCAAAACGGACGGCCCGCAGCGGCCAAGCAGATCAGAGTCCGCATTGGGTCGTGAGCGGGAGACGGCAACCGCTCCGAAAGAGAACATCTTGCGTGCTCAACGGCGTGGCGCGGACTGACCAAATCGCGTGGCGCTGGCCGTTCAGCGGGCTGGCGTCCTCTAATCGAGGCCCTCGCCCAGGCCACCTGCTTGGCGGCCGAGCACTGAGCGCTGCGCGAGGCTCTGTTACGCTCAAGTCCCGTGGGTTCTCGCTAGCGAATTCTGGTGAATTGCGACGCAAACGCAGGCTGTGCACGGTCTGGTCGTCAACCACGAGGACCCGGCCATGCCTACGCTCCCCTTCTCGTCTGGCCCCTCCCCTCGTCTCGTAGGTTTCCTGGGTCTGACGGCCGTGCTGGTCCTGGCCGCCGGCCCGGCACTGGCGTCCGGCGGCGGCGGCGCGGCCATGCCCTGGGACGACAAACTCAGCGCGGTGGCCGACTCCATCACCGGCCCGGTGGCCAAGGCCATCGGGGTGATCGCCATCGCCCTGACCGGCCTGGGTGTGGCGTTCTCCGAAGGCGGCTCCTGGGTCCGGCGCGGTCTCAGCGTGATCTTTGGCCTGTCGATCGCCTTCACCGCCTCTTCCTTCGCCCTGTCGTTCTTCAACTTCACCGGCGGGGCGGGGTTCTAGGATGGAGCGCGTCGAGGGCTTCGAAATCGAGTTCCACGGTTCGCTGGCCGAGCCCGTCACCCTGGGCGGGGCGCCGCGCGGCCTGGCCGTGCTGATCGGCACCCTGACGGCGATCCTCGCGCTGGGGCTTCAGGCGCCGCTGATCGGCGTGCCGCTCGGCCTGGCGCTCTGGGGCGGCGCCTATGCGCTCGCGCGCCAGGATCCGTACGTCTTCGACATTCTTCGCCGGCACGTGCGCCAGCCGGCCTGGCTCGACGGCTGAGGCGGACCATGTTGTTCCTGGGCGAGTACCGCGGAAAGTCCAGCCGCCTGTTCGACCACCTGCCCTGGGCGCTGCTGATCGCTCCGGGCGTGGTGCTCAACAAGGACGGCGCCTTCCAGCAGACCCTGGCCTTCCGCGGGCCGGATCTGGCCAGCGCCACCGACATCGGCCTGGTGGCCGCGCGCGCCCAGGTCAACAACGCCCTGCGGCGCCTGGGTTCGCGCTGGTGCGTGCATGCCGAGGCCGTCCGCCGGCCCTCTCGCGCCTACCCGGCCGCGGCCTACCCCGATCCGGTCAGCCACCTGATCGACGAGGAGCGGCGCGCCGAGTTCGAGGCCGAGGGCGTCCACTTCGAGAGCCGCTACTTCCTGACCCTGACCTTCCTGCCGCCCGAAGACGCCGTGGGCGCGGCCCGCAGCCTGCTGGTGGAGAACCTGCCCGACGGCAAGGGCTCAGCGGCCCTCTACAGGGCGGCGCTGGACGAGTTCCGGGCCGCTGTCGCCAGCCTGCGCGACATCCTCGCCAGCGTCCTGCCGATGGTGGTCCCGCTCGACGACGCGGCGACCCTGGCCTATCTGCACGCCTGCGTCTCGACCAAAGACCATCCGATCGCGCCGCCGCCGGCGCCGGCCTATCTCGACGCCTTCCTGACCGACGACGACCTGCAGGGCGGTCTCTATCCGCGACTGGGGGGTCACTACCTGCGCACCCTGTCGGTGCGCGCCTATCCGGCCGCCTCCTGGCCGGGGATCCTCGACCAGCTCAACGGCCTTGGCCTTGCCTATCGCTGGGTCACCCGTTTCCTGCCGCTCGACAAGGAGGACGCGCGCAAGGCCGTCACCACCCTGCGCAAGCGCTGGTTCGCCAAGCGCAAGGGTATCCTGGCCCTTCTGAAGGAGGCGATCACCAAGGAGCCGTCGGTCCTGGAGGATCCCGACGCGGCCCAGAAGGCCCATGACGCCGACGCGGCCCTGGCCGTGCTCGGCGACGACCTGGCGGCGCTGGGCTACGTCACCCCCACCATCACCCTGACCCATCCCGACCCAGACGTGCTGGCCGCCCAGGTGCGGCAGGTCGAGAGCGTGGTCAATCGCGCCGGCTTCGTGGCCAAGGTCGAGGACCTCAACGCCGTGGAGGCTTGGCTGGGCAGCCTGCCGGGCCAGGCCTATGCCGACCAGCGCCGGCCGCTGGTCAGCACGCTCAATCTCTGCGACCTGCTGCCGGTCTCGGCGATCTGGCCCGGCCCCGACCACAACGCCCACCTGTCGGCCGAATGCGCCAAGCGCGGTTTTGAAGGGCCCCAGCCGCCGCTGATGCACGCACTGACCGGCTCGACGACGCCGTTTCGCTTTGACCTCTTCCAGGGCGACGTCGGCCACGCCTTCGTGGGCGGGCCGACAGGGGCGGGCAAGTCGGTGCTGCTGCTGACCATGGCGCTGCAGTGGCTGCGCTATCCGCAGGCCCAGGTGCGCCTCATCGACAAGGGCGCCAGCGCCCGGGCCGCCACCCTGCTGGTCGGCGGCGCCTTTCACGACCTGGGCGGCGGCGCAGGCTTGGCGTTCCAGCCCCTCGCGGACATCGACGACCCCGACGAGCGGACCTGGGCGCAGGGGTGGGTGGAGGATCTGCTGGTCTCCAGCGGCATGACCCTTGACCCTGCGGTGCGCGAAGCGGTCTGGACGGCCTTGCAGAGCCTGGCCGCCGCGCCGCGGTCCCAGCGCACTCTCACGCTGCTGGCCGCGACCCTGCAGGACAGGGCGCTGAAGGCGGCGCTGGCGCCGTTCACCCTGGCCGGTCCGTACGGCCGGCTGCTCGACGCGGCCGACGTGGATCTGGCCAGGGCTGACTGGCAGACGTTCGAGATGGGCGAGCTGATCGCCAGCCGCGCGGCCGCCGGCCCGGTCCTGACCTGTCTCTTCCACCGGCTGGCCCGCGACTTTGATGGTCGCCCGACCCTGCTTGTTCTCGACGAGGCCTGGCTCCTGCTGGAATCGACCGCCTTCGCCGGCAAGATCCGTGAGTGGCTGCTGACCCTGCGCAAGAAGAACGTGGCGGTGATCTTCACCACCCCCAGCCTGAAGACGACCCTGGCCTCGCCGATCGCCGGCGCGCTGCTGGAGGCCTGTCCGACAAGGATCTTCCTGCCCAATCCGGACGCGCGCACGCCGGATCTGGCCAAGGCCTACGCCGCTTTCGGCCTCAACGCCCAGCAGGTGTCGATCATCGCCGAAGCGAGCGCCAAGCGCGAGTACTACTACCAAAGTCCGGCTGGCGATCGCCTGTTCGAGCTGGGCCTGGGGCCCGTGGCCCTGGCCGCCGTCGGCTCGGCCTCGCCCGGCGACCAGGCCCTGATGACAAAGCTCCTGGCCGAGCACGGCCAGGGAGGCTTTGCGCCGGCATTCTATCGCGCCAAGGGCCTGCCCGAGGTCGCCGAGTTCCTGGCGCAGGCCCGCCATGCGGCCTGATCCGCGCCTGGGTCCTTGGGGGCGGCTGCCGGCCGCGTGGACGGCCAGCCCGCGCCGTCGGCGCCTGGCCTTCCTCGTCCTGCTCGCGCCCGGCGCGCTCATGGCCGTGGCCGGCGCGCAGGTCCTGGTCAGCCCGCCGCTGCTGGCGGCCGGCGTGGCCTGGCTGGCCGCCGCCCTGGCCGTGCGCTCGGCGTCGGAGCCGCGCTTCCTGGCCCTTGAGGCCGAGAACGCCACACCGTTGCAGGAGGAGACCATCCCATGACCCCCAGTCGTCGCCGTCTTCTGGGCTGGACGCCTCTGGGACTGGCGCCGCTGCTGGCGGCGGGCCTTGCGCCTGCGGCCCGCGCCCAGCTCACCGTCTACGATCCCGCCGCGGTGGCGCAGATGCTCAAGCAGGTCAGTCAGGGCCTGCAGCAGATCCAGACCCTGCAGGCGCAGCTGGCCAACTCCCAGCGCATGCTTGAGACCCTGGGCCTGGACGTCACCGGCCCGCTTCGCGACATCGCCGGCCAGGCCACGGGCCTGCTGCGCCAGGCCCAGGGTCTGGGCTACACGGCCGCGGACATCAGCCGCGACTTCGCCGCGCTCTATCCGGGTGACCTGGCCGGGCTGACGCCGGCGGCCCTGGCCGACAGATTGAAGGCCTGGAGCCAGGCCAGTCGCCAGACCCTGCAGGACGCCCTGCAGGTCCAGAACCAGATCGCCCAGGCCCAGGGGATCACGGCCGGGGCGGTCGGGGCGGCGGTGGACGCCTCCCAGGCCGCCGCCGGCCAGACCGCGGCGGTGCAGGCCACCAACCAGCTGCTGGCGGCCCTTTCCACCCAGCTCACCCAACTGCAGGTCCTGCTGATCACCCAAGGACGGCAGGCCCAGACCTACGAGGCCGAGCGCCGCGCGCTCGTCGAAAAGGGCGAGGCCGACCGCCAGCGCGCCGCAGCGCTCCCCGCCCCGCCGCCTCCCAGTTCCAGGCGCGCCTTCCAATGATCCATCGCCCTGTCACGACGCTCGTTCCTTCGATGCTTGTCGCCGCCGTCCTGGTCCTGGCCGCCTGCGGGCCCAAGCCGGCCGCCGCACCGCGAGCCGTCGGTTGCACGGCCGATGAAATGCGGACCCGCCATGCCCGCACCGCGGCCTGCCGCGCCGAGTTCCAAGCGATGCTGGAGCGCGCCGAGGCCGAGCGGCGGCGAGCTTCAGCCTTGCCGCAAGTCGCGCCCGCGCCCGCGCGCGACCAGTTCTGAGGGACACGATGTCCACCGCCTCGCCCGCCGCCATCGATGACCTGCTCGACCGCTACACCACCCAGGTCGGCTCGGGGTTCGGCCTGATCCAAGGCGACGTCCAGGCGACTTTCGGAGTTCTGATGACCATCAGCCTGGGCGTCTCGGCCCTGCTCTGGGCGCTCGACGAGCACGAGAACGTCCCCGCGGCCCTGGTGCGCAAGATCCTGCTCTTTGGGTTCTTCGCCTGGCTGATCTCGGGCTGGAAGGCGCTGACCCTGACGGTGATCAACGGCTTTGCGGCGCTAGGGCTGAAGGCCGGAGGCGGCGCCCTGTCCGTCGGCGACTTGATGCAGCCGTCGAAGGTGGCCATCGACGGCATGAAGGTGGCATTCGAACTGCTCGAATACATCGGTCGCCTCGCCAGCGAAGGCATGGGCGTGGGGTTTTTCACCCATATCGACGCCATTCTGATTACAGCGGTCGTCGCCATCGGCGTCGTCCTGGCCTTCATGGTGCTGGCCGTGGAGATCGCCGTCACCATCGTCGAGTTCTACATCGTCACCCTGATCGGCTTCGTCACCGTGCCGTTCGGGATCCTGACCAAGACCGCCTTCATGGCCGAGCGGGCCATCGGCTACGTCGTCTCCGCGGGCGCCAAGGTGATGGCCCTGGCCCTGGTGGTCTCGATCGGCGAGCAGATCTTCACCAGCTACACGGTCTCGGCCGAACCGACCTGGGCGGAGTCCTGCGGACTGCTGCTGGCCGCCCTGCTGATCGTCATGCTGGCCTTGAAGGCGCCCGCCCTGGCGGCCGCTCAAATCACCGGCGGTCCGCAGCTCAGCGCCGGCTCGGCCGCCGCCGGGGCGGTGGGCCTGGCCGCCACGGTGGGCGGGCTGGCCCTGGCCGGACGCTGGGCCATGGGCGCAGGCGCGGCTGGATCGGCCGCCTCGGCCCGATCGGCCTCGCGGCTGCCCAGCGGGGGCCAGGGCGGCGGCCAAGGCGGCGGCAGGGGAGGAGCATCCGGGGGCTCGCCCCCCGGCGGGTCGTCAGGCGTCGGCGCCGCCGCTTCGGGCGGTGGGCGCCGGGCCGCCTCGACCAGCGCCGTCGTCGGCCGCGCGCGCGCCACCTACGCGCCACCGTCTGGGGCCAACGCCTCGTCGGCCGCATCGGCCGGCGGGCTTTCGGACGATCCGCCGCCCGAGCCCGAGGACGGGGAGCCCGATCCGCCCAGACGGCGCAACCCCTGAAGGAGCCGTCGATGACGTCCAACGCCTTCAAGCGCCCGCAGGACCGCTATGGCCAGTCCACGCCGCAGGAGACGCCGTATCATCGCGCCGCCCAGGTGTGGGACGACCGCATCGGCTCGGCGCGCGTGCAGGCGAAAAACTGGCGGCTGATGGCCTTCGGCTGCCTGGCGCTGGCGATGCTGAGCACCAGCGCCTTTCTTTATGTACAGCTGCGACGGCCGATCGCGACCTATGTCGTGCCGATCGACCGGTATGGACGCCCGGGCCGGGTCGAGCTGGCCGACCGCGCCTACAGGCCCGACGAGGCGATCAAGGCCAGCTTCGTCTGCGACTTCGTCGAGCGCGTGCGCTCCAAGAGCACCGATCCGGTGGTCCTGCGGCAGAACTGGTCGCGGGCCACGCGGATGACCAATCAGGGCGCGCGGGCCAGCCTCGTCCAGTACGGCCAGGATCACGACCCGGCCGCGCGCCTGGGCCAGGAGGCGGTTTCCGTCGAAATCGCCTCGGTGCTTGCCCGCAGCCCGACCACCTTCCAGGTCCAATGGCGCGAAACGACCTACCTGCAAGGCGTGGCCGGTCCGCCGGTGCGCTGGACGGGCCTGTTCAGCGTCGCGCCAAGGCCGCCCAAGACCGAGGCCGAGCTTTTCGACAACCCCCGGGGCCTGGAAATCACCAGCTTCCAGTGGAGCCGCGACCTATGAGCCTGCGCATCACCCTTCCCGGCCGCGCCCTGGCCCTCATGGGCGCCCTGGCCTGCGCGCCCTTGGCGGCGGCGTCGTCCGCCCAATCGTCCGCGCCGCCGCCGTCTCAGGCCCAGAGATCCCGACCCGCGGTCCTGCCGCCGGTCCCGCCGACCAACGGCCAGGCCCAGAGCGCCGGGGCCCAAGGCGCGGGGGTCGGCGCCGTCGCGCAGGCCAAGGCCCCTACGCCGGCCGCCTCGCTCACCGGCGCGACCCAGGGCGCGGCGCCCGCGCAATCCAGGGGGCCGCGCCGACGGTCCGGGACGAACCTGGCCTTGGCCAAGCCGCTGGCTGCCTTGCAGCGGGCCAACGCCGAAGCGCGCGCCGGGCCCACCAGCGGCGTCTTTGTCAACGCCGCGCTCTATCACGCCTTCGAGCCGGGCCGGCTCTATGCGATCCACACCAGCCCAAGGTTCCTTACCACCATAGCGCTGCGGCCCGGCGAGAAGCTGATCGCCAAGGCCGCCGGGGACACCGTGCGCTGGGTGCTGGGCGAAACAGAAGCCGGGACCGGACAGGCCCAGCAGGTCATCGTGCTGGTCAAGCCGATGCGGGGCGGCCTGCGCACCAACCTCGTTCTGACCACCGACCAGCGCACCTATCTGATCGATGCGGTCTCCACCGACAGCGGCGCATATACCAGCGTCCTGTCCTGGACCTATCCGCAGGAAGAGGCCCAGGCCAGGGCCGCCGACGCCGGCCGCCGCGCCGCGGCCGCGCAGGCGACCGAGGCCGTCCAGGCCGCCGTGCCGGTCGAGCGCCTCGACTTTCGCTATCGGGTCACGCCCCTGAAGGGCCGCGCCCCGCCTTGGACGCCGGTGCGGGTGTTCGACGACGGGACCAAGACCTACATCGAGTTTCCGCCCGACCTGGCCGTGCGCGAGGCGCCGCCCGTCTTCCTGCTCGACGCCGACGATCAGGCCCAGCTGGTGAACTCGCGCCTCTTGGGCCGCTACCTGGTCGTAGACCGGATCATCGACCGCGCCGAACTGCGCCTGGGCGCCAAGAAGCCGGTGGTGGTGCGGCTGACCCGACAGGAGCCGCGTCCATGAGCGTCGAGCCGCCGGTCTCCAATCCCGCCGCCGCGGCGGGCGCAGCGTCCAAGCGACCGGCCGAAGGGATCCTGGTCGCCCCGCGCCGGCCGATCACGCGCTATCGGCCCGTGGCGATCGCCGCCGTCGCCGGCGTCATCGTCCTGGTGATCGGCTCCGGGTTCATCCTGGGCATGGGCCAGGGCCCGGCCCGGCGAGCGCCGGCGCCCCAGGCGGAGGCGCGCGCCGCGGACGGACCCACGCCGATCGAGGCGCGCCTGCCGGCCCGGTACGACGATCCGGCCGCCCTGCCCGCGCCGCTCGGCGCGTCCACGGGTGCGGGGGCCTCGCCAGGCGCCGCGGCGCCGCAGCCGACCGCGCCGGTCTCCCCCGAGGTCCAGCAAGCCCGCCAGGAACGCCTGGCCGCCCGGGCCTCGCCGCCCTTCTTCAATGGGACCGGCGGCGCGACGGCGGCGCGGCCATCGGCCGAGGCGCTCGATCCCGCCGCGCCGCCGGCGACCCTGGCCCCCGCAAGCCCGAACGGGGCGCCCGCCCCGCCGTCTCCGACGTCGGCCAGGGAGCAGTTCATCGCCGCGGCGGCGACGCGCGGGCCGCTGGCCCCGATCCTGCCGCGGTCGCCCCTGTCGCCCTTTGAGGTCAAGGCCGGGGCCCTGGTCTCGGCGGCCCTGGTCACCGGGATCAATTCGGACCTGCCCGGACCGGTCATCGCCCAGGTCACCGAGCCGGTGTTCGATCACCGCACCGGGCGCACCGTCCTGATCCCGCAGGGGACGCGCCTGATCGGGCGCTACGACAGCCAGGTGGGCTATGGCCAGGACCGGGTGCTGGTGGTCTGGACGCAGATGGTCTTTCCCAGCGGCCGCAGCGTGGATCTGGGCGCCATGGTCGGGCTCGACGCGGCCGGGATGAGCGGCCTTTCTGGCAAGACCGATCGCCACCTTCCGGTGCTGGCCCGCGCCATCGGGCTTTCGACCCTGATCTCGATCGGCGGCGCGGCGGCGCAGAACAGCGCGGGCCGACGGGGCGACCGGGTCGTGCTGCAGGACGCCGCCGGCGGGGTCGCCGCCTCGGCCGGCCAGAGCGGCCAGCGCCTGGTCGAGCGCGACCTGCAGCGGGCGCCGACCTTGCGCATCGCGCCTGGCCAGCTTGTCCGGGTGCTGATCGACCGCGACCTCGTCCTGCCGCCGGAAGGCGGGTCATCCCCTTGAATTACCAAGCAATGGATCGCGCCCCGATTCCCAGTCAGATCAAGGGTCATTATTCGCTTAACGCGGGTGTTTCGCCGTTCACCTTTATTAGTTGGCCGGCTGGAATCGCGATCTTATCGGCGGGGCCATGAAGACCGCTCGCGATCTTGCATACCAGGCTGAATACCAGAAGCGCCTTCGCGCCGAGGCCCGTGCGGCCGGCAAGGCTCAGCTGAACGGCATGGTCGGCAAACGCTTCATCGAACTGCTTGACGCGATGAAGGCCGAGCGGGGCTTCGCCAATCGGATGGACGCCCTCGAGCACGTGTTCGAGGTCTATTTCGACGGGGGCGATGAGGAAAGGAAACACGCCGTGAGCGCATAGAAAAACCCGGCTCGCTGTAACGCGCCGGGTTCTCCAGGTCATTCGCTAGACGGGGCGCCAACCCCGACCGAGCTCCTAGTTCCTGCTCTTTCTAACCGAATCACCGACATCGCTGCAATCCAAAAACGCGCGTTCGCGCGACGGGAACCTGTGCGCCTGCGGCCTCCCCAAGGAGGAGCAGAAAATGCAGACCGTCTCGAACGGGGTGGGAGACGTGCGCCGTCTGGCGGACGCCCAGTGGGCGGCCGCAAGGCTCGCCGAAACCTACCAGGGCCTGCCGGAGGGCGTCTCCAAGGCCATGCTGCTTGACCGGTTCGAGCGCGCCGCGCCCCGCCTGGGGTACGGCGACGGTCTCGTGCGCCTGATCCGCGCCCTGGTGCGGGTCACCGCCGAGCAGGACTGGACGGGTCGCACCCATCCCCTGGCCTGGCCGTCCAACGATGCGCTCTGCGAGGAGCTGCAGCGCTCGCGCAGCTGCGTCCAGGGCCTGATCCGCCTGGCCGTTCGCGCCGGCCTGGTGCACATGAAGGACAGCGGCAACGGCAAGCGCTGGGGCTGGCGCGACGAGCGCGGCTTCATCGTCGAGGCCTTCGGCTTTGACCTGGCGCCCATGGCCGCGCGCTGGGACGAGTTCGCCGACCTGGCCGCCGCGCGGGGACTTGAGCAGGCCCAGCGCCGCCACCTCAAGCGCAAGCTCGGGGAGATCCGCCGCGAGATCCGCACCGTCTGCGCCGACGCCGTCCATCGCGGCTTTGGCGGCTATGACTGGGCCGGCGCCGTCGACCAGGCGCTTGGCCGGCTGCCGCGCACCCCCAGCCTTGCCGAGCTTGAGGCGCTGCACGAGACGTTCCAGGCGCTGCTGGCGGCGGTGGACGCGGCCTGGGTGAAGGCTCGCAAATCCATTCAAAATGAGCCCAGGGGCGTCGTGGACGAAGCCCAGAAAGAACCTACAACCCAGCCTAGATCCGCAGGAGCAACGTATTCTTCTCCTCGAAAGGAGGTAGTCGAGCCCTCGGCGCGATCGGCCCGCCGGGCGGCGGAGGCTGACCCGGCGGCAGTGGAGGCCGCGATCAGCGAGGAGGTCATCCCGCTGTCGCTGGTGCTCGAGGCCGTGCCCGAGCTGGACGACTTCCTGGCCGATCCGGCCCAGGCCCAGTGGGAGGACCTCGTCGACGCGGTCGGCCGGGCCGCGCCCCTGATGGGGATCAACCTGTCGGCCGTGCGCGAGGCGCGCGAGGCCATGGGCAGGAACAGGGCCGCCATAGCCCTGGCCACCGTGCTGGCCCGTTGGAAGGATGGGGAGATCCGCAGCTCGGCCGGCGGCTATCTGCGCGCCATGTGCGAACGGGAGCGGTTCGGCGGCCTGAAGCTTTTGCCCAGTCTCTATGGGCTCAAGGATCGCTTGGCCAAGGCGCCGCCAAAAGCGCCCTCCTCGCGCAGGGACTAGGGGAATGGTCCTGATGACGGCGCTTCATGCGCCAGAGCGGCGATTTTTCGCGCCGCATCGCTGGACATTGGCCGCGTCGGCGGCGGGAGGCTCAAGCCTTGGTCGCGGCGTCGCCATCCAGGTATCGGCCGATCTGAGCCAGCCGGGCATGGGCCGCCTGGGCGATCGGGCCGCTGACGGCGGCCGGAAAGTCCGCCGGAAGCGAGGCCAGCACCCGGTCCAGCCCCGCAGGGCCCGCCTGCGCCAGGTGGGCCAGCATCTTGCGGACGGCCTCAGGATCCAGGCCGCCGGCCGCGCCGCTTTGGACGAAGTGACGCGGGGCGACGTCGCCGACACGGTAATGTCGCCGCTCGCCGACGGCCATGGCCAGCTTCATCTGCTTGGGCTCGATCTGACGGGCGGCGCGACTGGGCTCGGCCGACAGGACGTCGTAGAGCGGGGTCATCCGAAAGCCGCCGCCCGGTTGCAGGAAGAGGCTGAAGTTCTTGGCGTGGCCGTCGGTGGCCCCCAGCAGCCAGAAGACGACCTGGGCCTTCAGGAAGGCCAGGCGATCGTTGGCGGGCGTGTCGCTCGCGGCCAGCAGGTCCAGGCCTTTGAGGACGCCGGGGCCGCCGTCGGCCTCGTACTTGCCCACCCACGGCGTGGAGAGGGCCTGGCAGAAGTCCTCCTGGGGGCGGCGCAGGAGGCGATGATCGCGGTCGTGGAAGCGGTCGAACCGCTCGACGACCAGAACCCGCCGGTCCTCGAAGCTGGCCATCTCGACGGCGGCGCTGGGCAAGCCCCACGCCGCCAGCAGGGTCAGGCAGAGGTATTCGTTCTCCACGCTGTTGGAGAGGTCCAGGCCATTGGGCAGGCGACCGATCTGCGGCTTGAAGATGTGGGTGGTCGGGGTCGCGCCCAACGGTCGCAGCCATTGGCCGTCCTGGCGCAGGAAGGCGGTCTTTTCCTGCGCGCCGGCGATCGATATGCGAAAATCATCGTCGGGCTCCAGACCCAGCGGCGCCCGGGCCAGATTGGCCAGGATCCTGGCGATGGCCGCCTCGGTCATGGGCAGGCCCTCCACCTGGCCGACAACCGGCGCCGGCGCGCTCTCGGGGAGAAATTGCAGAGCCCCCACGCAGTCGCGGCCCAGCGCCGACAGCAGGCTGTAGGCATCGATGCCTTCAGCGCCCACCCTGGCCGCGACGCGGCTGCGAATGTCGATGTTGTCGGGCAGCAGGTTGTCGAAGACGGCCATCACCGGCGCGCCGATGTAGCGGTCCTCGCGCAGCGGCAGGGACAGCGAAACGGGCAAGGCGGCGCCTACCGTCAGCCATTCGGCGTCGTAGGTGAAGTCGACGGCCCCGCTGGGTTCACGACGCAGCAGCCCGACCCGCCGGCCGTTCATGTAGACGGCCAGCGGGCTGTGGCGCGAGCGGCGGGCCATCAGAAGAGGTCCGCCAACGCGGCGTCGTCGACGGTTCGGCGAGGCCGCACGACCAGTTCGAGATTGAGCACGGCCAGAACCGTGAAAAGGGTCTCCAGAGTGGCGCCCTTGCCGGCTTCGAGCTCGGAGATGGTGGCCTGGCGCAGCTGGGCGGCGCGGCCCAGTTCGGTCTGGGTCAGATCGGCCTTCTTGCGATAGCGCTTGAGGCTGGCGGCGAGCTGACTTTCGTTCCGGACGATGATGTCCACGGCGTGTCTCCGACCTTTATACGCCATTGCGTATAGTGCAAGATTATACGGCATCGCGTATAAATCAAGGGTATACGGATAACCGTATAACGACCGATTATGCGGTTATCCGTATAAGCGGCGGGCGCCTGTCGCTGCGCCTGACCGGCCTGGGGGCGCGGACGCCCGGCCGGAGCGCTTGAGGGGCCGCCGTGACAAAGGCCAAGCCAGGGCTTGGGCGGGCGGGCCGCCGGATGCGGCCGAGGAGTCCTGCCCATGTCGTTGCGCGCCATCGTCCGCCGCTTGGGCGGCGACCTCTATGACGGAGGTCGCCGCGCCAACATCCCCGCCCCCGGCCACAGTCGGCGCGATCGCTCGGTGTCGCTGCTGGAGCGCGACGGCCGGGTCATCGTCCATAGTTTCGCGGGCGGCGACTGGCGCGCGGTGCGCGATCATCTGCGCGACCTTGGTTTGCTGGGACCATCCGGAGACTGGACCGCGGCGGCGGCGCCGATCGAGACCGCTTCGGATCGGGGGCGCACAGCGCGCCGCGACGCGGCCCTGCGGCTTTGGCGCCAGGGCCGGCCTGTCGCCGGCACGCTGTCCGAACGCCACTGCCGAGGTCGCGGCGTCGCGGGCGACATCCCCGGACCTGACGCGCTGCGCCATCATCCGGCCGCGCCGCTCGCGGTCTATCGGCCGACAGGGGCCACGCGCCCGGCCCTGATGGCCGGCGTGCTTGGTCCGGACGGGACGGTCACCGCCGTCGAGCTCACCTATCTGACCCCCGGCGGACGGCGCGCCATCGACCTGACCCTGCCGCGCAAGACCGTCGGCCTGATCCCGGCTGGCAGCGCCGTGCGCCTTGATGCGGCGGGGCCGGATCTGCTGGTGGCCGAAGGGGTGTTCACGGCCCTGGCCGCCCGACATCGGTTCGCCCTTCCGGCCTGGGCGCTGCTGTCGACCTCGAACCTGCGGCGCTGGCGGCCGCCCGCGGGCGTGCGCTTGGTGCTGATCGCCGCCGATCGGGGTCCTGACGGCGAGGCCTCGGCCAGGCAACTGGCCGAGGCGCTGGGCGATGGCGGCGTGAGGTCCCGGATCGCCCTGCCCCCGCCTGGCATCGGCGACTGGGACGAGGCGGCCAAGGCCGAGCTCTGACCAAAAGGACAAAGGCAGGGCCGGCGCGGGCGCGCCGAGGATCCAGGATGGGCCTGGCCCGGCGCGGGAGCTTCGACATGACCAAGACCCGCACCGTCCCGACCGCCTCTGGCGAGCCCGCCGCTCCAGAGGCCAAGCTCCAGGACTTCCAGATGCTCAGCGTCCGCCTGGGGGACCTGGACCTGGCGCAGGAGAATCTTCGCTTCGACGAGCCGGTCGACGATGACATTCCTCAACTGGCCGACACCATCGGTGCGGCCGGGGTCCTGATCGCGCCGATCGTGCGACCCGGCCGCAAGGGCGAGGCGCCGTTCATGGTGCTGGACGGCCGCCGGCGTCGCATGGCGCTGCTGCTGCGCCGAGATCGCGGCGACATCGACGACGATCATCTGGTCGCCTGCCAGGTGGCGGTGAGCAAGGCCGCCCAGGCCGCCGCCCTGGTCCTGCCCAACACCGAGCGCGCGCCGATCCACACCGCCGCGGTGATCCTGGCCATCGGCAAGTTCCGCAAGGCCCGCATGGATACGGCCGCCATCGGCAAGGCCCTGGGCTATGACGTCGTCGAGATCCGCCGCCTGGAAGCCCTGGCCGGCGTGCACGCCAAGGTGCTCGACGCCTTCCGCCAGGGTCGCCTGACCCTCAAACAGGTCAAGCTCTTCGCGCGCATCGACGACAAGGCCCAGCAGGGCCAGCTCGCCCAAGCCGCCCTGGACGGCCACCTGCAGGACTACCAGCTGCGCGCCCGCGTCGAGGGCGGACGGGTCAGCGTGAAGGACCCGCGCGTGGCGCTGGTCGGCATGGCCCGCTACACCGCGGCCGGCGGCGGCTCCAGCAGCGACCTCTTCGGCGAAATGCCCGACGTCGTGCTCGATCCGGATCTTCTGCAGCGGCTGTGGCAGTCGCGGGTCGATGAACTCGCAGACAAGCTGGTCGCGCTGGGGCTGACGGTGTTCAGCGGGCCGGACGGCGGCGTCGCCGCGCCTGACGGCTACGAGACCCTGCCATACGTCTATCACGGCGACCTCACCGACGCTCAGAAGGTCGCGCGAGCCAGTGCGCGCGAGGCGCTCGACGCGGCCAGGGTCCGGCTGAAGGCGATGACGTTCGACAGCGAGGCGGCTTTGGACGCCATGGTCGAGCTGATCACGGCGGACGCCGCGCTGGCCGCCGCTGGTCTGGGCCGAGGAGAACTGGGGGCGCTCTTGCTGTCGCCCAGCGCCGATCTCGGAGTCGAGGCCCGCTTCTTCCGGAAGGAGGTCGAGGAGATCCTTGATGAGGATGAGATCGATGACGAAACCGCGCCGCGCATCGCCGCCTCGGCCGGCCCGCCGGACATCGCGGCGGCAAAGGTGAGCGTCGAGCTGGACGGGGCCGGACACCACCTGCACGAGACCCGGACCGATATCGCCACGCGCGGCCTGATCCGGGATCTGGCCGACAATCCCGCCGCCGCCCTCTCCGCTCTCCTGGCCCAGCTCTTCAAATGCCTGGCCCTGCGCGGGACAAGCCGCCCCAGCGAGTCGGCCCTGACCGTGGAGGCCAGCGCCTACGCCCGCAGGGGCGCGCCGCCGATGCCGGCCCTCGACGGCGAGGTGTTCGAGCGCCTGGCGGCGAGGCGCGAGGCCTATCTGGCCTCGGGCCTTCGTCCCATAGGCTTCGTCGACGGCCTGCCGCATGGGGAGAAGATGGCGCTGCTGGCCGAACTGGTGGCGGTGTCCGTGGACCTGAAGGAGGTGCGCAACACCCTGATCCGGCGCAGCGCGCGGGCCGAAGCGGTCGAGATCGCCGCCCTTTGCGACACCGACCTCTCGGCCCATTGGTGCGCCGACGTCCCGTTCCTGGCGCTGCATTCCAAAAAGCAGCTCCTGGCCATGCTGTCGGCCATGGAGGTCGAGGATGATCGCGCCGCGGGCCTGAAGAAGGACGACCTGGTCATCCTGGTGGCGGATGCGGCCGCGCAGCGGCGCTGGGCGCCGGCCGCCCTGTCCTGGGCGTCGGCCGAGCCGCGGGTCGAGGCGGCGGAAGAGCGACCTAAGACCGCCGTCGGGGACGACGCCGGCCCCGTGACCGGCCCCATGGCTCGCGTCATGACCGGCCAGGCGCTTGAGGCCGGCTCGGCCGAAGGCGACGTCGACGCCGCCGACGATAAGGACGAGGCTGCGTCGGTGATCGCGGCCTGACGGCGCGAGCCCCCGCCCTCCGGGCGGGGGCTCGCATTCTGCTGGCCTGGCTCGGGACGGTTCCACGAGGAAGAGGCAGGGCCGGGGCGGGCGAGCCCGCCGGGTCTGGGAGGAGGAGCCTTCCGCGGCGGGTGAGCAAAGGCCCTGTCCGATGACCGCCTCGTCCCCTTCGCCCCTGTCGCTGTTCGCCGACGACGCCAGCGACGCCGTCGCCAACCTGTTGGCCGCGGCCCGCGCCCTGGTTCCCCATCTCAACCGCTCGCGCCGCCTGGACCGTAAGCTCCTGGCTTCTGTGATGACCCTGACCTTCGGGGCCAGCGACGCCGAGGGCGCCTGGTCCTGGCGCGACGCCTATGACGCGTGCGAGGCGGCCCTCGTGCTGCAGATTCGTCGACTTTCGGCGCAGCTGGCGCGCCTTGAGGACGCCCCTGCCGAGATCTGCGCCCTGCTCGAGGGTCTCGCCGCGCTCTGTCCGACCCAGACCCGCCGCGATGACGAGCAGGTGGCGCTGGATCAGTTCTCCACCCCGCCGCAGCTTTGCGCCCTCGCCGCCCTGGCCGGCCAGGTGCGCGGCGGCGACAAGGTGCTCGAGCCTTCGGCGGGCACGGGTCTGATGGCCATCCTGGCCGAGGTCTGTGGCGCGAGCCTGACCCTCAACGAGCTTTCGCCCCAGCGGGCGGGCCTGCTGGACGGCCTGTTTGCGGCCGCGCCGCGCACGCGCAACGACGCGGTCGAACTGAAGGACCGTCTGCCGGGGGCGGGCGGCTTCGACGTGGTGCTGTGCAATCCGCCGTTCGGGCCGCTGGAGGCGCATCTGCACGCCGCGCTCGACACCCTGGCCGACGGCGGGCGCCTGGCGGCCATCGTGCCGCTGGCCCGGCTCAAGGCCGAGGCCATACTGGCGGGTCTGGCCGCGCGCGGCACGATCGTGGGCCGGATCGGCTTGCCCGCACGCGCCTTCGCCGGCCAGGGGACCTCGGTGGAGACGGGCCTTCTGGTGCTCGACCGCGGCGCGGCCGGACCGATCGCGCCCCTGCATTCCTGCGACGACCTGGCCGAAGCGGTCGGCAGGGTCGCCGCCTTGCCCGGCCGGCCCAGCGTCAAGCCGAGGATCTTCCGCACGCTCGTCCAGCCGGCGGCGTTCGTCGCCCGCGAGCGCGGCCCGGCCTGTCCGGGCCGCCGGCTGGCGCTGCTGGCGCAGACCCGGACCCTCGACTACGCGGTCATCGACTGGCGGGGCGAGGGCGTCGATGTCGGCCTTTATCAGGCCTACCGCCTGGGGCGCATCGCCATCGCCGGGGCGGCTGCCCATCCCTCGCCGCTGGTCGAGTCCGGGCCGATGGCCTCGGTCGCTCCGCCCGTCCCGACCTATCGGCCGCTCTTGCCCACCAGCCTGATCGACGCCCACTGCCTGTCGGACGCCCAGCTGGAGACGATTGTCTACGCCGGCGAGGCCCACGCCCAGACCCTGCCGGGCCGCTGGCGGATCGGCCAGGCCGCCCACCAGGCCGTCGCGGTCGGCGCCGACGCCGACGATGCGGTCAGCTTCCGGCGCGGCTTCTTCCTGGGCGACGGGACTGGCTGCGGCAAGGGCCGCCAGATCGCCGGGATCATCGCCGACAACATGGCCCAGGGCCGCCTGCGCGCCCTGTGGCTCTCCAAGAACGACGCCCTGCTGGAAGACGCCCGTCGAGACTGGGGCGCGATCGGCGGCCAGGGCCAGGACATCGTCCCACAGAGCGGCTGGAAGCAGGGCGAGGCCATCCGGCTCGAGCGCGGCGTCCTCTATTCGACCTACGCCACCCTGCGCCAACCGGCCCGCGGGGACCGGCCCTCGCGCCTGGACCAGATCGTCGCCTGGCTGGGCGAGGACTTCGACGGGGTGATCGTCTTCGACGAGGCCCACGCCATGGCCAACGCCGCCGGCGGGGCCAAGGGCGGCCGCGGCCCTAAGAAGGCCTCGCTGCAGGGCCAGGCGGGGCTGGCCTTGCAGAACCGCCTGCCCAACGCCCGGGTGCTCTATGTCTCGGCCACCGGGGCGACGACGCCGGAAAACCTGGCCTATGCCGCTCGCCTGGGGCTGTGGGGCGGGACCGAGGCGCCGTTCACCACGCGCGAGGCCTTCCTGGAAGCGGTCGAGGCCGGCGGCGTGGCGGTCATGGAGCTGATCGCCCGGGAACTGAAGGCGCTGGGTCTTTACATCGCCCGCTCGCTGTCGTTCGACGGCGTCGAGTACGAGGCCTTGCCGCACGCCCTGTCGGCCGACGACATCCTGATCTGGGATCGCTGGGCCGACGCATACCAGCTGATCCATAAAAATCTTCGGCAGGCGCTGAAAGCCACCGGCGTGCTCGACGAGAACGGCGCGGCCCGCGGCGGCCAGGCCGCCTCGGCGGTGATGTCGGCCTTCGAGGGGACCAAGCTTCGGTTCTTCGGCCACCTGCTGGCCGGCCTTAAGGCCCCCAGCCTGATCGCGGCGATCCGCGCCGACCTCGCCGCCGGCCGATCCAGCGTGGTGCAGGTGGTCAGCACCAACGAGGCGGTGATGGAGCGACGCCTGGCGCAGATCCCCGCCGAGGAATGGAACAACCTGACCGTCGATCTCACACCCAAGGACCAGGTGCTCGACTACCTGATGGCCGCCTTCCCGATCCAGGCGATGAGCGCCATCAACAACGACGACGGCTCGGTGACCCTCGTGCCGATGGTGGAGGACGGCCGACCGATCTACAGCCAGGAGGCCCTGGCGCTGCGCGAGCAGCTGGTGGCCGAACTGGCCTGCCTGCCCGCCGCGCCGGGTGTGCTGGACGCGGTGCTCGACGCCCTTGGACCCGACCTGGTGGCCGAGGTCACCGGGCGGGGCCGGCGGATCGTACGGCGGGAGGACCGCCGTGTCGTCGAACGCCGCAGCGCCTCGGCGGCCAAGGCCGAGACCGACGCCTTCATGTCGGGGGCCAAGCGCGTGCTTGTGTTCTCCGACGCCGGCGGCACCGGGCGCAGCTATCACGCCGACCTGTCGGCGGCTAACCAGCAGCGCCGGGTCCACTACCTGGTCGAGCCAGGCTGGCGGGCCGACGCGGCCATCCAAGGCCTGGGCCGCTCGCACCGCACCAACCAGGCCAGCGCCCCGCTCTTTCGACCGGTGACGACCGACATCCACGGCGAAAAGCGCTTCTTGTCGACCATCGCGCGGCGGCTCGACAGCCTGGGGGCCCTGACCCGCGGCGAGCGGCGCACCGCCGGCGCCGGGCTCTTCCGAGCCGAGGACAACCTGGAAAGCCCGTGGGCCCACCGCGCCCTGCAGGCCTTCTATGTCGCCCTCCACCACGGCGAGGTGGAGGCCATGGACCGCCCGACGTTCGAGACCAAGACGGGCCTGTCCCTGCTCGACGGCCAGGGCAATCTGCGATCGTCCGACGATCTGCCGCCGATGAACACCTTCCTCAACCGGCTGCTGGCCCTGCGCATCGCCGACCAGAACGGTCTGTTCGCCGCCTTCGACCTCATCCTGGCGGGCATTCTCGAACGGGCCGCCGCCACGGGCGCCCTGGACCGGGGCGTGGAGGACATCGTCGCCGACGAGCTGGTGGTCCTGGGCGAGGAGACCCTCCGCACCGACGTGATGACAAGGGCGCAGACGCGCCTGACGCGATTCTCGCTGCGCACGCGGCGAAGCCTGGTCAGCGTCGAGGAGGCCCTCTTAGGCCTGGACCGCGCCGCCCTGCTCTACTGCGTCAATCGCAAGTCCGGCCGCGCCGCCCTGGCGGTGCAAGGCCTGACCACGACCGACGACGACGATCGCCTGACCCCGGCCGTGCGCCTGGTGCGGCCCGAAAAGCGTGTCACCACGCCGCTCAAGACTTTCGAGGAGTCGGCCTGGGAGAGCGTTGACGAGGCGACCTGGTCGGCGGCCTGGCGCGCCGAACTCGAAGCGGCCGACCCGTTCACCACCCGCGAGATCGTGCTGGTCACCGGCCTTCTGCTGCCGGTGTGGTCGAGCCTGCCCAGCCGCCAGGCCAGCGTGCGACGCATCAAGGCCCCGGACGGGCGCCGGTGGCTGGGCCGGGTGCTGGACCCCTTGCAGGTCCCGCCGCTGAAACTGGCCCTGGGGCTTGGCGACGCGGCCCAGACCCTCGGCGAGCCGCGGTTCGCGCAGCGCTCGGTCCTGCAGGACGGCGCGTCGCTGGCGCTGGCCGGCGGCCTGTGGCTGCGCCGGGCGCGGGTCATGGACCGCTGGCGCATCGAGGTGGTCGGGGCCGGCGCCCAGCGGCAGGTGTTCGTCAATCTCGGCTGCTTCGTGGAGATCATCGCCTATACGCCGCGGGTCTTCGTGCCCGTCGACAAGCCAGCGGTGCTTTCGGCGGTCCTGGCCCGCTGGCCGGTCCAAAGTCTGTCGCCGGCGGCGGCGTGAAAGAAAAAGCCAGGGCGAGGGGGGCGAGCGATCCGGGCATGGGGTCCGGCGCCGCCAGATCGGAGGACGCCATGTCCGCCTCCCCTGCCCTCACCGACGTCGCCGCCGAGACCGCCAATGTGCGCGAGGCGACGGCCCAGCCCAGCCTCTTCACGCCCGAAACCCCGGGACGGTGGGCGCCGTCGCGCCAGAAGGTCCTCGACTTCGCCGCGCGCTTCGGGGTCGACGTCATGCAGGACGCCGAGATCCTTCACTTGCATCTGGCCCAGGACGAACCGACCGAAGGTTGCGAATTGGCCATGCGTCTGGTCGAGCGGTTCGGCGGCCTGGCCGGCGTGCTCGCCGCCGACCGCGCCGAACTGCGCCGCCACGTCGGCGAGGCGACCATCCTCAACTTCAAGATCCTGCGCGAGGCGGCCGGCCGGGTCAGCCTGGCGACGCTGAGCGCGCGGCCGGTAATGTCTTCGTTCGGGGCGGTCGCCGCCTTCTTCCGGGCCAAGCTCCGAGGCCTGCCGCGAGAGGAGATCTGGGCCGCTTTTCTGGACAGGAAGAACCAGCTGATCCTGGCCGAAGCCTTGGGCAAGGGCACGGTGGACCATGCGCCGGTCTATGTCCGTGAAGTCCTGCGGCGGGCCCTGGAGACGGGGGCCAGCGCCCTCGTCCTGGCCCACAACCATCCCTCGGGCGATCCCACGCCCTCGAAGCCCGACATCGAGATGACGCGCGCGGTCGCCAGCGCCGGCAAGGCCCTGGGCGTGCTCGTCCATGATCACCTGATCGTCGGCGCCGAAACGGTCGCCAGCTTCCGGACCCTGGGCCTACTTTAGGTCCCGGAAAATCCACCCCCCAAAATTCGCGGGGGAATTTCGGGGAGGTGCCATCGGCGATCGATGCTTCCATCCTCACGCCCCTTTGGCGGGCCCCTGGACGAAAGGACCTGGCGCGACAGGACCTGGCGACAGCGGCCCGCCTTTCGGCGTGCTGCGTTGCGTGGCGTCCAGGGAGTTAAGCCTGATGATCGATCGGCCCGGCACCGGTGAACGCGTCTACCTCTCGATCAAGACCTTCCTGCTGTCTGAAAGCGCCCTGCGGCCCGGCGAACGCATCGACGTCCCCGAGCTTTCGCGGCGGTTCGGGGCCAGCGCCACGCCGGTGCGCGCGGCCCTGCACCGCCTGGTGGGCGAGCGGCTGCTCACCGCCCTGCCCGGCGAGGGCTTCCTTGTTCCCCGTCTGACGGAGCCGGACCTGTCGGACCTCTACCAATGGAACGTCGCCCTCCTGGTCAACGCCGCAAGGTCGGCGGGCGGCGAGCCGGCTATCTCGCCTGACGCTCCCGCGGGCGATGGTCCGATCGCAGCCCTTGAGGACCTGTTCGCGCGCCTGGCCGCCCGCAGCGGCAATGTCGAGGTCGAGTGGGCCGTGGCCGGCGCCAGCGATCGCCTGCATCGCCCACGCTGCGCGGAGCTGGAGCTGGTCCCCGAGTTCCAGGAGGAAACCCAGGAGCTGCGAGGCCTGGCCGCCGCCGGGTCATCCGCGGCGCTGCGTCAGGCGCTCGTCGCCTATCACCGCCGCCGCCTTCGGCTGGTGCCCGCGATCGTCCGCAGCCTCCATGGCCTCAGTGACCGCGACCCGCGGCGCCCTGCGGAATAATCGGAAAATTCCGGCGTTATTTCCTTCGGGTTCTCTACCTGTGGTCGCACCGTTCAACTGTCACGGTGGGCGTGACCTAGAGAAGGAGACCGTCATGGAACGGATCGAAGACCACATCGAAGACGCCCTGATCGACCTGGGCGCCGTCGCCGTCGAAACGCAGGGCGGCAAGCTCAGCGACATCGAGGGCTTCGTCCAGCAGCCGGCCACCGGCATCAGCGACGACTGACCTCCCCCCGGCGCCCTTTCCGCCCGAGAGGGCGCCGCCTTCGCGTTCCGGGAGACAAGCCATGGATACGCAAAACAACACGGCTTCGGAAGTGATCGACCTTGGTGCGGTCGCGGACGTCACCGCCGGGATGATGGGCGTCAACATCGAGGGCTTCCAGCTCCAACCCGAGCTTGGCCTTTCCGACGCCTGAACCACTGCGGCGTCCCCGAGCCGGGGACGTCCGCTCGGAGACCGACATGGATCTCGTCGTTCCCGACCACCTCGCCTACTGCTTCGCGGCCGGTCGTCCCATTTTTCTCGACACGGTCCGCGCGCGCTACTTCACGATCCACGAAACCCTAGGCGAAGCGTTCAGCGCCGTCGTTCGGGATGGGCCGGCCGCTGGGCGCCCCGAGCAGGTGGAGACCCTGATCCGCCGGGGACTGTTGAAGCCCAACGTGCGTCGCGCACCGCGTCTTCCTGTCGTTCCTGCACGACGCGAGCTCGCCCCCGCGCCTAGGGGCGGCTCAAGCCTGATTGACGCGATAGGCGCAGCCTCAGCGATCTGGAGCACGAGCCGACGCCTGCGGCGCGAGCCGTTCGCCAAGATCCTGAGCCAACTGCAAGCCGATCAGGAGGTCCTGCACCGTTCGGAGGCCGATCGGGCTCTCGTCCTCGCCGGGCGCTTCCTGCGACACCGGGCCCTCGTCCCCGTGCGATCGGTCTGTCTCCTGGATTCTCTGGCGTTGCGCGGGTTCATGAGGCGGCGGGGCGGCCATGCCGATCTGGTTTTCGGCGTCATCGCCAGTCCGTTCGCCGCCCACTGCTGGCTCCAGTGTGAAGACCTCGTGCTCAACGATCGGTTGGAGCGGATCGAGGCCTTCACGCCGATCCTGGTGCTCTAGATGACGGCAAGCATTCTGATCCTTTGCGGCCCTGCCGAGCTGGTGCGCCAGCGCGAGACGGAGGTTCTCGGACGGCGGCGCATGACGTCGCGTCTGGCGGGGCACGACTTCGTGGTGATGAGCGATCGACCAGAAGCCGTGCGGCTACCTGACGACATGGGCCTGGTCTTCGGCGAGGTTTTCAGCCGCGCCGATTTTCGCCGCGCCAAGACCATTTCGCCCGACCACGCCAAGGCGATGTCGTCCACCGCCGGCGCTGCGTTCGTGTCGGGGTTCTGGGGCGATTACCTTGCCGTGTTCGCCGATCCGGCCGGGGCCGCACACGTGATCCGCAGCCCGTTTGGCGCCCTGTCGGCATATCGGCTCACGGTCGGAGCGGTAGACGTCATGTCCAACGATGTCGGGCTCCTCATCGATCTGGGCTGGCTGACACCACGGATCGACTGGTCGTTCGTGGCCCACTTCATGGCCTATCCGTTCAGGCGCGCGCGGCGGACGGGCTTCGAGGGCCTGGCCGAACTGCCGCCAGGCTCGGCGCTGACCTGGTCGTCGGGCCGTCCTGACGAAGGTGCGCTCTGGTCGCCCGGGGACCATGTGGCCGACGACGGCGAGGCGGACCACTCGCAGGCGCTTGGGGACCTCGTGCGTCGCTGTGTCAGGGCTTGGGCGGACGGCCGTGACAAGGTCTTGCTGGAGTTGTCCGGCGGTCTGGATTCGTCGGTACTGGCCGCCTGCCTTTGGGACGCCGACGTCGATGTCCGCTGCGTCAACATGGTGTCGCCGGCGCTTGATGGCGATGAACGCCTCTATGCCCGCGCCGTGGCCGAACGGCTGGGACTGGCGCTCGAGGAGATCGCTCTGGCGCCAGGCGACGTGGATCTGACAATGGCGCCGAGCGTGCGCCGTCCGCGTCCGAGCGGCCATGCTCTGCTCGGGGCCTGGGATCGGACGCTCCAGGCGCGGGCCGTTGAGCTTGGGAGCGACGCCTTCGTCTCTGGCGGCGGCGGTGACAACGTCTTCTTCAAGACCCACTCGTCGACCCCCGCGGCCGATGCGCTCCGGCGCGGGAAGCTGGGCGTCTGGATCCGCGCTGTGCAGGACCTCGCCCTGCTGCACGACTGCAGCCTATGGCGCGCTGGCAGCATGTCGGTCCAACGCGCCTTCGCCCCGGCGGCGCAGGCCTGGCGTTCGGACCTGCGGTTCCTGGCTCCACGTGTGGCCGGTACGCCCTTGGAACCTCACCCCTGGCTGGATGGCCCGCGCTTGCTGCCGGGGAAGGTGGAGCACCTCAAGCTGTTGATGAGCGCACACAACTATCTCGACGCCTTCGCGCGATCGGAGACGGCGCCCCTGCTCACGCCGCTGCTGTCTCAGCCCATCGTCGAGCTTTGCCTTTCCATCCCCAGTTGGGAGTGGATCCGCGGGGGCCGAGACAGGGCGGTCACCCGAGCGGCCTTCCGCCATGCTCTACCGCCCTTGGTGGCGGATCGCCGCACCAAGGGCAACCTGTCGGGTTTCGCGGGCCCAGCCTATGAGGCGGCGCGGGGGGAGCTCGCCAGTCACCTCCTTGGCGGGCGCCTGGATCAGGCGGGCCTGCTCGACAAGGCCGCGCTCGCGGGCCTGCTGCGCGAAACCGGCCCCCCGAAAGGCTCGGACTATTTCCGCATCCTGCAGATCGCCGACGTCGAATCCTGGGCGCGCCGTTGGTCCTAGAGCTTGGCGCGGTCCCGCATCGCGCGCCATCGGACATACTGCTCGGACTTGGCCGGGTCGCTATCCTCGACGTCCTGCAGCCAGAACCGAAACCAGTCGAGATTGCGCTGATAGACCGCCAGCTTGTGACGGGGCTGGACCTTTATGTGGGGTTCCTGCGCGAAGACGTACGCCTCGACGGGCGTGGTGCTGTTGGAGAGGCGGGCCAGAAGCTCGGGACCGACGCGATATTCTTGCTCGGACATCTGCATCAGGGTGGCCGCCCGGAGGCGATCGGTCTTCAGCGCCGGCGCCACCATTTTCCAACGCTCCGGGGTCTCGTCGGGCGCGCCCAGGCCCCACGCCACGCGCATCGGGCCGTGGTTGTCGCGGCCGGCCACCCCATGGATCCAGTAGTAGGCCGGTTCGAGTTGGGGCGTGCTGATCGAGACCGCTGTGAGCAGGTCGGATTCGGTGGCGACCCACATGGTCACCTCGCTACCGAAGCTCAGGCCGCCCATCCCGATCCGCCGAACGTCTATGCGGCCTTCGCCGTCCAGCCGGCCGATGATGGCGCGGACGCCTGACAAGGCGACCCGGTAGTTGGCCACCGAGTCCTGCTTGTCGGTCGGCACGCTCGTCTTGTTGATGCAGAGGGCGGCGATCCCCGCATCGGCCAGGGCGCGGAGCGGCCACTCGTCTCCCTCCCCGCCCAGCGCGAACCCCTGGCAGGTATAGTAGGTGATGAACAGCGGCGGCTTGCCGCCGCCGGTCCCCGGGACTGCCGGAAAGAACACGCCGGTAAATTGGTTCCCTTGAGGATCACGCCAGGCCAGTCTCTGCGGCGAGACCCCCAGCAGAGCTCGCGAAGCGTTCGGCTGGGCGACGATGCTGGCGGCCCCCTCGTCGAGATCGATGGCCACCAGCCGCGGCGGATGCTGTGGCGTCGCCGAAACGCAGAACGCCAGGTCCTGGGTCAGGGCGCAGGGGGCGACGTCCCTCGGGTCGCCGCCCAGAACGCCGTCGCCCTTTGCGAGCAGGCGGACCTTGTCGCGGGCGACGTCCCAGACAAGGAGGCTTTGCCGATAGCCAGGCTCCACCCGCGTCAGGATGATCTGGTCCCTGCCGGGCCGCCAGACGCCGGCGCTGATCCTGGACCGGCAGAGGGGGGAGGAACAGACGATGGGCGCGGCCCCGTCCGAACGGCTTACGACCACCCTCGCCGAGCCGTCTCGCGTGCGGGTGATTGTCAGGCGACCGTAGCTGGATGTCATGTCGAGCGCGGCAGGGCCCGAAAACAACGGAGCCCGCGTCTCTCCAGACGACAGTCCGCGGCTCGCGGCGGCGGTCGCGTCGATTTCCTGCGCGGCTCGGCCGCCGGGGTCGGCCTCGTAGAACCTCGCGGGCGCGGCGCCCAGCAGACCGCGCCGTTGAAACCATTGGCCGGCAAGACGCTGGGCCGCGAACCGGCCGTTGACGTCGACCGCGTCGAACAGGTTCTGGGCCGGATCG
>NZ_JBMDIW010000030.1:0-63929 GCF_057808875.1 Caulobacter sp. FG7
CGGCGCGGGCCTGTTCACGACGCCGCTCCAGCTCTTCCAGGATGTGTTGCAAGGTCTTCGGCTCCAAGCAGGGACTGGACCCAAAGGCGTAAAGAGCCCCGGCGGGGCTGGCAAGGTGAAGCCGTCAGGCGGCCCGCGGGCCAAACAGGATGATCGCCGCGCCCGCCAGGCACACGGCCATGCCGATCAGGTCCCAGCGATCAGGGCGGACCTGCTCGACCGTCCGCATCCAGACGATGGACGACAGGATGTAGATGCCGCCGTAGGCCGCGAAGGCTCGCCCGGCCGCCTCGGCCTCGACGCGGGTGAGCAGCCAGGCGAAGGCGACCAGGGCCAGGACGCCGGGGATGGTCCACAGCGCCGAGCGGCCCTGCCGCAGCCAGGCCCAGAAGGCGAAGCAGCCGCCGATCTCGCAGACCGCCGCCAGGACGTAGACCAGCGCGCTCTTCACTCGCCGGGCCTCAGCGGCGAAGGGCGGCGAACCACCGCTCGAGCACGGCCGCCTCGATGGCCAGGTTGGCGGCGCGGGTGACGGCCTCGTGGTCGTCGCCCCACTGCTCGGCCTGGTAGATCTCGTCCAGGCGCGACAGGTCCAGCGCCTTCTGGCCGGTGACGCGGCCGGCGCGCAGGGCCAGCGCCAGGACCGTGGAGCCGAACAGGCCCGCGGCATAGGCCACGCCCGCCAGGCTGTAGTCGTCCAGCGTCAGGGCCAGGGCCTCGACCGCCGCCAGGGTGGCCGGCGGCTGCGGGGCGTGGATGATGCCGGTGACCGGCTCCAGCGCCACGCCATGCTCGGCCCTGGCCCAGTCCAGGATCGCGCCCCACTCGCGGTCCTGGCGCTCGACCAGGGGCGTGGGGCCATCGGCGCGGTAGCAGAGCAGGTCGGAACCGGCATAGGCGGCGACCTCGCGGGCTACTTCCGCCCTCGTCTCGGCGATGCGGTCGATGGCGGTGAAGGCCAGGCGCGTGGCCGGCATGGCCGTGGAGTCGATGACCTTTTCCTGGGCCTCCCATTCGTCGGCGACGACCTTCGCCAGCGCCAGGGTCGGCAGGGCCAGCGGCCTCTTCTGCGGCGACTTGGGCGTGCGGCCGTCCAGCAGCACCGGATAGAGGCCGTCCTTGGCGTCGCCGGCGGTCGCGGCCTTGTAGAAGCGGCGCGGCTTTTCGATCAGGTCAGGCTTGTCGGACACGGGAACGGCTCATTTTCACGGGAAGCTGGCGACGGACTTGCGCGCCACGTGCGTTGAATGGTCGATCGGACGCCATATCGCAAGGGAGAGCCCGGCTTGAGCCTGCCGTCCAAGGACATGATGGCCGCCATCGCCGCCACCCGCTTCGGCCTGGGCGCGCGGCCCGGCGAAATCGAGGCGGCGCGGAGCGATCCGCGCGGCTTCCTCGCAGACCAGGTCCGCCGCGAGGGCGCGGACATCCCAAAGGACGACGGCGAGAGCGCGCCCGTGCGCTACGCCGCCTTCGCCGATCTTCGGCAGGAGCGCCGCGCCGCCCGCCAGGAGGCCAGGATGGTCGCCGGCGACGACATGAAGCCGATCCCGCTGGTCGACGCCCCCGGCGCGAACGCCAAGTCCGAGGCGCAGAGGGACGTCCAGCGCTACATCCGCCAGAAGACCACCGGCGACTTCCTGGCCCGCGCCCAGCTGGCGGCCGATACCGAGGCGGCCTTCCGCGAGCGCTGGGCGCTGTTCTTCGCTAACCACTTCACGGTCTCGCAGACCAAGCAGGCCGCCTCGATCGTGATCGGCCCGTTCGAGCGCGAGGCCATCCGCCCGCACGCCTTCGGCCGTTTCGAGGACATGCTGCTGGCGGCCAGCACCCACGCGGCCATGCTGACCTATCTGGACCAGGCACAGTCGGTGGGGCCAGGCAGCCCCGCCGCCCGTTACCAGACGCGCAAGGGCCGGCGGACCGGGCTGAACGAGAACCTGGCGCGCGAGATCCTGGAGCTGCACACGGTCGGCGTCGACGCCGGCTACAGCCAGGCCGACGTCACCGAATTCGCCCGCGCCCTGACCGGCTTCAGCATCGGCCGCGCCCAGGATCCCGACATCGGCGCCTTCGTGTTCCGCGCCAACACCCACGAGCCGGGCGCCCGCTCGATCCTCGGCAAGGCCTACGCGCAGGGCGGCGAGGACCAGGGCCTGTCGGTGCTGAGGGCCCTGGCGGCCGATCCGCGCACGGCCCGTCATGTCTGCGGCAAGATCGCCCGCCACTTCGTCGCCGACGATCCGCCGCCGGCCCTGGTCAAGCGGCTGGAGACGCGCTGGATCGAGACCGGCGGCCAGCTCGGCGAGGTGGCCAAGGCGCTGATCGCCGCGCCGGAGGCCTGGGACCCGACCCCGGCCAAGATCAAGACGCCGTACGAGTTCGTGATCTCGACCTGGCGCGCCGTCGGCGGACGGCCCGCGTCCTTCGAGCGGCTGAACCCGATCCTGACCAGCCTCGGCCAGAAGCCGTTCTATCCGCCCTCGCCCAAGGGCTGGCCCGACGAGGCCGGCGCCTGGGCCTCGCCCGACGGCCTGGTCAAGCGCATGCAGTGGACGCAGGGGTTCGCCGCCGCCGTGGCCGACACCCGCGATCCCGACGACCTGGCCCGCTCCGCGCTGGGCGCTCGGCTCAGCGAGCCCACGGCCCGCGCCGTCGCCCGCGCCGAAACCCGCCGTGAAGCCTTCGCCCTCCTGGTGATGAGTCCGGAGTTCCAACGCCGATGACCGACCGCTCCCCCTCGCCTTCCCGCCGCTCGTTCCTGGCCGCCGCCGCCAGCCTGGGCGTGGCCGTCAGCTTCGTCGGCCGCCAGGCCCAAGCCGCCGACGGCGCCAAGAAACTGGTGGTCGTGGTCTGTCGCGGCGGCATGGACGGCCTGTCGGTGGCCCCGCCGATCGGCGACCCCGGCTACGCGGCCCTGCGCGGTGCCATCGCGATCAAGCCGGAAGAGGCGCTGAAGCTGGACGAAACCTTCGCCCTGCATCCGTCGCTGACCAGCGTCCACGCCCTTGCGAAACAGGGCCAGGCCCGGATCGCCCCGGCCATCGCCACCCCCGACCGCGCCCGCTCGCACTTCGAGGCCCAGGACGTGCTGGAGACCGGCGAGGCCAAGGTCTACGGCGCCGACAGCGGCTGGCTGAACCGCACGCTGGAAGTGATGGGACCCGGCAAGACCGAGGCCCTGTCGGTCGGGACCACCGCCCCGCTGATCCTGCGCGGCAAGGTCCAGGCCGCCAGCTGGTCGCCGGGCAAGGGGCTGGACGAGGCCGCGCGCCTGCCCACCCTGCTGCAGGACCTCTACAAGGGCGACCCGCTGCTGGGTCCGGCCTTCGCCCGCGGGCTGGAGACCGAGGCCATGGCTCAGGCGGCGATGACGGCCCTGTCGCCGGGGCCGGCGGCGCAGAGCGGCATGATGATGGCCTCGACGCCCGCCATGAACCAGCCCGGCGGCCGTCCCGCCGACAATCGCCAGGGCCGCGAGGCCGCCCGCAAGCTGGGTTCGACCCTGGCCGGCTTCATGCGCCAGGCCGACGGCCCACAGATCGCCGCCCTGTCGCTGGACGGCTTCGACACCCATGCCGGCCAGGTCGGCCAGATCGCCACGCGCCTGACCTATCTGGACGCCGTGCTGGGCGGCCTGCACGAGGGCCTGGGGCCGGAATGGAAGAATACGGTGGTCGTGGCCGTCACCGAGTTCGGCCGCACCGCCCGCGCCAACGGCACCGGCGGCACCGACCATGGCACCGGCTCGACCGCCCTGGTCCTGGGCGGCGCGCTCAAGCGCGGCGGGATCATCGGCGACTGGCCGACGTTGTCGGAAACGGCCCTGTTCGAGAACCGCGACCTGGCCCCCACGCTGGACATGCGCGGCCTGTTCAAGGGCGTGCTGATCGACCACCTGGGCGTGGATCGGGCGGACGTGGAGAAGAAGGTGTTCGTGGACAGCGCCGGGGCGAAAGCGGTGACGGGGTTGGTTTGACAAAACAACCGTAAAATCCCCGCGGAAGCGGGGACCCAGGAGTTTTATCGTCGAGCGCCGAGGGTTTCAGAAAAAGCCTGGGTCCCCGCTTTCGCGGGGATTTTACGGAAGAAGGAATCCGGGGATCACCCCGGAACCGCGTCGAAGGCCATGGTCAGGCGGCGCGTGTCGCCGGTGAACGGCACGGTGCCGTGCCACATGTAGGACGGGAACAGCACCAGCGTGCCCGGCGCGGGCTTGACGGCATGCTCGGCCGCCAGCTTCGGCGCGGTCGCGCAGCCGGGCTGGCCGAACTTGATCCAGCCTTCGCGCTTGCCTTCGTCGTCCACGCCCGACGGCAGGTCGATGTAGAAGGCCGACGACACCCAGCCCTGCGGATGGACGTGGTCGGTGTGGAAGCCGTTGGGCTTGAGGCTGACCGACCAGCCGCCCTGCACCACCGCCTTGCCGGTGCGGCGGATGCGCAAGGGATCGCTTCCCTCGCCGATCTCGGCGGCGTAGCGCTCGACGGTGGCGCGGGCGCTGGCGAAGAAGGCCTGGAAGATCGGCTCTCGCGAGGTGTGCAGCGACTGCACCTGGGCGCCGCCGCGCAGCGACTGCTGCAACGGGTGGGTCTCCAGGTCGTGCATCTGCCCCAGGCGCTTGCGCAGGTCCACCAGAAAGCTCGCCAGATCGCTCCACCCCTGCGGCGTCGGCAGGGTGTAGGGCCGCACGAAGGCGTCGTAGTCGTAGAGCGCGCCGTAGCGGGGATCGCCGAGGATCCGCCAGGCCAGCGCCTGCAGCGACAGGGCGTGCTGGTCGTACGGAAAAGCCTGCAGCACCGAGCCCGCCACCGACGAGGCCCCGGCCGCGTCGCCAGCGGCCAGCAGGGCCTCGGCCAGGCTCTTGAGCACGGGCGCGGCGCCCGGCGCCAGGCGCGCGGCGGCCTGGGCATGGGCCAGACCCTGCGCCGTATCGTCCAGTTCGGCGGCGGCGTGGGCCGCCGTGACCAGCAGGTGCAGGTCGTTCGGGTGACGACGCAGGCCAAGCCGCAGGGTGTCCAGCGCCTGGGGCAAGCGGCCGGCGAACTCCTCGACCAGGGCCTGCACGTGCAGCAGCCGCGGATCGGACTGCCGCGCCAGGGCCGCCTTCAGCGGCGAGAGCGCGTGATCGAGATCGGCGGTGCGCATCCAGCGCAGCTGGGCGAGATCCCGATGAGCGTCGACGAAGTTGGGACGACGGGCGATCGCATCCTGGAAGATCGCCTCGGCCTCGTCGTAGCGGTGCTGGAATTGCACGGCGCGGGCCAACACCAGCCGGGCTTCGGGCGCCTCGAGGCCCAGCGAGATGGCCTTGCGGACCGCCGCTTCGGCCTCGGCCTGGCGGCCAAGATCGCCGTTGGTGGCGGCCAGATTGTACCAGGCCAGCCGGTCTTGCGGAGCGCCCCGGGCGGCCCGCTCGTTGAACGGCAGGGCCTCGGCGTGACGGCCCACGCCCTTCAGCGCCGCCGCGTGGACGATCAGCAGGCCCGGCATGGCCGTCGGCCGCGCCGCGCCGGCCGCCGTCAGGACGACCGCCTGCTCGGCCTGGCCGCGGCCGAGCAGGTCCCAGGCTTGCTGGACCAGGCCTTGGTTCATCGCCGCTTGGTCTGGCGGCGGGCGAACGGATCCTGGTCGGCCTCGTCCTCGGTGAAGCCGAACTTGGCGAAGCCGGCCTTCATCTCGGTGCTGAGCGGCGCCTCGACGTGCAGCATGCCCGCGCTCGGGTGCGGCAGCAGGATCGAGCGGGCGTGCAGCTGCAGCTTCAGCCCTTCCGAAAGCTGGGCCGACTTCTCGTCGCCGTACTTGGGGTCGCCCAGGATCGGGTGGCCGATAGCCTTCATGTGGGCGCGCAGCTGGTGGGTGCGGCCGGTGTGCGGGCGCAGGGCCATCCAGGTGACGCGCGGGCCGGCGCGGCTGATGGTGACGAACTCGGTCTCGGCCGGCGAGGCGTCCTTGTCCTTGGGATCGGCGGGAACGACGATCTCGCGGTCGTTGAGGCCGCGCTTGGCCAGGTGCAGCTCGATGACGCCTTCCAGCGGGTGCGGGTTGCCCGCGACGATCGCCCAGTAGGTCTTCTGCGCCTTACGCTTGGCGAAGGCGCCCGACAGGCGCGCGGCGGCGCTGGGCGTCTTGCCCAGCAGCAGCACGCCGGAGGTGTCGCGGTCGAGGCGGTGGACCAGGCGCGGGCGGTCGACGCCCTCGCCCCAAGCGCTGAGCAGCTTGTCGATATGGTGGGTGGTCTTGGTGCCGCCCTGCACGGCCAGGCCCGCGGGCTTGTTCAGCGCCAGGACGTCCTCGTCCTCGTACAGCACCAGCGAGCGGGCGTAGGCGATGTCGCGCGCCGACAGCTTGCCCTTCTCGGAGGGATCGGGCGCGTCGGGCAGCGGCGGCACGCGGATCTGGCTGCCGGCCGCCAGCTTGGTGTCGGCCTTGGCGCGCGAGCCGTCGACCCGGACCTGGCCCGAGCGGAACAGCTTGTTGAGCTGGATATGGTTCAGGTGCGGCCAGCGGCGCTTGAACCAACGGTCGAGGCGAACCCCGTCCTCGCCGCCATCGACGTAGAGGGTGCGGACTTCCTTCATGCGGCGAACATCCTGCGGGCAAGCATAAGGCCCGCGAAAAGGGCCGACAGCGCCAGAAGCACGCTGACGGCGGTGTAGGTCAGGGCCGAGCCGTAGGCGCGCTTCTCGATCATCAGCGCGGTCTCCAGCGAAAAGGCCGAAAAGGTGGTGAAGCCCCCGAGCACGCCGGTGGCCAGCAGCACGCGGAAGGTCTCCTGCTGCCCGGCCGAACGGAACGCCAGCCAGCCCGTGACGACTCCCATCAGGAAACCGCCGACGATGTTGACGGTCAGCGTGCCCCAGGGCCAGCCCGGACCGATCCAGCGCAGCGCGGCCATGCCCACCAGATAGCGGGCGACGGAGCCGGCGGCGCCGCCCACGGCGACGAGAAGCACCTTGTTCATGGGCCCCTTATGCGCCGAGCGGCGCCGAACGCCAAGGCCGGGGCGAGCAAGGCGGTCGATGCGTCGCAAGGGTGATGCGCCCGCGCCCGTCCCCCGCGATCCCGCAGCGCACAAAATTAACGCCCCGAAACCAGAAAGAGCCTTTTCCGACAAGGTTTTGCCGAAAGGGTAAAGCTCACCTCAACCCTGTTCCTGCACGGCGGGTTAACGGCGGCGGGCGCAACCTAGGGGCTCCACTCGCGAATCCCACGGTCAGATGCCCGCCTCCCTGCCCCCCAAGGACGACACGACCGAACGCCTGGCCCTGCCGCCGGCGATGCTGAACCGCCTGGCCGGGTCGGACCTGGTCGGCCGCGGCGCGGTGAACGTCATCAGCATCAAGGCCGTCCGCCGCTGGGCCGGCGACTGGTGGGAGCAGAAGCGCACCGACGTCTGGACCTATGTCGAGCGCAAGCTGAACGAGCACCTGGATCGCGCCGACCTGCGCGGCCGGGTCAGCGAGGACGACTTCCTGATCGCTACGCACAACGACCAGGGCCTGTCGGCGCAGGCCGCCAGCGTTCGCATCCTCGAGGACGTGCTGTCCCACCTGCTGGGCGCGGCCGAGCTGCGCGACATCGGCGTGCGCTCGGTGATCGGCATTGAGGCCGGCGGCGTCGTCTGCCGCCCGATCGATCCGGCTGTGGTGCTGGCCGCCCGGGCTCGCCGCGACTCCGAACGCTCGCCGTTCCGCACCGATATCGACGTCAGCGACGAGATGCGCCGCACCCCGGTGGCCTTCACCACCAGCGGCGGCGCGGCCCTGCGCGTGGACTTCGCGCTCGAGCACGTCATCGGCCTGCGCCGCAACGTCACTACCGCCATCCGGGTCGAGCCGATCGTCACCCACCTGGGCACCGGCCGCTCGATCAGCGGCCGCGCGATCACCAAGCTGGCCGACAAGGACATCGCCTTCATCGACGAGGCGACGCTGCGCTACGGCGCGGCCTTCGCCAAGGCGGCCCAAGGCAACGAAAAGCCCGAACTGGTGCTGCCGGCCTCGTTCCGCACCCTGGGCACCCAGCGCGGCCGCGACCTCCTGACCGGCACCTCGGGCCTGTCGCTGGCCCTGCTGCGCGGCGGCGTGATGATCGAGCTGGTGGACGTCACCCGCGGCACGCCCGCCGGGCGCCTGCTGGAAGTGGTCGGCCTGCTGAAGGCCCTGACCCGCGGCGTCATCGCCCGCGTGCCGCCCGACAAGGAAGCCTTCAAGCACCTGCGCGACGCGCGCCTGGCCGGCCTGACGCTGGACGCCTGCGACCTGGGCGGCCCAGCCGAGAAGATCGCCATGGACATCATGGCCTTCGGCCGCGAGGCCCGGGGCCTGGCGCCGATGGTCAGCCTGCAGGGCCTGCCGGCGGAAGGTTACTTCGCCGCCGCCGAGACCGCCGGCCTGACCCACGCCTCGCTGCGGGCCACGCACCCCTACGCGGCGCGCAACGCGGCTTGATCACGGGCTGAGCGTGGTCCTCGTCCTTCGACAAGCTCAGGATGAGGACCAAGGTCAAACGCCTGGACGATAGAGAAACCTCACACTGAGCCTGTCGAAGGGCGAGGTTTCCGCCCCTTAGGTCTCAGACGCGGCCCATGCCCTTGCCGATGGTGTTGACGACGCTCTGGGCGTCGTAGGCCTCGCCCGGCGGGCGCGGTCCCTTGCCGAACACGACTTCCAGCGTGGTGCTGAGCGCGGGCTTGGGGCCGAGGTTGAAGCTCGTGCCCACGCCCAGGCCCACGGCCGAGCGACGGCCATAGCTGCCCGAACCGCCGCCGACCGAGAAGGTGGGGCCGCCCCCTCCCCCGGTCGACTGGGTGACGCGGTCGGCGACGCGGAACCAGGAATAGCCGTCGGCCAGGGCCAACTCGGCCGCCCGCAGCAGGGCGTAATCGGTCACCTGCCCCACCGGCGCGCCAGAGCCGCCGCGGAAGGTCACGCGATAGCGGCCGTCCTCCATCTTGTATTGGGTGAAGCCAACGTCGGTGGCGTTGGCCTGCGGGCGGTAGATGGTGGGCTGGGCGGTGGCGCAGGCCCCGAGGATGAGGGCGCAGGCGACAAGCGCGAGCGGAGTCTTCATGGCGTTTCTCCCTTGCCTCTCAAACGGCCCGGCCAAGTTCAGCGTTCCGGCAGCGCCAAGTCCAGCCTTTCCAGCACGGCCTTGAAGTCGTCGGGCAGCGGGGCCTCGATGCGCAGTTCGTCGCCTTCGGGATGAGGGAACACCAGCCGGGCGGCGTGCAGCATCAGGCGCGGCACGGGCGCGCCGGCCAGCATCAGCGTTCCGCCATAGCGGCTGTCGCCGGCGATCGGCCGGCCGATCGAGGCCATGTGGACGCGCAGCTGGTGCATGCGGCCGGTGTCGGGGCTCAGCTCCACGAGCGCGGCCTGGCCGTTGGCCGCCAGGGTGCGATAGCGGCTGCGGGCGGCCTCGGCGTCGGGATGGTCGGGTTCGCAGACCCGCATATAGGCCTCGCGGCCGATCGACTCGCGACGCAGCGGGCTGTCGATCCGGCCGCCGCGCGGCTCGGGCGCGCCGGGCGCGACGATGGCCAGGTAGGTCTTGCGGAAGCGCTTGCCCATCAGGGCCTTGCCCAGGAAGGTCGCCGCCGGCTTGGTGCGGGCCGTGAGGATCACGCCCGAGGTGTCACGGTCCAGGCGATGGATCAGGCGCGGACGCGGCCGGTCGCGCCGGGCCAGGGCCCACAGCAGGTCGTCCAGGGTGTGGGCCTTGATCCGGCCGCCCTGGCTGGACAGGCCAGCAGGCTTGTTCAGCACGAAGACGCTGTCGTCCTCGTGGATCACCAGCGAGCGCGTGAACGCGACCTCGTCGGGCGTCAGTTCGATCGGGGTGTCGGAAGCCTTGGGCTTGGGAGCGGCGGGCGGACGGCGGGGCGGCTTGGACATCGCCGTCACTTACCGCCCCGACGCAGCTGGCTCCAGTGGTCAAGACGCTCCTTGACCTTGGCTTCGGCGCCGATCGGCTTTGGCTCGTAGAATTTCGGACGGGCCATGCCGTCCGGAAAGTAGTTCTGGCCCGAGACGCCGCCTTCGACGTCGTGATCGTAGGCGTAGCCGTCGCCATAGCCGAGGGTCTTCATCAGCTTGGTCGGCGCGTTGAGGATGTGGGCCGGCGGCGTCAGGCTGCCGGTCTCCTTGGCGGCGCGGCGGGCGGCCTTGTAGGCGGTGTAGACGGCGTTGGACTTCGGCGCGCTGGCCATGTGCACCACGGCTTGGGCCAGGGCCAGCTCGCCTTCCGGGCTGCCCAGGAAGTCGTAGGCGTCCTTGGCGGCCGTGGTCAGCAGCAAGCTCAGCGGATCGGCCGCGCCGATATCTTCCGAGGCCATACGCACCAGGCGGCGGGCGATGAACAGCGGATCCTCGCCGCCCTCGAGCATCCGCGCCAGCCAGTAGAGGGCCGCGTCGGGATCGGAGCCGCGCACCGACTTATGCAGGGCCGAGATGAGGTTGTAGTGCTCCTCCCGGTCCTTGTCGTAGGCGGGGCGGCGCTTCTGGAGCAGCTGGCCCAGCTGGGTGGGATTGAGCGGCGTGTCCGTGCCGATCGACAGCAGGGTCTCGGTCAGGGTCAGCAGGTAGCGGCCGTCGCCGTCGGCCATGGCGATCAGCACCTGGCGAGCCTCTGCGTCGACGGGCAGCTTGCGGTTCTCGGCCGCTTCGGCCTTGGCCAGCAAGGCCTCCAGCGAAGCCTCGTCCAGGCGCTTGAGCACGAACACCTGACAGCGCGACAAGAGCGCGCCGTTGAGCTCGAAGGACGGGTTCTCGGTCGTGGCGCCGACGAGGGTGACGATCCCCTCCTCCACGAACGGCAGGAAGCCGTCCTGCTGGGCGCGGTTGAAGCGGTGGATCTCGTCGACGAACAGCAGCGTCGACTGCCCCGACTGGCGACGCATGCGGGCCTGCTCGAAGGCCTTCTTCAGGTCGGCGACGCCCGAAAAGACGGCCGAGATCTGCATGAACTCATAGCCGCCGGCCTTGGCCAGCAGTCGGGCGATGGTGGTCTTGCCGGTGCCGGGCGGGCCCCAGAGGATCATCGAGGCCAGGCGATGGGCGGCCGCCATGCGGCCGATCGGGCCGTCGGGGCCGAGCAGATGCTCCTGGCCCACGACCTCGTCGAGGCTTTGGGGACGCAGGCGGTCGGCCAGCGGCGCGGGCGCGTGGGGCGCGATGCCGGCGGCTTGGAAGAGATCGGACATGGGTGGAGATTTAGGGGGTTCCGCGCTCAGCGGAAACCCTCTCCCCGAAGGGAGAGGGTCGAAGGCGTCAGGTGCGGAAGCGCGCGGCGATGCGCTGGCCGTTGCGCTCGATGACGACGTTCCAGGTGGCTGCGTCGCCGCGGGTGGCGGCGGCCAGGTCGGCCGTGGTGTTGATGGCCTTGCCATTGACCTCGCGCACGAAGTCGCCGGGACGCAGGCCGGCGTTCAGGGCGAACCCCTGGCCGACCTTGGTGACCAGCACGCCCTTGCCGGCGAAGGCGTCGGCGCCGACGTCCTGGGCGGCTGCGGGCGACAGGTTCATCACCGTCGCCCCGTCGAAGGGGTTGCGGCCGCTGATCGTGCGCTCGTCCTTGGCCGGGACTTCAGGGGCGGCTTCGGCGCGGATGGTCAGGGTCTGCTCTCGGTCGCCGCGGCGGATCACCACCGGCACGCGGTCGCCGATCTTGTGGGTGCCGATGGCGAAGGCGCCGCCGCCCTCGTCGTTCACCGCCTGGCCGTCGATCGACAGGATGACATCGCCTTCCCTGATGCCGCCCTTGTCGGCCGAGGCGCCGGGATAGACGTCGGAGACCAGCACCCCGCGCGGGGTGGTCATGCCCAGGCTCTTGGCCAGGTCGCCGGTGACCGGCTGGCCGCGCACGCCCAGCCACGGCCGCACGACGCTGTGGGCGCCGCCGAGCGCAGTCGACACCACCTGCTTCACCACGGCCGCCGGGATGGCGAAGCCGACGCCGCTGGACGAGCCCGAACGCGAGATAATGAAGGTGTTCACCCCGATCAGATCACCGTCCATGTCGACCAGCGGACCACCCGAGTTGCCCGGATTGATGGCCGCGTCGGTCTGGATGTAGCTGCCGAACTCGGCCGCGCCGACGTCGGTGCGGGCCAGGGCCGAGACGATGCCGTTGGTCACGGTCTGGCCGACGCCGAACGGGTTGCCCATGGCCAGCACCAGATCGCCGACCTCCAGCTGTTCCTGGTCGTCGATGGCGATGGTCGGCAGGCGCTCGCCCTTGGTGTCGATCTTCAGGACCGCGAGGTCCGAGCGCGGGTCGTCGAGCAACACAGTGGCCGGGAACTCGCGCCGGTCGGCGAGCTGCACGGTGATGTCGCTCATGTTCTCGATGTTGTGGTGGTTGGTGATGATCACCCCGTCGGCGCGGACGATGGCGCCCGACCCCAGCGAGCCCTGCACCTGAGCGCGCGGCGTGCCGCCGCCGCCGCCCATGAAGAAGTCCCAGAACGGGTCGCGCGACTGCTGGCGCTGCACCACGCGGCGGCTGGCGACATTGACGATGGCCGGGGCCGTCTTCTTCACCACCGGGGCGAAGGACGACTTCATCGAGCCCGGATCTGTGGGCGCCTTGCGGGTGGGCTGGGCGAGTTCCGGGATGGACTGGGCCTGGCTGCGCGAGGCCGGATCCGAGCAGGCGGCCAGCAGGGCCAGGGTCGGAAGCAGGACGCGAAGGGCGGGCTTGGACAAGTCGATGGCTCCGTCAGATCTTGCGGCGCGCCCGGCCAGCGAGAGCCAGGCACGCGCTCTCGCCCCTTAAACAGCGAAGTTTTCGGGCGCAATCAAGGCGTTCAGCGCGCGGGATCAAGGCCCGGTTCCGCGACGGCCGCCGGACGGGCCCTGCGTGTGTTCAAGATCACCATCAGGCCGCCCAGGGCCAGCAGGCCGGCGATGACCAGCGGCAGGCCCGGCAGGTGCAGGGTCTGCTCGTGGCGCACGGCGAAGGCCAGCGACAGGCCGTAGAGCGCCGGACCGATGATCGCCGTCAGCCCCATGATCGCCGAGTTGGCCCCTTGCAGCTGTCCCTGCTCGCTGGGACCGACCCGCTTGGTCATCATGCCCATCAGGCCGGGCTGGATCAGGGCGGCGAAGGCGCTGACGGCAAGGCCCGAGGCGAAGATCCAGCCGTTGGGCGCGAAGGCGAACACCGCGAACGATACGACGAAGCAGACCAGGCCGACGATCACCGCGCCGCGCTCCTTCAGTCGGTCCACGATCGGCCCGATCAGCAGGGCCTGGACGATCACCCCCAGTATGCCCGACAGCATCATCAGCAGGCCGATCTGGGCGGTGTCCCAGCCGTAGCGATAGCCGGTGTAGAGCACGAAGACGCTGGGATAGGCGTTGTGGGCCAGCTGCATCAGGAAGCTGACCACCCCCAGGCGCGGCAGGTCGGGGTGCGAGCCCAGGAGCTTCAGCGAACCGACGGGGCTGGCCTTGGTCCAGTCGAAGCGGGCGATGCGCTTTTCGGGCGGCAGCGATTCCGGCAGCACCAGCAGGCCGTAGAGCCAGTTCAGCAGGGCCATGGCCGCCGCCACCCAGAACGGCAGGTGCAGGTCGATCTTGCCCAGCAGGCCGCCCAGGGCCGGGCCGGCGATGAAGCCGACGCTCCAGGCCGCCCCGATCAGGCCGAAAGCCTTGGCCCGCCCCTTCTCGGGCGTGACGTCGGCGATGTAGGCCCCCGCCGCCGAGAAGCTGGCCGCCGTGGCTCCGTGGATGATCCGGCCGACGAACAGCCACCAAAGCGTCGGGGCCAGAGCCATGAAGATGTAGTCGACGCCCAGGCCGAAGATCGAGATCAGGATCACCGGCCGTCGCCCGAAGCGATCGGACATCATGCCCAGGATCGGCGAACAGAAGAACTGCATCGTGCCCCAGACCATGCCGAACGCGGCGGTCCACTGCGCCGCCATGTCGGTCTGGCCGCCGGCCATCTGCTTCACCAGGCTGGGCAGGACCGGGATCATCAGCCCCAGCGACAGCACGTCCATCAAGGCGGTGACGAAGATGAAGCCCAGCGCCGCCTTGCGGGCCGGATGGGCGATAGGTTCGGACATGGGACCTCCCGGGGGCGGGATGTTTGACCGCCAGTCGGATAGTCGGCAAGGGGGGCCATCTAGCTCCTCCCCCGGGCAACGGGGGAGGTGGCGCGGCGCGGATACGCGCCGTGACGGAGGGGGCGAGGGAAAGAGCGCCGTGCGCGCGGCCGCCCCCCTCCACCGGCTTCGCCGGTCCCCCTCCCCCGTTTTACGGGGGAGAAGTTAGATGGCCGGCCAATCCCTCCAGAAGCGCCGTCCACCACTGGCCGTGGCGCAGGAGGAAGACCTGATCCGGGAAACCGTGCCGGGCCACGTGCTCGGCAGGAACGGTCTCCCAGCCACGATGCTGGACGGTGACCCGCGTCTCTGCTCCGACGGCCTCGAAGGTGACCTCGACCTCGGTGTCCATGCCCGGTGCGAAGGCGGCCTGACGCCAGCCGAACACCAGCCGTTCGCCGCGCGTCCAGACCCGTACGCGGCCGATCTCGAACGTCTTGCCCGAAGCCAGCCGCTCGACGAGGCGCGCGCCCTCCCCTTGCCCCTCGAAGGCCAGTACGCCCGGCGAGCGCGGGGTGAACGAGAACAAGGGGCTGGGCCGCCACCAGGCGCCGATCTCGCCGACGAAGGCGTCGAACACCCGCTCAGGCGCGGCCTTCATGCGCAGGGCCACGAGGATACGGGCGCTCACGTCTCTTCGACCTCGACATGGGCCTTCAGCGCCAGCAGCTGGTCGCTCCACAGCGCCTCGGCGGCGGCGGCCCAGGCCTTCAGTTCCGCCATAGGCTCGGGCCGCAGGGCGTAGACCCGCACCCGGGCGTCGAACGGCGGGTGGCTCTCCTCGACCAGCCGCGCCTCGCGCAGGGCTCGCAGGTGACGGCTCATGGCTGGCGGCGAGAGGCCGAGCGCCTCTGCAAGGTCGCCCGCCCGGCGCGGACCGTCGGCCAGCAACTCGACCGTCCGTCGGCGATGCGGTTCGGCCAGGGCCGCCAGCGTGCGGTCCAGGCTCATGCGCGGGCGTCCAGTTCCGCCAGGAGACGCTTGCCGGCCTTCAGCCGCCAGGCCTGCTCCAGGGCGCTCTTCAGGGTGGCCTCGTCGACGGCGTCGAGCACGACATTGGTCGCCCCCTTTAGGCCCCAGCCGCCCTTGACCGGAACGAAGGCGGTCGGTTCGGCGGCGACCAGCATCTCCTGCAGGTCGCGGGTCAGTTGGACCATGCCGAAGCGGATGTCGGGATAGCCCAGGGTGGCGAAGATCCGCCCGACCCGAAAGTCCGTCGTGCCCATGTGCGCGCCCTCGACCACGCCCGGCAGGGCCAGCGCCAGGCGGCGAAAGTCGTCGGGGCTCACGCCCAGCCCTGGATCTTCAGGCCGGTGGCGGCCTCGGCCTCCTCGCGGGTGACGGCCTTCACCGTCTGGCCGACCGTCCAGATGTGGCCCTCCAGGTCGCGGCAGCGATAGGTGCGGTCGCCGTAGAACTGGGTGGCCGGCTCCATCAGGATCTCGGCCCCGGCCGCGCGGGCCCGCTGGCAGTGGGCGTCGATGTCGTCCTCGATATGGATGTGCACGGTCTGGGTGTTCTTGCCGCCCAGCGAGGCGGGGCTGGCGTGGTCGGCGCTCCACTCGTTGCCGACCATCACATTGGCCTCGCCCAGCGTCATCTGCGAGTGGGCGAGATTGCCGTCGCCATCCTCGATCAGCAGCACCAGTTCGAAGCCGAACGCCGCCTCCAGCCATTTCAGGGCGGCCTTGGGATCCTTGTAGCAGAGCGCCGAAGTCAGGCGTGCCATGCGAACCTCCAATTTTCAGATACCGATAATATTTCACCCAAAACAAAACTAATTGCAACATTCACCACGAAAGCAACACAAGGTTGTTATGGCCTCAAATTTCGACTTGTGAGTTTGCACGCAAGCGCGGCCTATGTCCGCCGCGCCCCGCGCCTGGAGGGGGCCCGGCCGCGACGTCGGTCGGCGCGAGCGCCCTGTGACCCAGTCTGCTTCAGCGTTTTGCCCTGAAAGACGGAGAGCACGCGCATGCCTACGGTCAAGATCCTCATCGTCACCGACTCCTACAGCGGCGGGTACCGCCGCACCCTGCCCGCCAACGGCGCCGAGCAGTTCCACCTCGGCGAGTTCGTCCATGTGCTGGAGACCACCAGCTGGGACGGCTTCAACATCCAGATCACCAAGGCCCATCGGGACAACGTTCCGGGCACGGGGGCCGACCTGATCGACTTCGACTTCTCGACCCACGATCTCAACCAGTACGACGAGATCTTCATGTTCCCGATCACTCGCGACGGGGCGGCCAGCGCCAGCGCCGCCGAGGTGGCGGCGATCGCCAGGTTCATGGACCGGGGCGGCGGGGTGTTCGCCACCGGCGACCACGAAGACCTCGGCGCCAGCCTGTGCCGGCAGATCCCGCGCGTGCGCTCGATGCGGCGCTGGTACTGGCCCGGGACCGGGCCGCTGGGCGAACCGCCCGCCCCTGTCGGCACAGTCGGCGAAGATCACCTCGAACTGCGGCACGACACACTGCGCGAAGGTCCGGACGACGCCGACACCGAGTACGATTTCGACGACCAGTCCGACAACCGCGGCCAGGAGATCTATCCGCGCTGGTTCAGCTCGATCTCCGGGCGCTACTTCCGCCGCAACTACCCGCACCCGCTGCTGTGCTCGCCCGGCGGCGTGGTTCGCCGCCTTCCCGACCACGCGCACGAAGGACAGTGCGAGGTCCCGGCCAACCTGACCCACACGATCAGCATCCCTGTGCCCGGCCCCACGCCCGACTACAGCGAGGAGGAGTATCCCGTGGGCATCGGCACGACCCAGCGCATCGCGCCGGTGGTGGTGGCCCAGGGCAAGGTGATCGGCGGACACACCACCAACGATCCCGACAAGCCGGCGACCGCCGAGACCAAGCTGTTCGGCGTGATCGGCGCCTATGACGGCCATCTGGTCGAGCGGGCCGGCCGGCGCCTGGGCCGCGTGGCGGTGGACTCCACCTGGCACCACTTCTTCAACGTCAACCTGATCGGCGACAGCACCTCGCCCGAGCTCCGCAAGCGCCAGGGCTTCCTGGCCTCGCTGCTGCCCGGCCAGACCGACGACTACGAGCCGATCAAGGCCTACTTCCGCAACCTCGTCTATTGGCTGATCCCGCACGACCGCCAGATCCTGGTGGTCTACGAGGCCTTCCGGACCATGGCCCGGCGGCCGCAGATGATCGAGTTCCTGCCCAAGCTGGACCGCAAGATCCTGCCCGAGCTGCGGGTGCGCTGGCATCTGAAGCTGGCGGGCCTGGCCGACCACTACTTCGCCAGCGTGCGCGGCGGCTGCTTCACATTGCAGTTCCTGCCGATCGTGCTCTACCCGATCCAGCCGCTGCGCCCGCTGTGGGAGGTGCTGCAGGAGCAGGTCTATCCCTGGAACGCCGGCCTGCGGGTCAAGGAGCGCGGCGAGGTGCTGGATCCCAGGCTGGAGGTCGATCCCAAGATCTTCGCCGACGTGGTCGTGGGCGCGGCCGTGCTGGCGGCCGCCGCGCAGGAGGGCAAGGACGACCTGAAGGGCTGGCTGCGCGACGTGGAGGTGCTGGCCACGCGGGGCCTGCGCGAAGTTCGGGCGTCCCTGGCGGAGAGCCAGAAGCGCAGCAGCGCCGTGATCTCCAGGCTCGACGAGCGCGCCCTGCTCGCCGAACCGTCCCTGACCAAGGCCTGATGGAAAGGGTCCGGCCGGCCGCGACGACCGGCCGGACCGCTTCTGACTAGCGCAGCGCGCCGGCCACCGGGGCCAGCTGGCCGTCGACCTTCTCGGGGCGCACGCCCGTCACCTTGGCCAGCAGCGGATAGACGTCGACATTGTCGAACACCGGCAGGGTCTTGCCCGACTTGAAGGCCGGACCGCGGGCGACGAACACCGCCTGCATCAGGGGATCGGCGTTGTCGAAGCCGTGGGCGCCGCCGTCGCGCTCGGGGCTGGTGCGCTTGGCCTGGGACTCGGCGGTGGTGATGTACCAGCCGGTCTGGGCCGAGCAGACGATCGGGGCGATGCGGCGATTGCTGCCATAGTGCAGACGGGTCGGGATCCTGGCCTTCTCCCAGCAGGTCATGTGCGCCTGCGGCTTGGTCAGGGCGGCGGCGACGGCGGCCTCCTCGCCCTTGTTGGGATAGATGCCGGCGATGGCGCCCAGGCCCACATAGCGCAGCTTGGAGAGGTCGACCGCCTCGTCCAGCACCACGCGCTGCTTGCCCGGCAGCGGGGCCATGCCGTGGTCGGCGACGATGACGATGTTGGTGCGGTCATAGAGGCCGCGGGCTTTGAGGCCCTCGACCAGGCGGGCGATGGCGGTGTCGACGTCGGCGGCGGCCTTGCGCACCTCGGCCGAGTCCGGGCCGTAGCGGTGGCCGGCGCTGTCGACGACGTCGAAATAGAGCGTGGCCAGGCCCAGGGGGGCGTCCTCGGTCTCGTCGATCCACGACAACAGGGTGTCGACCCGGTCGTTGGACGGCTTCTTCTGGTCGAACACGGCCCACTTGGTCGGGCGCACGCCGTCGATCTGGGCTTCCGAGCCCGGCCAGAACATGGTGCCGGTCCTGACGCCCTGCTGCTCGGCGCTGACCCAGATCGGCTTGGCCATTTCCCACCAGCGGCTGTCGGTCACCGCGTCACGATTGCTGAGCGTGAAGGTCACGCCGGGGATCTCTGGATCCTCCATCGTGTTGCCGACGATGCCGTTGTGATCGGGACGCTTGCCGGTGACCAGGGTGTAGTGGTTGGGGAAGGTCAGCGACGGGAACGACGGACGCATGGCCGCCCGCACGCCGTCGTCGGCCAGGGCCTTCATGGCCGGGGTGTCGCCGCGGTCCAGATAGTCGGCGCGGAAGCCGTCGATCGAGATCAGGATGGTCAGCGGCGCCTTGGCCATGGAAGCCTCGGCCTTGGCGGCCTGGGCCAGCGGGCCTTCGGCCACGGGACGCGGCGCGGTCGCGCAGCCTGAGAGGACGGCGATCGCCATGAATGCGGCGAAGCGGGAAAGAGCGGTCATGGCCGGGCCCTGAAGCAAAGAGTCCCGCCCCTATAGGACAGCTCGGCGACAATTCGTATTGCAGTCGCCAAACAACTTGGCCGACCGGCGGTCCATCGCCCATAGTCGCGGCAAGTTCATAAGGGAGTCGTCCGATGTCGCCGCGCCAGGCCTGCGCCGCATGAGTTTCGCGCTCGAGGCCGAAGGGCTGACCAAGACCTACGGCGCCGTGAGGGCGCTGGACGACCTGACCTTGAGGATCCCCGCCGGCGGCGTGTTCGGCGTTCTGGGCCCAAATGGCGCGGGCAAGAGCACCCTCTTCCGCATCGCCATGGGCCTGGTGAGGCCGACCTCGGGCGTTGCGCGGTTGTCGGGCTCGCCGGCCGGCCACGCCTCGTCGCTGCGCCAGGTGGGCGCGATGATCGAGACGCCGCGCTATCCGCCCTACCTGACCGCGCGCGACGCGCTGAAGATGCTGGCCCTGCAAAGCGGCGCCCGCGATGTCGACATCGACGGCTGGCTGGACCGCGTGGGCCTGTCGGGCGCGGCCGACCGCAAGACCTCGACCTATTCGGTGGGCATGAAGCAGCGGCTGGGCCTGGCGGCGGTGTTCTTCACCCGCCCCACCCTGGCCATCCTGGACGAGCCGACCAGCGGCATGGACCCGGCCGGCATCCAGGAGATCCGCGAACTGATCCGCCGCCTGGCCGCCGAGGAAGGCGCAACCATCATCCTGGCCAGCCACCAGCTGGACGAGGTGCGGCGGGTCTGCGACCGCGTGGCGATCCTGGCCAAGGGCAAGCTGGTGGCCGAAGGCCCCGTGGAGACCCTGGCCGGCCGCAAGCCCGCCCTGCGCCTGGTCGCCAGTCCGACGGCCCAGGTGCTGGAGATCCTCGGCGAGCAGGGCGCGGCCGACGGTCCCGACGCCGTGCTGGCCCAGATCGAACGCCACGAGGCTCCCGCCCTGATCCGCGCCCTGGTCGGCGCCGGCGTCGACGTCCACGAGGCCCGCTGGCGCGAGGCCGACCTGGAAAGCGCCTATCTCGACATCCTGCAAGCCAAGGAGCCGGCCGATGCTCGCTGACGCCATCTCCGCCGAACGCTTCCGCCTGCTCAAGGACCGGGGCACGCTGTTCTGGGGCGTGCTGTTCGCCCCGATCGCGGGCCTGGCCCTCAACATCGGCGGTGAACTCTTCGCCCGCAGTCTGATGACGGGCGCCCCGCCCATTCCGGTCGACCTGGTCGGGCGGATGGTCAAGGCGCTGGCCGGCGGCGCCTCGCCGGTCGTGGGACTGTTCGTGCTGATCCTGTCGACCGCGGTGCTGGCCGGCGACTACCGCTGGGAGACCTGGCGGCTGCTGACCCCGCGCAACGGCCGCGTGAACCTGCTGCTGGCCAAGCTGGCGACGGTGGCCGGCGCGGTGGCGATCAGCCTCGTGCTCTACGCCCTGGCCGCGGCCCTGGGCGGGTTGTTCAGCGCTGCGACCAGCGGCGGGGCCCTGGTGGCCTATCGCGGCTCGGCGGGCGTCGACCTCTTGGGGACCTTCGCGATCAGCTGGTTGCAGCTGATGGTGCTGGTGGCCCTGTCGGCCGTGGTGGGCGTCGTCACCCGCTCGACCATGGGCGCGCTGATCGTCGGGCTGGTGTTCGCCGCCATCCAGTCGATCGTCGCCAGCCAGATGCACGAGCCCAGCCTCAAGGCCCTGGCCATCCCGGCCTTCTCGGGCGACCTCCTGAAGACCGTGCTCCTGACGTCGCGCAGCGTCGTCGACGAGCCGGCGCCATGGGCCCTGGCTCTCGGCTTCCTCGCCGCCTGGCTGGCTGGCCTTTCGGCCGCCGCCCTGGCCCTGTTCCAGCGGCAGGACCTGACGCGGGAATGACGAAATCGGTTTCCTTCCCCGCCGCCCGGCTTTCGTGGGCGGCGGCCTTCATGGCGATCGCCGGCGCCGCCTGCGCCGCCCAGCCGGACTTCACGCTCTCGCCCGAGCAGCAGGCGACCATCGAGAAGGCCGCCATCGCCCGCGAGGCGGCCCTGGCCGAGGCGCGCAGATTGCCTGCGCCGACGCCCGCGCCCTCCCCCACCGATCGCAAGCCCGCCGCCTGCCGGATGACCTCCATCGCCGACGTCGCCTTGTGCCGCGAGAAGGTGCGGCTGCAAGGCAAGTGGATCGAACGCGACGCCCGCTACGTACGCGGCGCGGGCGGCGTGGGCTGGCTGGACTTCCAGGGGACCTACGAGATCGTCGCCGGCCGCTACCGCCTGGCCTCCGACGCGCGCGGCGAGGCCCTGCGCCTGTGCTGGGAGCGTGACACCCTGACCTGCGAAACAGTGCTGGGCCCGCGTATCGACCAGTACGGCGGCGACGAGCGATACGTCGTCATCGCCCGACGCGACCTCCCCGACGAGACGCCGCTGTTCTTCTACGTCGAGGTCGAACCCGACGGCCCAGGAAGGATGCACGGCCCGCTGACGGCGGGCGCGTTCGCGCGCGAGAAGCTGAAGCTGGCTCTGCCCGAGTTCGACGGGATCATCGTCAGCCGGTGACGGTCTGCTCCCTCAAGTAGAGAGGGCTCGGAAAAGCCGCCCTCTCCCCCGCCAATACTCCAGAACAGCAAAAAGGCCCCGGATCGCTCCGGGGCCTTCTCGTTTCAGCCTGGGCTGAAGATTAGTCTTCGGCTTCGTTGGCGTAGACCGGACCCGAGTCCTTGCCCTTCTCCGAGACGTCGCGGTCGACGAACTCGATCACGGCCATCGGGGCGTTGTCGCCGTAGCGGAAGCCGGCCTTCAGGACGCGGATGTAGCCGCCCTGACGGTCCTTGTAGCGCGGGCCGAGCACGGCGAAGAGCTTGCCGACTTGCTCGACGTCGCGGACCGAGCTGATGGCCTGACGACGAGCGTGCAGGTCGCCGCGCTTGGCCAGGGTGACCAGCTTCTCGACGATCGGACGCAGTTCCTTGGCCTTCGGCAGGGTGGTGACGATCTGCTCGTGCTTGATCAGCGAGGCCGACATGTTGGCGAACATGGCGGTGCGGTGAGCCGAGGTGCGGCCGAGTTTGCGGTGGGCGTAACCGTGACGCATTTTGTATCTCCTGGGCTCTTGGCCCGAGCGGCGCGAAAGAAGCGCCTGTTGTCACCAGTCCCAGCTCGCTTCCCGGCCGGGTCAGAACGAAGCGCCGGGGCCCTCCACCGCTAGGCGGCTTCAAAAGGCCCAGGCCGCCCTCCGATCCCGAAGGATCGAAAGACGGCCCGGATTCAGCGCGATAGTCGTCTTAGATCTGGTCGTCGAACTTCTTGGCCAGGTCTTCGATGTTTTCCGGCGGCCAGTTCGGCACGTCCATGCCGAGGTGCAGGCCCATGCCGGCGAGCACTTCCTTGATTTCGTTCAGCGACTTGCGACCGAAGTTCGGGGTGCGGAGCATCTCGGCTTCGGTCTTCTGGATCAGGTCGCCGATGTAGACGATGTTGTCGTTCTTCAGGCAGTTGGCCGAACGGACCGACAGTTCCAGCTCGTCGACCTTCTTGAGCAGGGCCGGGTTGAACGGCAGCTCGGGCTTCGTTTCGTCCGCGGCCTTGGCCTTGGGCTCTTCGAAGGTGATGAAGATCTGCAGCTGGTCTTGCAGGATGCGAGCGGCGTAGGCCACGGCGTCCACCGGGGTGACGGCGCCGTTGGTCTCGACTTCCAGGGTCAGCTTGTCACGGTCCAGACGCTGGCCTTCGCGGGTCGGCTCGACCTTGTAGGCCACGCGCTTCACCGGCGAATACAGGGCGTCGACGGCGATCAGGCCGATCGGCGCGTCTTCCGGACGGTTCTGGTCGGCCGGGACGTAGCCCTTGCCGGTGTTGACCGTGAATTCCATGCGCACCGAGCCGCCCTCGTCCAGCGTGCAGAGCACGTGGTCGGGGTTCAGGATTTCGATGTCGGCCGGGGTTTCGATCTGGCCAGCGGTGACCGGACCGGCGCCCGAGGCGCGCAGGGTCATGCGCTTGGGGCCCTCGGCGTGCATGCGCACGGCGAGTTGCTTGATATTCAGAACGATGTCGACGACGTCTTCACGAACGCCCTCGAGCGACGAGAACTCGTGCACCACGCCATCGATCTGGATGGCGGTGACGGCGGCGCCTTGCAGCGACGAGAGGAGAACGCGACGCAGGGCGTTGCCGAGCGTCACACCGAAACCACGCTCGAGCGGTTCAGCGACGATGCGAGCCTTGCGGGTCGCGTCGGCGCCGGTTTCGATCTGCGGCTTCTCAGGACGGATCAGCTCGTTCCAGTTTCTTTCGATCACGTGGTGTCCCTTGAACGCGACTCGCCGGCCGCGTTTGACGCAGCCGGCGAAGGAGAATTGGATCTAAAAAATACTAGACGCGACGGCGCTTGGGCGGACGGCAGCCGTTGTGCGGGATCGGCGTGACGTCGCGGATCGTCGTGATGGTCATGCCGACGGCCTGCAGGGCGCGCAGGGCCGATTCACGACCCGAACCCGGACCCGAAACGTTGACTTCCAGGGTCTTCACGCCGTGTTCCGCAGCCTTCTTGCCCGCGTCTTCGGCGGCCATCTGAGCGGCATACGGGGTCGACTTGCGCGAGCCCTTGAAGCCCATCATGCCGGCGCTCGACCAGGAGATGGTGTTCCCCTGAGCGTCCGTGATGGTGATCATGGTGTTGTTGAACGAGGCGTTCACGTGCGCCACGCCCGAGGTGATGTTCTTGCGTTCGCGCTTTTTAACGCGACCCGGTTCCTTGGCCATCGGTCAGGCTACCTTACTTCTTCTTGCCGGCGATCGGCTTGGCCGGACCCTTGCGGGTACGAGCGTTCGTGTGGGTGCGCTGGCCGCGGACCGGCAGGCCCTTGCGGTGACGCAGGCCGCGGTAGCAGGCCAGGTCCATCAGACGCTTGATGTTCATCGAGTTTTCGCGACGCAGGTCGCCTTCCACGGTGAAATCACGGTCGATCGTTTCACGGATCTGAAGGACTTCCGCGTCGGTCAGTTGATTGACGCGACGGGCGTCCTCGATGCCCACCTTCGTGACGATGTCACGAGCGGACTTCGGGCCGATGCCGTGAATATACTGAAGCGCGATGACAACGCGCTTGTTCGTCGGGATGTTGACGCCTGCGATACGGGCCACGTCTAATGTTCTCCTAGTCACGCACCAAAGACGCGAACGGCGCGCTCGGCCCGATCCGAAGACCCAGACCGACGCGCACAGATCGCGCCCTTTCGCGGAAGCGCCCCGTTATAGGGATCGTTGCGCATCCGTCAATGGCGGAATCCGTTCTGGGAACGGATTCCATTAAAACTTACGCCACGACCGTGAGGGTCGCGTCGATCGAAGCGGCGACGGCTTCCACCGCCCCCATGCCGTCCACTTCCACCAGCTTGCCTTGCTCGCGATAGTACGGGAGCAGCGGCGCGGTGTCGGCGTTGTAGCGGGCCAGACGGTTCACGAAGGTCTCGGGGTTGTCGTCCGACCGCCCCTGCTCCGCGTATCGCTTGGTGATCCGCTCGATCAAGGCGGGCTCGTCTACTTCGAGTCGCACGACGGAGTCGATCTTCTGGCCGCGCTTGGCCAGCATGACGTCCAGCGCCTGCGCTTGCGCCACGGTGCGGGGGAAGCCGTCGAAGATGGCGCCGCCGGCCGCCTCGGCCTCGGGCAGGCGCTCCTCGATGAGGGCGATGACGATTTCGTCGGTGACCAGGTCGCCGCGATCCAGCACGCCCTTGACCTTCTGCCCGAGCTCGGAGCCCGAGGCGATCGCCGCGCGCAGCATGTCGCCGGTCGACAGCTGGACCATGCCGCGTTGCTCGACCAGTCGCTTGGCCTGGGTGCCCTTGCCCGCCCCGGGAGGGCCAAACAGGATCAAGTTCATAAAAGCCCCTTCACGCGTTTCCCAGGGTCTGACGCCCCTCACCGAGGGCAGACCTAGAATGCGTTCAAAGAAAACGGAAGCCGGATTGTGACAATCCGGCTTCCGGGTGGTTTCACGCTTGCGTCAGCGACCGCCGCGGCCGCCGCGCAACTTCGACTTCTTGATCAGGCCCTCGTACTGGTGCGCCAGCAGGTGGGACTGGATCTGCGCCACGGTGTCCATGGTCACCGTCACCACGATCAGGATCGAGGTGCCGCCGAGGGCGAAGTTCTTGTTGCCAAGAGCGCCCATCAACAATTCCGGGAAAAGACAGACGGCGGTGATGTAGGCCGCGCCAATCACCGTCAGGCGGGTAAGCACATAGTCGAGGTACTCGGCCGTGCGCTTGCCCGGACGGATGCCCGGCAGGAAGCCGCCGTACTTGCGAAGGTTCTCGGCCGTCTCGTCCGGATTGAACACCACCGAGGTGTAGAAGAACGAGAAGAAGATGATCAGGCCGGCATAGCTGAGCATGAACAGCGGCTGGCCGTGCTGCATGGCGCCGACCACGGGCGGCAGCCACTGGGCCCAGTTGGGCAGGTTGGCCGGGTTCAGGAACTGCATGGCGGTCGTCGGCAGCAGCAGCAGCGACGAGGCGAAGATCGGCGGGATGACGCCCGCGGTGTTGATCTTCAGCGGCAGGAACGAGCTGTCGCCGCCGACCATGCGGTTGCCTTGCTGGCGCTTGGGATAGTGCACCAGCAGGCGGCGCTGCGAGCGCTCCATGAACACGATGGCGAAGATCACCGCCACGGCGAGCACGAAGATCACCATCAGCGGGAAGTAGTTGCCGGTGTTCTGGGCGGTGACGAACAGCTGGCCAAGACCGCGCGGCAGGGCCGCTACGATGCCGGCGAAGATGATCAGGGACACGCCGTTGCCCACGCCGCGGCTGGTGATCTGCTCGCCCAGCCACATCAGGAACAGGGTGCCGCCGGTCAGCGAGACCACGGTCGACAGGACGAAGAACCAGCCCGGCAGTTCCGAATAGACCAGGTTCGGCTGGCTCTGCAGGCCGACGGCGATCGAGAACGACTGCACCAGGGCCAGGATGACGGCCAGGTAGCGGGTATACTGGTTGAGGGTCTTGCGGCCGGCTTCGCCGCCTTCCTTCTTCAGCTTCTCCCACGGCGGATACACCGAGCCCATCAGCTGCACGATGATCGATGCGCTGATGTAGGGCATCACGTTCAGCGAGAAGATGGCCATACGCTCGACGGCGCCGCCCGAGAACATGTTGAACATGCCCAGGATGCCCTTCGACTGGCCGGCGAAGGCGCTGGCGAAGGCTTCCGGGTTGATGCCCGGGATCGGCACGTAGGTGCCCAGGCGGAACACCACCAGGGCGATGAGCGTAAACCAGATGCGCTTGTGAAGTTCGGTGGCCTTCTGGAAGGACCCGAAGTTCATGTTGGCTGCGAGCTGTTCGGCGGCCGAGGCCATTCAATTCCCCACGACGAGAGCGCGGCCGGATCGTCGAAGGCGACGACGCGGAGCGCGCTCCAAGTATTGTACGGGGCCTGGCCGAAGCGTCGGCGGAATCGCCAATCGCTGGGCGTAGGCCCCAGTGCGGAGCCACACATAGGTGAGGCTCGCCGTGATGTCACGGCGAGCCTCGAAAGAACGTCATCCCGATGGGGCTTTATGGCGGGCTGGTGCGCAAAGGCCCCTACCCCGCCCGGCTCCCGGGCCGCCCGCCAGGACCACCTGGCTGGACGGCTCGGGATGACTCTGTGGTCTTAGGCTTCGGCTTGCGCCTTGGCCTTCTTGGTCACGGTGACCGAACCACCGGCGGCCTCGACGGCCTTGATGGCGGCTTCGGTGGCCGAGTAGACGGTCAGCTTCAGGGCCGACTTGATTTCGCCCTTGCCCAGCAGCTTCACGCCGTCGAGTTCACGACGGATGACGCCAGCGGCGACCAGGTCGGCGACCGAGACGTCAGCGCCGGCCTTCAGCTTGCCGGCTTCGACGGCTTGTTCCAGGCGCCACAGGTTCACTTCAGCGAACTCGAGGCGGAAGGGGTTGTTGAAGCCGCGCTTCGGCATGCGCATGTGCAGCGGCATTTGACCGCCTTCGAAGCCGTTGATGGCGACGCCCGAGCGCGCCTTCTGCCCCTTCACACCGCGACCGGCGGTCTTGCCCTTGCCCGAGCCCGGGCCGCGGCCGACGCGCATGCGGCCCTTGGTGGAGCCGGGAGCCGGAGCCAGTTCGTTCAGCTTGGTCATATGTGCCTCTCCTTGGAGATCTGCGCCCGGCCACGAGGCCGGACTCGGCTGCCCTTTCGGGCGGTTTCTTCAAACGAAAACCACCCCGGCTTTCACCGGGGTGGCGATCTTGGGTCGTCGTGTAACAGACTTACTCGACGATTTCCAGCAGGTGCGCGACCTTGCGGATCATGCCGCGGACCGACGGGGTGTCTTCCAGCGTGGACACGCGGCCCAGCTTGTTGAGACCCAGACCGGCGAGCGTAGCGCGCTGGTCCTTTTCGCGACGGATCGGGCTGCCGGTTTGGCGGACCGTGACTTGCTTAGCTTCAGCCATGACTTAGCCCTCGATGGCTTCCGGCGACGAAGCGCCGTCGGCGCGACGGCCGAGGATGTCGCCAACCTTCTTGCCGCGCTTGGCGGCGATCTGGCGGGGCGACGACTGGACCTTCAGGGCTTCGAACGTGGCGCGGACCATGTTGTACGGGTTCGAGGAACCCGTCGACTTGGCCACGACGTCCTGGACGCCCAGGGTTTCGAGAACCGCACGCATCGGACCACCGGCGATGACGCCCGTGCCGGGAGGGGCAGCGCGCATCATGACCTTGCCAGCGCCCCAACGGCCAGCGCCGTCGTGGTGCAGGGTACGCGACTCGCGGAGCGGGACGCGGATCATGGTCTTCTTGGCTTCTTCGGTCGCCTTGCGGATGGCTTCCGGCACTTCACGCGCCTTGCCATGACCGAAGCCGACGCGGCCCTTTTGGTCGCCAACGACCATCAGAGCGGCGAAGCTGAAGCGACGGCCGCCCTTCACGGTGGCGGCGACGCGGTTGATGTGGACGAGCTTTTCGACGATGTCGCTGTCGACCCGCTCTTCGGGGGCGTTGCGGTCGCGACGGTCACGGCGTTGACCGCCTTCACCGCGCTGTTGGTCACCACGAGCCATTGTGTTTCCCTTAGAAGTTCAGGCCGGCTTCGCGCGCGGCGTCGGCCAGGGCTTTCACCCGTCCGTGGAAGATGTAGCCGCCACGATCGAAGACGACGTCCTTGACGCCCTTTTCGATCGCGCGCTCGGCGACGAGCTTGCCGACGGCGGCCGCAGCGTCCTTATCCGCGCCCTTGCCTTCGGCTTCCAGGGTGGAAGCCGACGCCAGGGTCACGCCGCGTTCATCATCGATGACCTGGGCGTAGATGTTCTTGGACGAGCGGAAGACCGACAGGCGCGGACGGCCGTTGGCCAGCGACTTGAGGCGGGTCCGGTTGCGCTGAGCGCGCTTGGCCGCCGATTCACGAGGAGAGAGCGCCATGGCTTACTTCTTCTTGCCTTCCTTGCGGCGAACCTTCTCGCCAGCATAGCGCACGCCCTTGCCCTTGTACGGCTCAGGCGGACGAATGCGGCGGATCTTCGCGGCAATCTCGCCGACCGCCTGCTTGTCGATGCCGGCGATCTTGATTTCGGTTTGCTTCGGCACAGCGAAGGTGACGCCGGCCGGAGCCTCAACGTCCACGTCGTGGCTGAAACCGAGTTGGAGGCTCAGGGCGGTGCCCTTCATGGCGGCGCGGTAACCGACGCCGACCAGCTCGAGGCTTTCCTCGAAGCCGGCGGTGACGCCGTGCACCATGTTGGCCACCAGAGTGCGGGACAGACCCCACATGCCCTTGGCGCGCTTCGTGTCGACGCGCGGAGTCAGCAGGAGCTCAGCGCCCTCTTGCTTGACTTCGACTTCGTCGGCGATCGTCCACGACAGCTGACCCTTCGGGCCCTTCACCGTGACCGTCTGACCCGCGAGCGTGACTTGCACGCCCGAGGGGATTGCGACGGCTTTCTTACCGATACGTGACATGCTCTTTCCCTCCCGCGCCTAGTAGACGCGGCAGAGGACTTCGCCGCCGACGTTAGCGTCGCGTGCAGCGGTGTCCGACATGACGCCCTTCGGCGTCGACAGGATCGAGATGCCCAGGCCGTTCTTGATCGGCTTGAGGTCCTTGATCGACGAATAGACGCGACGGCCAGGCTTGGACACGCGGCTGATCTCGGCGATCACGGGCTCACCGTCGAAGTACTTGAGCTCGATCTCGAATTCGGGGAACGCACCGGGCTTCTCGACCAGCGAGTAGCCGCGGATGTAGCCCTCGTCGGCCAGCACGTCGAGGACGCGGGCGCGCAGCTTGGAAGCCGGCGTCGAGACCTTGTTGCGCTTGCGCAGGGCGGCGTTCTTGATGCGAGCGATCATGTCGCTCAGGGGGTCGTTCATCGACATCTGATCGTCCTCACCAGCTCGACTTGACGAGGCCGGGGATCAGGCCTTGCGAACCAAGTTCGCGAAGGGCCACACGGCTCATCTTAAGCTTGCGGTAATAGGCGCGCGGACGGCCCGTGACTTCGCAGCGGTTGCGGATGCGGATCGGCGAGCTGCTGCGGGGCAGCTTCGCCAGCTTGAGGCGAGCCTCGAAGCGTTCCTCGAGCGGCAGGGTCTCGTCGTTGGCGATCGCCTTCAGCGCGGCGCGCTTTTCGGCGTATTGCTTGACGAGAGCCTTGACGGCTTCGTTGCGGTTGACGGCGCTTTTCTTGGCCATGGTTTCTTTCCCTTCCCGCTCTCTTAGTTGACGAACGGGAACTGGAATTCCTTCAGGAGAGCCTTGGCTTCCTGGTCGGACTTCGCAGTGGTGCAGACGATGATGTCCATGCCCCAGATCTGCTCGATCTGGTCATAGTTGATTTCCGGGAACACCAGGTGCTCCTTCAGGCCCATGGCGTAGTTGCCACGGCCGTCGAAGCTCTTGCCGTTCAGACCACGGAAGTCCTTCACGCGCGGCAGCGCGATCGTGACCAGGCGGTCGAGGAATTCAAACATCCGGTCCTTGCGAAGGGTGACCTTCGCGCCGACCACCATGCCTTCGCGCAGCTTGAAGCCGGCGATCGACTTGCGGGCGCGGGTCGCGACGGGCTTTTGGCCGGCGATCGCTTCCAGTTCCTTCAGAGCCAGCTGGGCCTTCTTGGAGTCGGCCACGGCTTCGCCGATACCCATGTTCAGGACGATCTTGTCCAGCTTGGGGATCTGCATCTCGTTGGTGTAGCCGAACTGCTCCTTCATCGCGGCGCGGATGCGCTCGCGATAGACGGTCTTCAGCCGGGGCTCGTAAGCTTGATCAGCCATTGATCACCTCGCCGGTCGTCTTGGCGACGCGCACCTTCTTGTCGCCTTCGATCTTGAAGCCGACGCGGGTGGGCTTGCCATTGGAGTCCACGACGGCGACGTTCGAGACGTGCAGCGCGGCTTCCTTGTGCTTGATGCCGCCCTGGGGGTCGGCTTGGGTCGGCTTGGTGTGGCGGGCGACCATGTTCACGCCCTCCACGACAACCCGGTTATCCTTCGGCAGGACTTGGGTCACAGCGCCTTGCTTGCCCTTGTCCTTGCCGGCGAGAACGACGACGCGGTCGCCCTTCTTGATCTTAGCAGCCATTACAGCACCTCCGGCGCGAGGGAGATGATCTTCATGTGGTTCTTGGCGCGCAGTTCACGGGGAACCGGGCCGAAGATCCGCGTGCCGACCGGCTCGCTCTGCTTGTTGACGATGACGGCCGCGTTCTTGTCGAAGCGGATCATCGAACCGTCTTTGCGCTTCAGGCCTTGGTTCACGCGAACCACGACGGCGCGCAGAACGTCACCCTTCTTCACGCGACCGCGCGGGATGGCTTCCTTCACGGAGACGACGATGACGTCGCCAACGCTGGCGTAGCGACGGCCTGCGCCGCCCAACACCTTGATGCACATGACCCGGCGAGCGCCAGAGTTGTCGGCGACGTCCAGGTTAGTTTGCATCTGGATCATGGTTTAGACCTTCCAGACTTAGGCCGAAGCCTTGGGAAGGGCTTCCCAGGTCTTCAGCTTGGACTTCGGAGCGCACTCGACGATGCGAATGGTTTCGCCCGTCTTGTACACATTGGCTTCGTCGTGCGCGTGGTACTTCTTAGAGCGGCGCACGATCTTCTTGAGAAGGGGGTGAACGATGGTGCGTTCCACCTTCACCACAACGGTCTTGTCACCCTTATCGGAGACGACGACCCCTTCGAGGATACGCTTGGGCATATCGTTCTCCTTACGCCGCGGCCTTGGCGCGCAGCACGGTCTTGATCCGCGCGATATCCTTGCGGATTTCGTTCACGCGGTGGGTCTTCTCGACCTGACCCGTGGCGGCCTGGAAGCGCAGGTTGAACTGCTCTTTCTTCAGGTTGATCAGGGTTTCGGCGAGTTGATCGGGGGTCAGGCCCCGGATGTCGGCGATCTTCATGAGCCTCAAGCCTCCACGGCCACGCCCGCGTCGAGGCGGGTGACCACACGAGTGCGGATCGGCAGCTTCGCCGCGCCGAGGCGCAGCGCTTCACGCGCGACATCGTCCGGCACGCCGTCGATTTCGAACATGATGCGGCCGGGGGCCACGCGAGCGGCCCAGTAATCGACGGCGCCCTTGCCCTTACCCATCCGGACTTCGGCCGGCTTGCCGGTGACCGGCACGTCGGGGAAGATACGGATCCAGACGCGGCCTTGACGCTTCATCTGGCGGGTGATGGCGCGACGAGCAGCTTCGATCTGGCGAGCCGTGATGCGCTCCGGCTCAACGGCCTTGAGGCCGTAGGAGCCGAAGTTCAGCAGGGTGCCGCCCTTCGAGGCGCCGTGGATGCGGCCCTTGAACTGCTTGCGGAACTTGGTTTTCTTCGGTGACAGCATAGCGCTCTATCCTTAGTCCCGATTGCGGCGGCCGCGGTCGCCGCGGTCCGGGCGATCGCCGCGCTCACGTCCACCGCCTTCACCGGCCGGGCCGGATTCGGAAGCGAGACGCTTGTCCAGCGCCATCGGGTCATGCTCCAGCACTTCGCCTTTGAAGATCCAGGTCTTCACGCCGATGATGCCGTAGGTGGTCTTGGCTTCAGCGAAACCGTAGTCGATGTCCGCGCGCAGGGTGTGCAGCGGAACGCGACCTTCGCGGTACCATTCCATGCGGGCGATTTCGGCGCCGCCGAGGCGGCCCGAGACGTTGATCCGGACGCCCTTGGCGCCGAGACGCACGGCCGACTGGATCGAACGCTTCATCGCACGACGGAAGGCGATCCGGCGCTCGAGTTGCTGAGCGATGGACTCGGCGACCAGCTGAGCGTCGGTTTCCGGCTTGCGGATCTCGACGATGTTCAGGTGGACTTCGCCTTCGGTCATCACCGAGAGGTCCTTGCGGAGCTTCTCGATGTCAGCGCCCTTCTTGCCGATGATGACGCCCGGACGAGCGGCATAGATCGTGATGCGGCACTTCTTGTGCGGGCGCTCGATGATGATGCGCGAGACGCCAGCTTGGTACAGGCGCTTCTTCAGGGCGGCGCGGATGGCCAGGTCCTGGTGCAGCATCTTGCCGTACTGGTCGCCGTCGGAGAACCAACGGCTGTCCCAGGTGCGGTTCACGCCGAGCCGCAGCCCGACCGGATTGACTTTCTGACCCATTAGGCGGCCTCACCCAGTTCGCGGACCACGATCGTGATCTCGGAGAACGGCTTTTCCACGCGCGTCGCACGACCGCGGGCGCGGGGCGAGAAGCGCTTCATCACCAGGTTCTTGCCCACATAGGCCTCGGACACGACCAGAGAGTCGATGTCGAGGTTGTGGTTGTTCTCGGCGTTCGAGATCGCCGAGTACAGCGCCTTGCGGACGTCTTGGGCGATGCGCTTGTGGCTGAATTCGAGCTCGTTCAGAGCGCGCTGGACGTTCAGGCCACGGATGGACTGAGCGACCAGGTTCAGCTTGCGGGCGCTGGTGCGCAGGGTGCGCACCTTGGCCATCGCCTCAACGCCTTCAAGGCGGCGAGCTTGCTTTTGCTTGGCCATGATTACTTCCTCTTGGCCTTCTTGTCGGCAGCGTGGCCCGGGAAGTTACGCGTGGGAGCGAACTCGCCGAACTTCATGCCGACCATGTCTTCCGACACGGAGACCGGGACGTGCTTCTGGCCGTTGTGCACGCCGAACACCAGGCCGACGAACTGCGGCATGATGGTCGAACGACGCGACCAGGTCTTGATGACGTCCTTGCGGCCCGACGACAGAGCGGCGTCGGCCTTCTTCAGGAGGTACCCGTCGACAAACGGGCCTTTCCAGACGGAGCGGGTCATGGCTTAGCGGCCCTTCTTCGCTTTGTGGCGCGAACGGATGATGAACTTGTCCGTGGCCTTGTTGACGCGGGTCTTGGCGCCCTTGGTCGGCTTACCAGCCGGGGTCACCGGGTGGCGGCCGCCCGAGGTGCGGCCTTCACCACCACCGTGGGGGTGGTCGACCGGGTTCATGGCGACGCCGCGGACGTGCGGGCGACGCCCCATGTGACGAACACGACCGGCCTTGCCGAGGTTTTCGTTCATGTGGTCGGGGTTCGAAACCGCGCCGACGGTGGCCATGCACGTGTCGAGGACCATGCGCAGCTCGCCCGAGTTCAGGCGGATCTGGGCGTAGCCGGCGTCACGACCGACCAGCTGGGCGTAGGCGCCAGCCGAACGGGCGATCTGGCCGCCCTTGGCGGGCTTCAGTTCGACGTTGTGGATGATCGTGCCGATCGGCAGCGTGCGCAGCGGCGAGGCGTTGCCCGGCTTCACGTCGACCTTCTCGGCGGTGACGACTTCGTCGCCGGCCTTGAGGCGTTGCGGGGCCAGGATGTAGGCCAGCTCGCCGTCCTGATACTTGATCAGGGCGATGAACGCGGTGCGGTTCGGATCGTACTCGAGGCGAACGACCGTGGCCGTGCCTTGCTTACGACGCTTGAAGTCCACCAGACGGTAGAGGCGCTTGGCGCCGCCGCCGCGGAAGCGAACGGCGATACGACCGTTGCCGCCACGACCGCCCGACTTCGAGAGGCCCTCAACGAGCTTCTTTTCCGGGCGACCCTTGTGGAGTTCGCTGCGATCGATCAGCACCAGGCCGCGCTGGCCGGGGCTGGTCGGGTTAAAGTGCTTCAAGGCCATGTCTTAGAGCCCCGTCGTGATGTCGATCGACTGGCCTTCGGCCAGGGTCACGATCGCTTTCTTGACGTCGGTGCGGCGACCGACGATGCCACGGAAGCGCTTGGTCTTGCCCTTGGCGACCAGGGTGTTGACCTTGGTGACCTTGACCTTGAACAGCTCTTCGACTGCGGCGGCGATTTCGTCCTTCGACGCATCGGCGGCCACCTTGAAGACAACCTTGTTCTGCTCGCTGAGCAGGGTCGTCTTTTCGGTGATCACCGGCGACAGGATCGTGTCGTAGTGGCGGGCGGTAGCGGCCATTACGCGGCTTCCTTCTCAGCGAAACGAGCCGAGATCGCTTCCACCGCGTCCTTGGTCAGGACCAGGGTGTGGCGACGCAGCACGTCGTAGACGTTCAGGCCGGCGTTCGGCAGCACGTCCACGTTCGGAATGTTGCGGGCGGCGAGCTTGAAGTTCGCGTCCACTTCCGGACCAGCGATGACCAGGGCGTTCTTCAGACCGATCTTGTCGAAGTTGGCGCGCAGGGCGGCCGTCTTGGCTTCGGTCAGAACGGCGCTGTCGAGAACCAGCAGCGAGCCGGCCTTGGCCTTCGAGGACAGGGCGTGGCGCAGAGCCAGAGCCCGGATCTTCTTCGGCAGGTCGAAAGCGTGGCTGCGGACGACCGGGCCGTGAGCCTTGGCGCCGCCGACGAACTGAGCCGCACGACGCGAGCCGTGACGAGCGCCGCCGGTGCCCTTCTGCTTGTACATCTTCTTGCCCGTACGAGAGACCTCGTTGCGGACTTGAATCTTGTGGTTGCCCGAGCGGCGCTTGGCCAGCTGCCAGGTGACGACGCGCTGCAGGATGTCGCCGCGGATGTCTTCGATGCCGAAGATGGCGTCGTCGAGATCCACGGAACCGGCCTTGCCGCCGTCAAGTTTGATGACGTCGAGTTTCATTAGCCTTCGCCCTCTTCGGTCGTCGCCGCGGGGGCCTCTTCAGCGGGGGTTTCAGCAGCCGGAGCAGCCTCGCCAGCCTTACGGAAGGCGCCCGGACGCGGCAGGTCGGCCGGAGCGGCCTTCTTCACGGCGTCGCGGATCTTCACGTAGCTGCCTTCGTGGCCCGGGACGGCGCCCTTGACCAGGATCAGGCCGCGCTCGACGTCGACCTTCCAGACGGTGACGTTGAGGGTGGTGACGGTTTCTTGACCCAGGTGACCAGCCATCTTCTTGCCCGGGAACGTACGACCCGGATCCTGGCGGTTACCCGTCGAACCGTGCGAACGGTGCGAGACCGAGACACCGTGGGTGGCGCGAAGACCACCGAAGTTCCAGCGCTTCATGGCGCCGGCGAAACCCTTACCGACGGTGACGCCCTGGATGTCGACCTTCTGGCCGGCGACGTAGTGGTCGGCGGTGAATTCCGCGCCCACTTCGATCAGAGCAGCTTCATCGACGCGGAATTCGGCGACGATCCGCTTGGGCTCGACCGAGTTCTTGCCGAAGTGACCGCGCTCGGCCTTCGAGGTGTTCTTGGGCTTCTTGGCGCCGGCGCCGAGCTGCAGGGCGGTGTAACCGTCCTTCTCGACGGTGCGCTGAGCCACGACCTGGCAACCGTCGAGCGACAGGACGGTGACCGGCACGTGCTGACCGGCTTCGTCGAAGAAGCGGGTCATGCCGAGCTTCTTGGCGATCAGGCCGGTGCGGTTAGCGGGGAGAGTCATCAGTTCGGCCCTCCTTACAGCTTGATTTCGACGTCAACGCCGGCCGACAGGTCGAGCTTCATCAGCGCGTCCACGGTCTGCGGAGTCGGGTCAACGATGTCGAGGACGCGCTTGTGCGTACGGATCTCGAACTGCTCGCGCGACTTCTTGTCGACGTGCGGCGAACGGTTGACGGTGAATTTTTCGATAAGCGTGGGCAGGGGGATGGGGCCCCGCACCGTCGCACCCGTGCGCTTGGCCGTGTTCACGATCTCGCGCGTGGAATGATCCAACACGCGGTGATCGAAGGCCTTGAGCCGGATGCGGATGTTCTGACGATCCATATCGCTCGGTTTCCTAGTGGGCTGCGCCCGCGTCTCGAACCATTTCAAAGACCAACCCGGACTCCTCTTTCGAGAACTCCGAACGCAGCGTCCGCAAAACAAATTGGCCCGCGCAATCGCTTGCGAGGGCCGGTGATCCGCAACCACGCCGTCCTCCGAGGAGAACCCTCCTCTGGATGAGAAGGACGCCTGGTTACGGGTCGCTTGCGAACCGCGTTTGAGCCCTAGAGCTCACAGCCGGTCCAACAGAGGGGCGCTTTTACGTGCCTGAATCGGTTTCGTCAAGCGGTCCCGGCGGGCTTTCGCGACGGCTTGTTTAACAAGACGTAAAGCCGCCGATCCCAGCACGATCGCTTAACACTTGTGACCAAAACACGGCTGACCAAAAAGCAATGTTCACCGACTTGGGCCCGATACACACAATCTTTGTGCGCGACACGCGCGTATAGAAACTCAATTCGTTCCTGCAAGTGTAGTATTTGCGCACCATAACGCCTCGAACGGTCCGACAGAGCCTTGCGGCCGTCATCGAACCTTCATAGATCCGCCCCGCTCGACGGTAGGGAGGCCCTCCCCAAAACGACCGCCCGCCGTCGAGACCACATGAGTAAGGGGATTACCCACTATGAAGACCCAACTGTTCGCCGCCGCCGCCGTGCTGGCCGTCGCCGTCTCGGCTCCCGCTTTCGCCCAGAACATCGGTTCGGTCGGCGCCGCCGTTGACTACAACAACATCGACACCCGCGCCGGCGACGCCGACGGCACCTCGGTCGTCATCGACGGCTCGGTCGCCATCCCGACCGGTTCGTGGACGATCACCGGCGCTGCCGACGTCTCGATCGCCGACAGCGACGTCTCGCAACGCACCGTCGCCACCGGCGCCGTGCACGCCACGACCGTCGTCGGCAACGGCCTGCGCATCGGCGGCTTCACCGCCCTGTCGCGTCCGTCGAACGACACCCTGTGGGCCGTCGGTGGCGAAGCCCAGAAGTACCTCGGCAACGTGACCCTGACGGGTCTCGCCGCCTACGGTCAGTCGAACGACCTGGACGCCGACCTGTGGACCGTCCGCGCCGGCGCCAACTACTTCGTTTCGGACGACTTCCGTCTGGACGCCGGCCTCGGCTGGTCGAACGTTGACGGCCTCGTCGACGCCGACATCTGGGACATCAACGTCGGTGGCGAATACAAGTTCGCCAACACCGGCTGGTCGACCTTCGCCAAGTATACCCACAGCGAAGCCGATGACCTGGCCGACCTGAAGTCGGACGCCGTGAAGGTTGGCCTGCGCTACACCTTCGGCGGCAGCCTGAAGGCCCGCAACGCCGCCGGCGCCGACCTGGCCACCGGCAGCGACCTGTTCGGCTTCCTGGTCCGCTAAGCCGGAAGCTTCGTGATCTTCCGGCGCCCACCGGAAGATCACGGACAGCGCTTCAAAGGGACCTGCCCTCCCCTCCTATCCGGGGCGGGTTCCGACGAAAAGCAAGACGCCCCCGAAGCGAAAGCTCCGGGGGCGTTCTCTTTATATATGTGCGTACCGATGTGCGCCGAACGGCGCCCAGGCTCACCGGCTTGTCAGCTCACTGGCCGATATAGATGTTGCCCGAGCCCATGGCCGACTTCTTGACCGAGCCGTTGACCTTGGCCACGCGGATATCGCCCGAGCCGGCCACCGACAACGACACCCGGTCGGCCTCGCCGCCGAAGGTCACGTCGCCCGAGCCCATGATGCTGACGTCGATGTCGCGGGCCCGGCCGCCGGCGACCTTGACCCCGCCCGATCCGGCGATGCTGACGTCGAGGTCGCCGCCGCGCAGCGCCGCGGCCTTCACGTCGCCCGAACCGGCGATCGACACTTCCAGGTCCGACACTTCCTGCAGGCTGATGTCGCCCGCGCCGGCCAGGTTGATCTCGGCCTTGGCGGCGCTGCCGGCCTTGGTGTCGCCCGAGCCGGCCAGGCTGATCTCCAGCTTGCCGCGGGTGTTGGCGACGGTCCAATCCCCACAGCCGGCATTGGCCAGTTCGACGCTGTCGCTGCGGCCGACGCTGCCGTAGACAGCGCCCGAGGCGGCGACCGACACGTTCATCGGCACGCGGATGGCCACCTGCGGAATGTCCTTCCACTGCACCTCGCCCAGGTCGCGGACCCGCACTGCGGAGCCCTCGCCCCGGCTGTTGCAGCTCTGGATGCGCTTGAGGCGCAGGTTGCCGTCGATGATCGTCTGGCCGCCGACCTTGCGCACCTCCAGCGGCAGGCCGCCATTGGTGGTCAGGAACTCGACCTTCACGTCGCTACGGGCTTCGGGAATGATGGTGACGCGGGCGACGGCGTCCTTGATCTTCACCGTCGGCTCGGCGGCGGCCGCGCCGGCCAGGGCGACAACGGCCGCGCCGGCGGCCAGGCTGATGAGTGCGCGCATCTTTTTAGTCCCCTCGGATGGCTTGCGTTGAGGGAACGCTAGTCGGCGAGGCCGCGTCGCACGACTTAATTCGAGGTCATGACGCTGTTGTCACGAACCGCGTCAGGCCGCCTTCTGGGCGTCACCGATCTCGAAGCTGCGCTCGAGGCCCTTGATCCTGTCCTCGACCAGCCGCAGGCGCTTGAGGCCCAGCGAGGCCGCCCAGAGGCCGGCGCGCGCCGCCATCGGCGTCTTGTCCATGGCCGCGATGGGCAGGCCCCAACGCCGCAGCACGCCGTTGGCGAAGTGCGCGCCGTTGGTCAGGCGCGAGCCCCAGGTCTGATAGTCGATCGACAGCGAGACGTTGAAGGTGCCGAGGTTCTCGATCCGGTGCGGCGCATGCAGCGGCCAGCTGGCGGCCATCCCCGGCTCCAGGTCGAACACCGCCGCGGCCGCGTCCATGTCGCGACGATAAGGCAGGTCCTCGGTCTGCTGCTTGAGCATGATGTTTTCCATACCCTGCTGGGGCATGTGGTCCTCGTCGACCGGATAGATCCAGATCCGCTTGCGGCCGCGCAGGTGGAACAGGATGACGCCCGGCGCGTCGGCGTGGAACGGCACCTTAGCGCCCGGAGCCGACATGATCAGCTGGCCGTTCAGCTGGACCGGCGAAAAGCCCCTCGCCTGCCCGCCGATCTCGTCGAAGGCCTGCTTCATCAGCGGGGTCAGGGCCGGGTACCAGGCCTCGGCCCGGCGCAGTTGCACCCAGATGCGGCCCTGCTTGACGCCTTCCAGCACCTCGCGCCCCGGCAGGCGCCCGCGCGCGCCGGTGCGCATCGTGGACTGCCCCTCGGCGTCGAAGTCGAACAGGTTGATGTCGTAGAGCTCGGCCGGATAGGCGTCGAGCAGGCGCGCCAGGGCGTCGTCGTCGAACAGTCCGGTTTCCGCCAGGTTGTGGCGGAAGGTGATCGGGCTCTTGCGGAAGCTTCCAACCTGGTCGTCCGACCAGGGCGCGACGAGACGGGTCATAAGCCTTGCATCTCCCTCAGTCGGCCAGCAGGCCGAGACTCAAGCCAAGGCCGATGCCGACGCCGATCCCCGCGCCGACGGCCGGGTGACGCCGGCCAAGGCCGGTGACGAAGCTGGCGCCGCCCTTGACCTGGCCGATCAGGCCGGGCTCGCAGGCGGCGATGCGGTCGAGACGGCGGGCCAGCCGCTTGCCGACCTCGTCGATGCGGTCGGCGCCGGGCGCGCCGCGCAGGTGGGCCATCAGTGACGGCCGCATGGCCACCGCGCCCTCGAGCACCGGCTCCATCGGCACGGCGAAGTCTTCCTTGTAGGCTTCCTCGCTGGGCCCGAAGTCGACGCGGGCGATCCCCCGCGCGGCCGCGACCCGCAAGGTCTCCAGCGTCATCAGCGCGCCCGGCGAATAGCGCGCGAAGGCGGGGTCGTAGATCGGGAACCACAGGTGATGGCGGTCGCCGGCGGTCAGGCCAAGCTCGGCCGCCACGATCGTCCCGCCGGCGCGCAGCACGGCCAGGCGCAGGCCAAAGTCGGGCGCGTCGCTTTCGGCCAGGCGGTTGAGGAGATCGATGGTCCAGCCGCAGGCGAAGATGTCGTGCTGGTGGGTGCGACGGATCTGGGCCCGCTTCTGGGCGACCAGCCAGGCCAGCAGGTCCAGCGCCGGCCGCTCGAAGGTGAAGACCATCTGGCCGTGGTCGCGCTCCAGGGCGCGGGCGCGGCGGCGCTTGTCCTTCAGGAAAGTCGAGCTGCGTGTCGCCTGGTAGGCCTCGAAACCGCCCGACAGGTCGGCGGCCATGGCGTAGCGCACCGAAAGCTCAGGCAAGGGTACGGGCGAGATCAGGCCGCTGACCCGCATGCGCTCGACGCCCAGCAGGGCCAGGACGGCGGGCAAGCAGAGGTCGGGCTCGGCAATCAGGCCGTGGAAGTCGCTCATCGGTGCGCCGAGCGGCTGGATCGACGAGCCACGCCGTTGGAAAGGCAGGAAGCCGACGATGCGGCCGCCGCGCTCCAGCACGGCGACCCGCGAGCCGGGCGCGCAGGCCGCGGCCGCCTCGACATAGCGGAGATCAAAGTACGGACCGCCCAGCACCGGCTCGGCGGCGCGCAGGGCGTTCCAGCGCGCGCGCTCGGCGGCGTTGAGGTCGGCGACCTCGATGACCCGCGCCTGCAATCCCGTGTCCAGCACCCTGCTCCCCGTCCTTGCGGACTACGCCGGGCGTGGATCAGCGGCCCTCCGTCAACCGCCGTGCAGGGTTAACCGCACAGGCGCCGACTTGTAGGCCGGCGTACCACTACGCCGGTCGTGATCCTCAAGTGCTACTAGAGCATTGGTTTCCGGATAGTATGCGGCCACGCACCCACGCGGAATTTTTCGCGCCACGGCCGTGAAGCCACGCACGACTCGCGCACCGGTTTCATCGAAGGCGGCCGCCAGGTCGATGCGTTGGCCCTCCGCCACGCCCAGCGCCGCCAGGTCTTCCGGATTGACGAAGACCACGTCGCGCCGGCCGAAGACCCCCCGATAGCGGTCGTTCTCGCCATAGATGGTGGTGTTGTATTGGTCGTGGCTGCGCAGGGTGGTCAGCAACATCACCGAGGCGTCGCCCCGGCGCGGATCGTCCAGCCCCGTGTGCGGCAGGAAGTTGGCCTTGCCCGACGGCGTGGTCCACTTGCGCTCGGCCGGCGGCACCGGCAGGCGGAAGCCGCCCGGCTGGCGGACGCGCGCGTTGTAGTCGGTGAACTGGGTCGGGAAGACCTGCTCGATCAGGTCGCGGATCCGGTCGTAGTCAGCCGTCAGCCCCTCCCAATCGGTGGCGTCATCGGCGCCCAGGGCCGCGCGGGCGATGCCGGCGACGATGGCCGGCTCGGACATCAGGTGCTCGGAGGCGGGAGGGTTGAGGCCGCGCGAGGCGTGGACCATCGACATCGAGTCCTCGACGGTCACCGACTGGCGCACCCCGCCCTGCAGGTCCATTTCCGTACGCCCCAGACAGGGCAGCAGCAGCGCCTCGCGGCCGACCAGCAGGTGGGTGCGGTTGGGCTTGGTGGCGATGTGGGCCGCGAAATCGACCATCCGCATGGCCGCATGGGTGCGCACGGGATCGGGCGCGGCGACGGCGAAATTGCCGCCCAGGCCGACGAACACCTTGGTCTCGCCGGCGCCCATGGCCTCGATGGCCTCGACGACAGTGTGGCCATGCTCGCGCGGCGGGGTAAAGCCGAACACCTTGGCCAGGGAGTCGAGCAGGGCCGCCGACGGCTTCTCCCAGATGCCGACCGTGCGGTCGCCCTGGACGTTGGAGTGGCCCCGCAGCGGACAGATCCCCGCCCCCGCCCGACCGATGTTGCCGCGCAGCAGCAGCAGGTTCACCAGCTGCTGCACCGTGCTGGACGAGTTGCGATGCTGGGTCAGGCCCATGCCGTAGCACAGGATCGCGGCGCTGGACCGGGCGTAGATGGCGGCGGCCTCCTCGATCTCGGCCCGCGACAGGCCGCCGACGCCGACGATCTCGTCCCAGGACAGCGCGTCGAGATGCGCCGCCAGGTCATCGAAGCCCGCCGTGTGTTCGGCGATGAAGTCGTCGTCGAGGACGGCCGGCTCGTCGGCGCCCCGCGCGGCGCGGTCGAAGGCCAGGACGGCCTTCATCAGCCCCTGCACCACGGCTGCGTCGCCGCCGACATTCACCTGATAATAGCGCGAGGCGATCGGGGTCGACGACAGGGTCGCCATCTCGACCGGATCCTGCGGCGAGGCGAACCGCTCCAGCGCCCGCTCGACCAGCGGGTTGAAGGCCATGATCGTCGCGCCTCTGCGCGAGGCTTCACGCAGGGTCGCCATCATCCGCGGGTGGTTGGTGCCCGGGTTGTGGCCGAAGCACAGGATCAGGTCGGCGTGGTCGAAGTCCTCCAGGCTGACCGAGCCCTTGCCCATGCCGATCGAGTCCGGCAGGCCGACGCTGGTCGGCTCGTGGCACATGTTCGAGCAGTCGGGGAAATTGTTGGTGCCGACCTTGCGGCCCAGCAACTGGAACAGGAAGGCCGCCTCGTTGCTGGCCCGGCCCGAGGCGTAGAACTCGGCCTGGTGCGGGCTCTCCAGCGCCTGGATCGCCGCGCCGGTGCGGGCGAAGGCCTCGCTCCAGTCGATGGGCAGGTAGCGGTCGCTCTTGGCGTCATAGGCCATGGGGTGGGTCAGGCGCCCCAGGTCCTCGATGGCGTGGTCGCTCCAGGTAAGCATCTCGCTGACGGTGTGGGCGGCGAACACCTCGGGCGTGGCGCGCTTGGCCGTCGCCTCCCAGGCCACGGCCTTGGCGCCGTTCTCGCAGAACTCGAACGACGAGGTGTGCTTGGGATCGGGCCAGGCGCAGCCGGGGCAGTCGAAGCCCTCGGGCTGGTTGGCCCGCATCAGGGTCTTGCCGCCCTCGACGATGGTCTCCTGGTCGGCCAGGGCGCCGGCCACGGCCTTCAGCGCGCCCCAGCCGCCGGCCGGCGCGTCATAGGGCTTCACGCCCGGGATCTTGCCCCCGACCGGATTGGAATCATCCGCCATCACGCAACCTCCAGCGCCGCCTCGACCAGCCGGTCGGGACGGGAAAACACCATGTGGCCGTCGGGCCGGGCCAGGGCGACCAGGGTCAGGCCCGCCTCCTCGGCCCGGCGCACGGCCAGGTCGGTCGGCGCCGACACCGCCACGATCATGCCGGCGCCCATGCGCACGGCCTTCTCGACCATCTCGAACGAGCAGCGGCTGGTGACCAGAACGAAACCGCCCCCGGCGTCGCGGCCCTCGCGGGCCATGGCCCCGGCCAGCTTGTCCAGGGCGTTGTGACGACCGACGTCCTCGGCCAGCAGCCGAACCCGGCCGTCGACATCGCAGAAGGCGGCCGCGTGCGTGGCGCGGGTGCTGCGCCCTAGGGCCTGGACAGCCTCGAGATCGGCCAGGGCGGCCGGCACCGCCGCATGGGCGATAGAAATGCCGGCGGCCGCCGGCGGCAGGGGCCGCACCGCGTCGGCCAGGCGCTGCACGCCGCACAGACCGCAGCTCGACCGCCCCTCAAGCTTGCGCGGCCTGGCCTTCCTACGGGCCGCCCCCTCGACGAGGCGCACATCGACCAGCAGGCCAAGCTCTTCCTCGCGGACCGCGACGGAGGCGATCTCCTCGGGCGCAGCGACGCCTTCGGTGATGGTGAAGCCCCGAGCCAGGTCGGCCACGTCGCGCGGCGTCGCCATCAGCACGGTGTGCGGCCGACCGTCGAAGGACAGCCCCACGGCGACCTCGGTGGGGGCCCAGCGCTCGATCGGCGCGGCGCGCCCGGGCGCACGCCATTCCAAGGCAGGGCGAAGGCGGGCGGAAGCATCGGACATGGTCGAAAGACTACAGTTTGGGCGCCTGCGCCGCCATGGCGAAAGACGAACACGGGGTGTGGCTGCCGGGCCACGCGGCCAGTTTGCGTCAAGCACAACACAAAACGGCGGTTTGCTTCAAAGATCACGCCATAGGTTTCCGACAGATATCCGATCTGACCGAAAGCCTGCGGTATACGATTGGCGACAAACCACATTCCGACGTTCTGGTAATTCACCCGAACGTTACAGAACTTTCACCTCACAATCGCGAAACAAACCCCGCCCATCCCTGCCCCACGGCGAAATTTTATTCCGCCACCATGGCCTTGGCCGCGAAGCCTTGGCGAATACTGGGGACTATGAATGGCTAGAAATACCTATCTGCTGGGCGCTTCCGCGCTCGTCATCGCCATGACGACCGCGCCGATGCTGGCGCAGGCCCAGACGACCGACGACGCCTCCGCCGTCGAAGAAGTGGTGGTCACCGGCTCGCGCATCGCGCGCCGCGACTACGTCTCCAACAGCCCGATCGTGACCATGGGCCAGGAAGCGATCGAGAAGACCGGTTCGGTCACGGTCGACACCCTGCTCAACCAGATGCCGCAGTTCGTGCCGGCCGTGTCGTCGACCTCGAACAACCCGTCGAACGGCGGCCAGGCCAACATCGACCTGCGCGGCCTGGGGACGCAGCGCACGATGGTGCTGATCGACGGCCACCGCGTGGTTCCGTCGAACTCGGACGGCACCGTCGACGTCAACATCATCCCCTCGGCCCTGATCCAGAACATCGAGGTGATCTCGGGCGGCGCCTCGGCGACCTACGGCTCGGACGCCCTGTCGGGCGTGGTGAACTTCAAGCTCAACAAGAACTTCACCGGCCTGCAGATGGACGCCCAGTACGGCGTCACCGAGCAGGGCGACGGCAAGGAAAGCTCGCTGAGCCTGACCGCCGGCGGCAAGTACGCCGAGGACAAGGGCCACGCCGTGTTCTCGGTCAGCTACTCGCAGCGCGGCGAGGTCTACAACGCCGCCCGCGACTTCGCGAAGGTCTCCGGCGCCTCGTCGACCACCCCGTACGGCCGCTATGACGCCACCGGCACGAACCTGCCCAGCCAGGCCGCCATCGACGCCGTGTTCGCCAAGTACGGCTACGCCGCCGGCTCGGTCGGCCGCTCGGCCAACCTCGGCTTCAACGACGACGGCACGCTGTTCTACAACGGTGTCAACTACACCGGCTCGGACGCGATCGACTATTCGACGATCCCGGTGAACGGCACCTACAACACCGGCGCCCTGAACCTGCTGCAGCTGCCGCTGACCCGCTACTCGGCCTATGCGGCCACCGAGTACGAGGTCAACGAGCACGCCGAGGTCTACGGCTCGTTCAACTTCACCCACTACGACTCGCGCACCATCCTGGCCCCGTCGCCGGCCGCCGGTTCGACGGGCTTCTCGGTGCCGGTCACCAACCCCTTCATCCCGACCGACCTGTCGACCATCCTGGCCAGCCGCGCCGACCCGACGGCCGACTTCCTGCTGCGCAAGCGCTTCACCGACGTCGGCTCGCGGATCTCGGAAACCACCTTCAACGTCTTCCAGCTGGCCGGCGGCGTCCGCGGCGCGACCGGCTTCAAGGACTGGACCTACGACCTCTACGCCTCGTTCGGCCGTTCGGAGCAGAACGAAACCCAGTCGGGCAACGTCAGCCACTCGGCCGTGCAGACCCTGCTCGACGCGGCCGACGGCGGCGCCAGCATCTGCACCGGCGGCTATGACCCGTTCGGCAACAACGCCCTGTCGGATTCGTGCCGCTCGTACATCTCGCGCACGACCAAGAACTGGACGGCCGCCGAACAGCGCATGGTCGAACTGAACTTCCAGGGCGGCCTGTTCAACCTGCCGGCCGGTGAAGTGCGCGGCGCCTGGGGCGCGGACTACAAGTTCGACAGCTTCCAGTACGTGCCCGACAGCCTGCTCTCGACCGGCGACGTGGTCGGCTTCAACGCCGCCGACGCCATCGACGCCTCGACCGACGTCTATGAACTGTACGGCGAAATCCTGGTGCCGGTCCTTAAGGACCTGCCGTTCATCAAGTCGCTGAACCTCGACGCCGGCTACCGGATGTCGGACTACCAGACCATCGGCACCGTCGGCGCCTACAAGGTCGACGGCGACTGGGAGGTCGTCGACGGCTTCCGCATCCGCGGCGGCTACCAGCGCGCCGTCCGCGCCCCGTCGATCGGCGAACTCTACTCGCCGCAGAACCAGGACTACCCGTCGATCAGCGAAGACCCCTGCGCCTACAACAGCAGCTACCGGACCGGCGCCAGCGCCGCCAACGTCCGCACGCTCTGCCTGTCGCAAGGCGTGCCGTCGGCGATCATCGACAGCTACACCTACGCCAACAGCCAGGTGAACGCCCTGACCGGCGGCAACCCGGACCTGAAGGAAGAAACCGCCAACACCTACAATGTCGGCTTCGTCTGGTCGCCGCGCTTCGACAACCCGCTGTTCGAACGCCTGTCGCTGTCGGTCGACTACTATTCGATCGACATCAAGGACGCGATCGGCACCATCGACGCCTCGACCGTGCTGGACAAGTGCTACAACGGCGACGCCAACAGCGCCTATTATTGCAGCCTGTTCTCGCGCAACAGCTCGACGGGCGAGATCGACACCCTCACCCTGACCAACCTGAACCTGGCCCGCTACAAGACCACCGGCGTCGACTTCCAGGCGGACTGGGCCTTCGGCCTGGGCGCGGTCGGCCTCGACGACAAGTACGGCATGCTGAAGTTCAACGTGGTGGGCAACTACCTCGACAGCTTCAAGGTCCAGAGCCTGGCCGGCGAGGAATTCCAGGAGCTGAAGGGCACGATCGGCAACACCTCGATCAGCTCGGTGGCCGTCTCCCACCCCGAGTGGAAGTTCGCGGCCTCGACCAGCTGGGTCGTGGGTCCGGTGGACGTCGGCGTGCGCTGGCGCCACATCGGCAAGATGGTCGACGCGGCCGACTCCTCGGAGAAGATCGACGCCGTCGACTACTTCGATCTGAACGGCAGCTGGCAGATCAACGACACCTACTCGATCCGGGGCGGCGTCACGAACCTGACCGACAAGCAGCCGCCGTACTTCACCTCGTACGTGCAGGCCAACACCGATCCGTCGACCTACGACGTGCTCGGCCGTCGCTTCTACGTGGCGGTGAAGGCCAAGTTCTAAGCCTTCGGGTCTAGAGCAAGATCAGGCGGCGGGGTCGAAAGGCCCCGCCGCTTTTTCTTTGGGGCGCAAGATGCTCCCCCTGAAGGGGGAGCTGTCGCGAAGCGACTGAGGGGGAAGTGAACGCCGCCATCTGCGGCCGCTTCAACTTCACCAGGAACTTCCCCCTCCGGCCCTCCGGGCCACCTCCCCCTTCAGGGGGAGGATCATTACTTCGGCGGCGACTGGAACTTCTCGAACCAGGCCAGGATCGCCGAAGCCTTGGCCGCCGATTGCGAGGGCCGCACGGCCAGGCCGCCGTGGCTGGCGCCGGGCACCTTGACCAGGGCCGTGGGCACGCCGCGCAGCTGCAGGGCCTGGTAATACTGCTCGGACTCGGCCACCGGCGTGCGCAGGTCCTGGTCGCCGACCACCACGAGGGTCGGGGTCTTGACGTTGCCGACCAGCGACAGCGGCGAGCGCGCCCAGTAGCCTTGCGGGTCCTCCCACGGCATCTTTCCGAACCAGTACGAGGCCATGAAGCTGTACGCATCCGTGGTCAGCACCTGGCTCGACCAGTTGATCACCGGCTTCTGGGTGGCGGCCGCGGCGAAGCGGTTGGTCTTGCCGACGATCCACGCCGTCAGGGCGCCGCCGCCCGAGCCGCCGGTCACATAGAGCCGGTCGCTGTCGACGAAGCCCTTGGCGACGGCCGCGTCGACCGCGCTCATCAGGTCGTCGTAGTCGTGGCTGGGATAGTTGCGGTCGATCTCGTTGGCGAAGGCCTCGCCGTACGACGTCGAGCCGCGCGGGTTGGCGTAGACCACCACATAGCCGGCCGCCGCATAGAGCTGGTTGTCGGTCGAGAAGCTGGGGCCATAGGCCGAGAACGGCCCGCCGTGGATCTCGAGGATCAACGGATACTTCTTGGCCGGATCGAAGTTGGGCGGAGTGACGATCCAGGCGCCGATGTCCTTGCCGTCGAAGGACGATTTCACCGGCAGCGGCTCGACCTTGCCCAAGGTCTTGGAACCCAGAAGGTCGGCGTTGAGGGCTGTCAGGCGCTTGGCCTCGCCGCCCTTGCGGGCGATGGCGATATCGGACGGACGGCTGGTAGAGCCTTGGGTGAAGGCCACTGTCCCGTCCCTGGCCACGCTGAACGCGCCGCCGCTGTAGGGACGATCGAGGCCTGCGCCGGTCAAGCCGGCGACCACCGTCTCGACCTTGCCCGACAGGTCCGCCCGGGCGACGCGAACCGAGCCGTTCTCGTCATAGGAAACGTAAAGGCTGCGACCGTCGGCCGACCAGACCGGGTTGTCGATCGAGCGGTCGAGGTCGCCGGTCAGCACGCGGCTGTTCCCGCCGTCGATGTCCATCACATAGAGGCGGGTGTTCTCGTAGCCCCGGCGCCGGGCGTCGTCATAGCCGACATAGGCCACCTGGCGGCCGTCGGGCGAGACCACCGGATTTGCGTCGGGGCCGACGCGGGTGGTCAGGGCCTTCAGCGAGCCGTCGGCCAGGGTCAGGCGCCAGATCTCCGCCTCGGCGGGATTGCGCTCCCAGCCCTCGGCGCGGTTGGCCGAGAACAGCAGATAGCGGCCGTCCTTGGTGAAGGACAGCGGGCCCCGGTCGTCGAACTTGCCGAAGGTCAGCTGGCGCGGCGCGCCGCCCTCGGCCGACACGGTGTAGATCTTGGAGAAGCCGGTCTTCAGCGTCCCCTCGCCGTCGCCGCGGAAGGTGACGCGGGTCTCGACGGTCAGCGGCGGGGCCCACTTGGCGTGCTCGGGCTTGCCGTCCGGGGCCGAACCGAGCTTGGCGCCCTCGTCGGCGGTCAGCATGGTGAAGGCGATGGTCTTGCCGTCGGGCGACCAGGTCAGGTCGCTGGGGGCCTCGACCAGGGTGGCCAGGCGCGCGGTGCGGCCGGTGGCGACCCATTGCACATAGAGCTGGGCGCCGGCGTCGGGCGTCACCTGCACATAGGCCAGCCTCTGGCCGTCGGGCGACCAGCGGGGCGACATCGCAGAGCCCTGCCCCGCCACCAGCGGCGTCTGGGCGCCGGTCTTGGTGTCGACCAGCCAGATCGAGCGCACGGCGCGATCGACCATGATGTCGTTGGAGGCCCGGACATAGGCGATCAGGTCGCCGTCGGGACGGATCTGCGGGTCGGACGCAACTTCCAGGCCAAACAGGTCGCGGCCGGTGAACAGCGCCTGGGGCGCCTCGCGTACGGCGGCGACGCCGGCCATCGGGCTCGCCGCCGCCAGGGCCAGCAGCGAAACGAGCAGCAGTTTGGTCGGGCGGCGCATGGGCGATCCTGGCGAAGCTTGCGAAAGAAGGGGTGGATACTGCCGCGCTAGCGCCCAGCGTCCACCCCTAATTCCGCGCCTCGCGCAAGGATCTTGCGCCTTACCGGCCTGAGTTGCCCGCGCGTGGTCCTCGTCCTTCGACAAGCTCAGGATGAGGACCAGATTGCAGGCCTTGCAGTAGAAATCCTCCCCCTGAGCCCGTCGAAGGGCGAGGGTTTCGTTCTCGCCTCAGCCCGCCTTAAGCGCCAGCGAGGCCGGCTTCAGGCCGGGAGCCGAGGCCAGCACCCGCACTTCGCCGGCCTGGCCGCGCTTGGTGCGGACGATCACCTGGGCCAGGCCGTTGAAGACCTTGCGCTGGCTGGCGACGTCGCTCTCGTGGCTGGTCGGGTTGCCGTTGCCGACGCCGATCACCTCGCCCGGGCCGGTCACCGCGAAGCTGACCAGGTCCTCGGCCTTCGGCACGACGCGGCCCTTGGCGTCGACCACCTCGACCTTGAGGATGCCGACGTCCTGGCCGTCAGCGGCGAGCGTGGAACGGTCGGTGGTCAGGCGCACGGCGGCGGCGGGACCGGCCGTCTCGCGGCGCTGGCGCAGGATCACCTTGCCGTCCTTGTAGCCGTGGGCCTCGATCACGCCCGGCGCGTAGGGGACCGACCATTCGACGTGGTGATTGGCCTTCACCTCGCGCACGCCCTGGCTCTTGCCATTCAGGAACAGCTCGACCTTGTCGCAGTTGCTGTGAACCCAGACCGGAACCGGCTTGCCTTCCTGGCCTTCCCAGTTCCAGTGCGGGAAGAGGTGCAGCAGCGGCTCCTTCCGCCACCAGGCGCGGTAGTAGTAATAGTTGTCCTTCGGGAAACCGCAGGTGTCGAGCGCGCCGAAGTGCGAGCTGATGCTGGGCCAGCGGTTGAAGGGCGTCGGCTCGCCGCGATAGTCGAAGCCGGTCCAGATGAAGCCGCCGGCCATCCACGGACGGTCGGCCGCGTGGCTCCACCACTTCTCGGCCGTGGTCGCCCACCAGGGGTGGTCGGTGTCGTAGGCGGGGACGTAGCTCTTGGCGTCGCTGCGCAGGTACTCGCCGCGCGTCGTGACAGTGCTGCCGCTCTCGCTGCCGATGATCGGAAGGTTCGGGAAGCGGGCGTGGAAGTCGTCCATCTTCTCGTGGCGATAGTTGAAGCCGATGACGTCGAGCTCGGCGGTGATGCCGTCGCCGAAGCCCGAGTCCATGGCCGCCGTGACGCCGCGGGTCGGGTCGAGGCGGTTGACCAGACGCTTCATGGTCTTGGCCACCTTGCGGCCGCGCGCCGTGCCCTGCTGGGGCTCCTCGTTGCCGATCGACCACAGGATGATGCAGGGGTGGTTGCGGTCACGGCGGATCAGCCGCTCCATCTCGTCCAGCGAGGTCGGGTCGCTGGACATGCGCCGGGTCTCGGCGATGAACAGCATGCCCAGGCGATCGCAGGCGTCCATCAGCTCGGGCGTGGCCGGGTTGTGCGAGGCGCGATAGGCGTTGCAGCCCATCGACTGCAGCTGCTCGATCCGCCAGGTCTGAAGGGCGTCAGGAATGCCCGCGCCGACGCCGGCGTGGTCCTGGTGGTTGCAGGTCCCCTGCAGCTTGACGTGCTTGTCGTTGAGGAACAGGCCCTCCTTCGGGTCGAAGCGCACCGAGCGCACGCCGAAGGGGGTGGCGTAGCGGTCGACCACCGCGTCGCCCAGCTTCACTTCGGTGACCAGAGTGTAGAGGTGCGGGTTCTCCAGCGACCACAGCACCGGATTGGCCAGGGTCACGGTCTGCGACAGCGACTGGCGCTGCCAGCCCGGAAGGCGGCCGGCGGCCGGCGCCACGGCCAGGGCCGGCTTGCCCGCCCCGTCCAGCACCGTGTGGACCAGGCTGAACTCTACGGCCTCGTCGCCCTCGTTGATCAGGTCGGTCTCGATCTCCAGCGTGCCGTCGACCTTGGCCTTCACGAAGACGCCCCACTGGGGCACGTGCACCGGGGCGGTCTTGACCAGCCAGACATGGCGATAGATGCCCGCGCCTTCGTAGAACCAGCCTTCGCCCAGGCTGGCGTCGACGCGGACGGTGATCAGGTTCTCACCGCCGACATTGGCGATGTCGGTGATGTCGACGCGGAAGCTGGCGTAGCCGCTTTCCTCGCTCTCGAGGACGTAGCCGTTCACCATCACCACGGCGTCGCGCATCACGCCGTCGAACTCGATCGACAGGCGCGTGCCGGTCTCGACGGCCGGCAGGGTGAACTTCTTGCGGTACCAGCCGATGCTGTTCTGGGGGAACTCGCGGCCGATGGCCTTGTAGCCGTGGGCGGCGCGCAGGTCCTCGTCGTCAGGCTTGCCGCTGGGCTTGTAGTCGGGATTGTTCTCGAACGGCAGGGTGACGGCCCAGTCGTGCGGCACGGTCACCGGGGTCCAGGCGCTGTCGTCGAAGTCCTTCTGGGCGGCGGCGGCCACCCACCAGTTGGGCGCGTCGGCGCCGGCCTTGGCGTAGGTGCGCTGGTTGGCGCCATAGCCGAAGTCGCGAGCCGGATCGTGGGCGTGGCCGAGGTGGAACTTCCAGTCGAAGTCCAGGCTGGTGCGCTCGCGCGGGCCAAGATCGACGACGACCGGGGCCGCCTTCCTGGCGGGTGCGGCGGCGGGCTTGGCGGCGCGGGCGGAAGACGCGGCGGCGAAAGCGGCGACGCCAGCAGTGGCGGCCAGGGCTTGCCGGCGGCTGAACTCGACCATCGGGGACCTCTCATAAGCAAAAGAAAGGGGAGGAAGCGACGAGGCTCCCTCCCCTAGCAAAGGATCGTCGGGGAGGAGTGACGTCCTGGAAAGAGTGCGAAATCCCGATCCTTCGACGAGCTCGGGACGAGGATTTCGAATGCCGAAGCGATGCAATGGACCTCACCCTGAGCTTGTCGAAGGGCGAGGTCCACGCAAGGCCTCTGAGCGTCTTAGAACTTCACCGTGACGTCCATCAGGAAGCGACGACCATAGATGTCGTAGCGGCCCAGACGGTTCTCGTCGCCGTCGCGGTAGGTGCGCATGGCGCGGTTGGTCAGGTTGTTGGCCTGGAAGCGCACGCCGACCATGTCGTTGATCTGGTACGAGGTGCTGAAGTCCAGGGTCTTTTCAGTGCCCAGGGTCTGCAGTTCCGAGCCGTTCCAGCCGTAAATCACGGTCATCGGGCTGTGGTACTTGTAACCCAGGCGGGCTTCGATCGGACCGTTGGAGTACCAGAGGTCGACCGTGGCGGTGTGCTTGGCCAGGCCGGTCAGCGACAGCGGCTTGGTCGACGGCGTCATCTCGTTCAGGTCGGAGTCGACATAAGCGTAGTTCGAGTAGATGCCGAACTTGTCCAGGCCCGACGGCAGGAAGAAGAACGGCGTCTGGAAGGTCGCCTCGACGCCCTGGATGTAACCGCCGCCGCCGTTGACCGGGGTCGCCACCGCATAGGTGGTGCCGTTGTAGGTCTCGGGCGTCTGGGTCCAGCCGATGTAGGTGTCGACGTCCTTATAGTAGTAGGCCAGGGCCACCAGGGCTTCCGGACGGAAGTACCACTCGCCCGACAGGTCGAACTGGACGGCCTTGAAGGGCTTCAGGTCCGGGTTGCCGCCCGAGCCCGTGTAAGGAGCCCAGGTGCTGAGGGTCTTGCTGGCGCGCAGTTCGTCCAGCGGCGGACGGGCCACGACCTGGGCCAGGCCCACGCGCACCACCTTGCCTTCGCCGAAGTCGAACTTGGCGTTCGCCGACGGCAGGACGTCGGTGTAGTCGTTGTCGACCGTCACCGCGCTGAAGGTGCTGGCGCCGGCGTTCTGGCGGTAGCCGTCGCTGCTGGTCTTGGTGGTGACCACGCGCACGCCGACGTTACCCGTCAGCCACGAACCGGCGAAGCTGTCGGCGGCGAAGTTCAGCTTGGCGTAGGCCTCGCCGACCTTCTCGTTGACCTTCCAGCGCTGGGCCAGGTTGTCGCGAGCGTTGGCGTAGTTGAAGGCGTTGTCGCCGTAGATCGCGCGGGCGACGGCGTCCAGGTCGCCGGTGATGACGCCCGGAACGTTGAAGCCGCCGATGTTGTACGAGCTCAGCAGGCTGGCCGGCACGGTGGTCGACTGCAGGCAGTTGCCCCACTCGTCCTGCAGGCTGGCGTCGTAGATGTTGCTCAGGTTCGACGGGTTCGCGCAGACGAACCACTGGCCTTGGCTGTGGTCCTTGGTGCGATCCGACACGCGGAAGCCGAACTGCAGGCTCTTGAACGTGCCGCTCAGGTCGCGGGTGAAGTCCAGGGCGCCGGCGACGAGTTCGTCGTTCAGGTGCTCCAGGCCGTCGTTCTGGCCGCCGTTGTTGCCGGCCGAGCCGCTCTGGACCGTCTGGGCCAGCGAGATCGGATCCTGCGAAGCGGTCACGAACGGCTTGGCGCCGGCGCGGACGTCATAGCTCAGCGACGAGGGCCAGCTGTCCATGCGGACGGCGCGCCAGTTGTTCTCGCGCTCGGCCTTCGAGTACGAGATGTCGCCGGCGACGGTCCACAGGTCCTTGGTCCACTTGCCGTTCAGGCCGGTGGCGAACAGGGTCTTGTCTTCGGTGTAGCGGGCCAGGATCGAGGTGATCGAGCCGAACGGCAGGGTCGCGGCGACGACGGTGTTGTTCACCAGCGTGTAGGACGCGCCGGCGCCGTTGTAGTCGCCCCAGTTGCCGTTGTCCCAGTTGCCGCGGTTGCGGGCATAGACGGCCTGGTCCTGGTCTTCGCGGATCTTGATGTTCGAGTAGAGCGCGTCGAACTTCAGTTCGAAGTTGTCGGTCGGCTTCCACTGCAGGCCGGTCGAGACGCCGTCACGCTTCTGCTCGAGCTTCTTGACCTCGAGTTGCAGGCCCCACGGGGTGGCGTCGGTCTTGCCGTCGCCGTTCAGGTCGCCGCTGAAGTCGCTGGCGCCGACGGGGGTGCGGATGTTGGAGTCGTTCCAGCCCCAGCCTTGGAACGACACGTAGCCGTTCTTCTGCTTCTGCGAGGTCAGGCCCAGCACCATGGCCAGGTCGTCGTTGAACTTGTGCACGAACGAGCCGCTGGCGCGATAGCCGGTCTGGCCGTAGTCCGGGATGTCCTTGCCGCCGTCGTAGTAGACGGGGCCGGCGCGCAGCACGACCGACGGACCGCGGTAGTCCAGCGGGTCGATCGTCTGGATGTTGATGGTGGCCGCGACGCCGCCGGCGATCAGGTCGGCCGACTGCGACTTGTAGACCTGCACGCCCTGGACGACTTCCGAGGGATAGACTTCCCAGCGGACGTTGCGATCGGGCTCGGACGAGGCGACTTCACGGTTGTTGATGGTGCCCAGCACGAGGCGGGCGCCCAGGCCGCGGACCACGGCCTGGCTGTCATTGCCGCGGTCGCGGGTGGCGTTCACGCCAGGCAGGCGGGCGATCGACTCGGCGATCGTCACGTCGGGCAGCTGGCCGATGTCCTTGGCCGAGATCGCCTCGACCACCTTGTCGGAGCCTTGCTTCACGCCCAGGGCGTCGCGCAGGCTCTTGCGCACGCCGGTGACGACGACTTCCTCGACCTGGGTGTCGGAAGCGGGAGCGGCGTCCTGCGCCCAGGCGGCGGACGAAACGGCGAGCAGGCTCAGACCGCTGGCGGCGGCGAGCAGCATGGATTGTCGGGTCATCTAGTTCCCCCAATTCGGACGCGACGCCTTCTGCGGGCGTGGCTGTCTTCTGGTTTTGTGGAGAGGACCGGCGTCAAACGGCCGGATCAGTGGGGCGCGACGGTCCGCGCCGAAAGGAGAGCCGCGCCTCTGACGGGCGCTGGCGCGCCGGCTCTGCGGACCGGCGCGCCAGTGGTATTTATCATATCAATCACATCTGACAAGTCGTCAGGGCTGAGCGGGCAACCGCACGGCGCTGGGCTTGGCGGAAATGGTCGCGGCGACGGCCGAAGCAGAGCCCACCGCGTCGGCGGTCGGAGCGGTCGCCACCGTCACCGAGGCCCCCGGCATCAGGCGCGTGCGATAGACGAAGTCGGCGCCCTCGCGGACCATCGGGCGCGGCCCGGCTCCGCCCAGGAAATCGCCGTCGATGAAGGCCGAGGCCTTGTCGCCCGCCGCCACCTTGAAGGTCGTCTCGACCGGCATGGCGTAGGTGGTCGACAGCCACTTGATCCCCTCGACCGGCTGGCCCTTGAAGTCGAACAGGGTCGAGTTTTCCCAGTTCGAGCCCGTACCCCAGCGCGTCTTGCACTTGGTCGAGACCCAGGCCGGCTCCCAGTAGAAGACGCCCGTGCCGCCGCTGGCGAAGACCAGCTGGGTCAGGTCGATCAGATACTTCTTCTGGCCCGCCTGCGTCGCCGGATAGCCGGCGATCAGGGAATCCTCGCCCAGCAGGTTGGGCGAGCTGTCGGCGCCTTCCGTGGTGAAGGGATAGGACGTCTCGACCACCACCACGTCTGCCGAATAGGTGTGGCGCAGGCGGTTGATGGACTCGCCCAGCTGCGCCATCGAGCGCTTGGACCACTTGCTGTAGTAGCTGATGCCGATCATGTCGTAGTCGGTGACCCCGGCCTTGGCCGCGGCTGCGAACCAGTCCTCGACGGTGTCGGGCTGGGCGATGTGCAGCATCACCCGCGGGTTCTTCGAGCCCTTGGCGCCGGCGTCGCGCACGGCCTTGATGCCGGCGTTGAACAGCAGCGCGTTGCGCTCCCAGTTGATCGGATCCTTGGCCTTGGCCAGGGTCGAGACGATCTCGCCGTTGGTCTCGTTGCCCACCTGCACTAGGTCGGGCATCAGGCCCTGGGCGTCCAGCTTGGTCAGGGTGTCGTAGGTGAAGGCGTAGAGGGCCTTGGCCTGCTCGGGCGTCGACAGCTTCTCCCAGGCCTTGGGGGCCAGTTGCTTATCACCGTCGGCCCAGTCGTCCGAATAGTGGAAGTCGAGCAGCACCTGCAGACCGGCGGCCTTGGCGCGCTTGATGCTCTTGGTGACGTCGGCGATGTTGGAATAGTTCGTCCACTTGGGGTCGTTCCACAGGCGGATGCGGGCGATGTTCGAGCCGGCGTCCTTGAAGAACTGGTACTGCTCGACGGTCTTGTCGCCCGAGCGATAGACCGCGCCGCAGTCGTCCATCTCGTTGGCGTAGGAGATGTCGACGCCGAGATAGGTCTTCGGTTCTGCCGCGGCGGCGGCGGTGGAGGCCATCAGGCCGGCGATGAGTCCCAGGCCCAGCTTCCGAAGATGTCCCGACATGGCGAATGCTCCCGTTCTGTCATTCCCGGCCACGATGAAGGCCCGGCCAGGGTTTCGGCGCGGAATATCTTCGTATTGATATTACAAATCAACCCTCGTAACCGAGCGCGATCCTGACAAAGTTTTGCAGGGCGGGTGACGGCGTTTTCCCAGTCACCAGGCTGAGTTGCGCGATCGGCGTTCCGCCGGCGATGGGCCGGAAGACCACCCCGTCCAGCGCCAGCCGCGCCATCGAGACCGGCACGATCGACACCCCGAGCTCGGCCGCCACCAGCGCCACCAGCGACAGCATCTGCGGCGCCGGCTGGCCCAGGGTCGGCTCGAAGCCGGCGCGCCGGCAGGCCTCGACCGCGGCGTCGAAGACCGTGGGACCAAGCCCGCGCGGCGTCAGGATGAAGGCCTCGGCCCGCAGGTCGTGGAGGTCGACCGCCTCGCCGCCCGCCGCCGGATGCGAAGCCGGCAGCACCGCCACCATCTCCTCGCCGTCGAGGTCGTGCACCCGCAGGCCGGTAAGATCGACGGCTCCCGGCCGCAGGAAGGCCGCATCCAGCGCCCCCTGCGCCACCTCGGCCGCCAGATGGGTGCTGTTGGTCTCGCTAAGTGACAGCTCGACGTCCGGATAGCGCCGGCGATAGGTGCGCACCGAGGCCTGCACCGCGCGATTGAGCACGGCCGAGCCGGTGAAGCCCAGGCGCAGCGAACCGCTCTCGCCCCGCGCCGCCTTCTGCGCCTGCACAGCCGCCGCCTTGGCCTGATCGGGCATGTTGCGGACGGCGGCCTGGAACGCCCTGCCCGCCTCGGTCAGTTCGGCCCCGGTCGGCAGACGCCGGAACAGGGTTACGCCCAGCTCGGCCTCCAGATCCTTGATCTGCTGGCTCAGCGGCGGCTGGCCGATGCCGACCTTCGCCGCCGCCCGCGTGAAATGCCCCTCCTCGGCGACCGCCAGGAAGTAGCGGATGTGACGCAGTTCCACATCATCTCCAAAAGCTATCGAAATTCCGATCGCCATATATTGGACTGTTGGAAGGCGGAGTTCTAGATCACCGCCATGACCGCCGCCGCCATCACCGCCGCCTCGCCCGCCAGGGACACGGTGCGCCTGCGCCGAATGTCGCTGGCGCTGTTCCTCGGCGGCTTCTCGACCTTCAGCCTGCTCTATTGCGTGCAGCCCCTGCTGCCGACCTTCGCGCGGACCTTCGACCTGTCGCCGGCCCAGAGCGCCATGGCCCTGTCGCTGAGCACCGCCACCCTGGCCATCGCCATCCTGATGGCCGGCGGCGCGGCCCAGCGGCTGAACCTCAAGACGCTGATGTTCGGCTCCATGGTGCTGGCGGCCGCCTGCAACCTCGCCGCCGCCCTGGCCCCGACCTGGCCGCTGCTGCTGGTCGCCCGCGCCGCCGAGGGCCTGCTGCTGGGCGGCGTGCCGGCCGTGGCCATGACCTATCTGGCCGAGGAAACCGACGCCTCGGACCTGGCCGCCGCCATGGGCCTGTACGTCGCGGGCACCGCCTTCGGCGGCATGGCCGGCCGCGTGGGCATGGGCCTGCTGCTGGCGACCTTCGACTGGCGCATGGCCATGGCCGCCATCGGGGCCATCGACCTGGTCGCCGCCCTCGCCTTCTTCGCCCTGCTGCCCAGGCCCCGCCACGTGCGCGCCCCCGCGCCCGAGCGCCTCTCCGACCGCCTGAGGACATGGGGCCAGGCCTGGCGCCGCCCCGGCCTGCTCGCTCTGTTCGGCCTGGGCTTCTGCTTGACCGGCGTGTTCGTGGCCCTGTTCAACTACGTCGAGTTCCGGCTGGAGGGCGCGCCCTATCACCTCAGCCAGACCCAGGTTGGTTTGATCTTCCTGGTCTACGCCTTCGGGGTCTGGTCCTCGTCGACCGCCGGACGGCTGGCGCAGCGCCACGGCCGTCGCCGGCTGCTGCTGATCGGCCTGGCCGTCATCCTGGCGGGGATCGCCCTGACGTTGCCGGCCAGCCTGGCCTCCATCATCGCCGGCGTCGCGCTGGTCACCACCGGCTTCTTCATCGCCCACGCGGTGGCCAGCGGCTGGGTCGGGCGGCTGGCGGGCCCCGCCAAGAGCCAGTCGGCGGCGCTATATCTGCTGTTCTACTATGCCGGCTCGAGCCTGGCCGGCGTGGCCGGCGGCTGGTTCTGGCGACACGGCGCCTGGCCTGCGGTCGCCGGCTTCACCGCCATACTCGTCCTGGCGGGCGTCGCCCTGGCCCTGCGCATTCCCTCGGAAGACCCGTCATGACCGACCACCAGCCCATCGTCTTCCTGCCCGGCCTGCTTTGCGACGCCCGCCTCTGGCGAGACCAGGCAGCGGACCTCGCCGACCTCGCCGATCCGATCATCGCCGACCTGACCCTGGACGACAGCGTCGCGGCCATGGCCCAGCGCGCGCTGGCCGCCGCCCCGCCGACCTTCGCCCTGGCCGGCCTGTCCATGGGCGGCTACGTCGCCTTCGAGATCCTGCGCCAGGCGCCGCAGCGCGTAGAGCGCCTCGCCCTGGTCGCCACCAGCGCCGCGCCCGACACGCCGGCCCGCGCCGAGAACCGCCGCCGCGCCATGGCCGCCCTGGAGGTCGGCCGCTTCCTGGGCGTCACCCAGCGGATGCTGCCGCAACTGCTGCACGCCTCGCGCTTGGACGAGCCTCTGGGCGCCGAGGTCAAGACGATGGCCGCCCGCGTCGGCGGCCCGGCCTTCCTGCGCCAGCAGCGCGCCATCCTGGGCCGTCCCGACTCCTGCCCGCTGTTGCCGTCGATCAGCATGCCGACCCTGGTGGCCGTCGGCGACTCCGACCAGCTGACGCCGCCGGCCGAGTCCCGCGCGATCCACGCGGCGATCCCCGGCTCGCACCTGCACGTCTTCGAAGCCTGCGGCCACCTGCCGGCCATGGAGCGCCCCGAGGAAACGACCGCCCTGCTGCGCGCCTGGCTGACGGAGGCCCAAAGATGATCCAGATCGACCGCCTTGACCACTTCGTGCTGACCGTCGCCTCGGTCGAGACCAGCGCCGCCTTCTACGAGCGCGTGCTTGGCGCCGAGCGGGTGACGACGCCCGGCAAGCCGACGGCCGTCCGCTTCGGCCGCTGGAAGATCAACCTGCACCCGGCCGACGCTCCGTTCACGCCCAAGGTGGCGCGCACTGTGGCCGGCGCTGGCGATTTCTGCCTGACCACCCGCCAACCTCTGGCCGAGGTGGTCGCCCATCTCGCCGACTGCGGCGTCGCCGTCGAGCTCGGCCCTGTCGACCGCAACGGCGCGCTGGGCCCCATGACCTCGGTCTACTTCCGCGATCCCGACCGGAACCTGATCGAGATCAGCCGCTACGCCGAGCGTCCCCTTCAACGTCTGGCGGTCTACGGCTCACTCGCACCCGGCCGCCCCAACCACCATCACCTGTCGTCGCTGGGTGGAACCTGGACCCCCGGCGTCGTGCGCGGTCGCCTGGTCGCCGAGGGCTGGGGCGCGGCCATCGGCTTTCCTGGCCTGGTGCTCGATCCCGACGGCGAGACGATCGCGGTGCAGGTGCTGGAGAGCGACGCCCTGGGAGCCCACTGGGCCAGGCTCGACGCCTTCGAGGGCGCCGGCTACCGCAGGGTAAGCGTCACGGTCGAAACCGAGGCAGGTCGCATCGAAGCCTGGATCTACGCCCTGGCCTGACCTCCTGGCAGGCTCGTCATGCCACCGGTGGCAGCATCGACCGGCCCAATCCCCGAAAATCGTCGTTCGCAACCCTGCGTTCCACGAAAGTTCCCCTTTACGTAGGTCGCGAGGCGCCTGCCATCATCCCCCGCAACGATCAGCCGCGCAAAGCGGCGACGCTTTGAGGAGGATACGAGTATGGCGGACGCCGTAGCGACGTCAGGCGCAAAGAACGGAGAGACCGTTCAGCGCAAGGACGCCTTGGTCATCGGCGCGGCGTCGGTGGGCACGGTCTTCGAGTGGTACGACTTCTACCTGTACGGCTCCCTGGCCACCTACATCACCCACCACTTCTTCTCGGGCGTGAACGAGACCACGGGCTACATCTTCGCCCTGCTCGCCTTCGCGGCCGGCTTCGCCGTGCGTCCGTTCGGCGCGCTGGTGTTCGGACGCCTGGGCGACCTGTGGGGCCGCAAGAACACCTTCCTCGTCACCATGCTGCTGATGGGCCTGTCGACCTTCGTCGTCGGCCTGCTGCCCAGCTACGAGCAGATCGGCGTCGCCGCCCCCATCGCGCTCGTCTTGATGCGCCTGCTGCAGGGCCTGGCGCTGGGCGGCGAGTACGGCGGCGCGGCGACCTATGTCGCCGAGCACGCTCCGCACGGGCGGCGCGGCTTCTACACCAGCTTCATCCAGATCACCGCGACCTTCGGCCTGTTCCTGAGCCTGGTGGTGATCCTGGCCACCCGCTCGACCGTCGGCGAGGACGCCTTCCAGGCCTTCGGCTGGCGCATTCCGTTCCTGATCTCGATCGCCCTTCTGGGCGTGTCGCTGTGGATCCGCCTGCAGCTGTCGGAAAGCCCGTCGTTCCAGAAGATGGTCAGCGAGGGCAAGGGCACCAAGCAGCCGCTGAAGGACAGCTTCGCCCGCTGGGGCAACCTGAAGATCGTGATCCTGGCCCTCGTCGGCCTGACCGCCGGCCAGGCCGTGGTCTGGTACACCGGCCAGTTCTACGCCCTGTTCTTCCTGGAAAAGATGCTCAAGGTCGACGGCGCCGTGGCCAACACCCTGGTGGCCGTCGCCCTGCTGATCGGCACGCCGTTCTTCGTGGTCTGCGGCTGGCTGTCGGACAAGATCGGCCGCAAGCCGATCATCATGCTGGGCTGCGCGCTCGCCGCCCTCACCTATTTCCCGCTGTTCAAGACCCTGACCGCCGCGGCCAACCCGCAACTGGCCGCCGCCACGGCCTCGGCCCCGGTGACGGTCATCGCCGATCCGGCCGACTGCTCGTTCCAGTTCGATCCCGTCGGCAAGACGGTGTTCAACACCTCCTGCGACCTGGCCAAGTCGTATCTCGCCAAGGCCGGCGTCAACTACGAGAACCAGCCCATCGCGACCGGTGAGATCGCCGAGGTCCGCATCGGCGAGACCACCCTGCCCTCGTTCCGCGGCGAAACCCTCTCCAAGGAGCAGTTCGCCGTCGAAAAGAAGGCCTGGGAGGGCAAGCTCGCCGAGGCCCTGAAGACCGCCGGCTATCCCGAGAAGGCCGACCCGGCCAAGATCAACAAACCGCTGGTGATCTTCGTCCTGACCTTGCTGGTGATCTACGTCACCATGGTCTACGGCCCGGTGGCGGCCATGCTGGTCGAGCTCTTCCCGACCAATATCCGCTACACCTCGATGAGCCTGCCCTACCACATCGGCAACGGCTGGTTCGGCGGCTTCCTGCCGACCACGGCCTTCGCCATGGTCGCGGCGACGGGCAACATCTACTACGGCCTCTGGTATCCGATCGTCGTGGCCGCCGTGACGGCGATCATCGGCATGCTGTTCCTGAAGGAAACCAAGGACGTCGACATCGAGGCGTAGAAGCCCCGGTTGCGAAAACCTCGCCCTTCGACGAGCTCAGGGTGAGGTTTTCTACTGCACCGACCATGGTCCTCATCCTGAGCCTGTCGAAGGACGAGGACCCCCCCTACCCCCGCAGCGAGAACGGCACCCAGCGGCGGTCGTCCTCGAACACCTCGAAGGCCCGGTCCACCGGCGGGAAAGCGCGCTGGGAGCAGTCGTCCCGCTCGCAGATCCGGCAGCTGACCCCGATCGGCGCCGATGGCCCCGCAAGATCAAGTCCATCCGCATAGACCAGCTGATCGGCGTAGCGGGCCTCACAGCCCAGACCCAGGGCGTAGCGCCGCTCGGCCTGGCGATAGGCGCCCGACGGCTTGACCACCCCGCGGGCGATGCAGACATAGCGCACCGCGTCAGGCATCTGCGCCAGTTGCACCAGCCAGGCGTCGGGCCGGGCGAAGGCGTCGTGCACGTTCCACAGCGGACAAGCCCCGCCGAAGCGGGCGAACTGCAGGCGCGTGGCGCTGTGGCGCTTGGTGATGTTGCCGGCCCGGTCCAGCCGCACGAAGTAGAACGGCACGCCCCGCGCCCCCGGCCGTTGCAGCGTCGACAACCGGTGGAACACCTGCTCCAGGCTGGTCTGGAAAGTCAGCGCCAAGCGTTCGATGTCGTGCCGCACCGCCCGCGCCGCCTCGCGGAACCGCTCATAGGGCAGGACGAGCGCCCCGGCGGCGTAGTTCAAGAGGCCCGTGCGGCAGACCTTGGCGGCGCTGTCGCTGCGAAAGCCCGCCGCCGCCAGTTCGGCCTCGACGATGTCGGACAAGGTGAGCGCGGCGATCTGGTAGGCCAGCTGGAAGCTGCGCGTCGCCTCGGGATGGGCCGCGCCGATGGTCACGGTTCGCGAGGACACGTCCCAGTGGCGCAGCAGGTCAGGCTCGTCGCCGCGCACGACCCGCACGCCCAGGCGATCGGCAAGATAGGCCTCCAGCGCCCGTTCGCCGCCCCCGCCGATCTGCGCCGCCAGATCCTCGGCGGCGACGTCCAGGCTATGGATGTAGTTGTTCTTGTAGTGGAAGAAGTCGCGGACCTCTTCATAGGGCAGCAGCGCGCTGGCCGCTCCGCGTTCGTCCAGCGACACCGCCTCCTCGGTCGCCTTCAGCCGCTCGTCGAGGCGGCGATAGGCGCGGTGCAGGTCCAGGTAGGCCTTGGCGAGATTGGGCGTGTTGGCCACCGCCGCCTTGATCTCCGACAGGGCCGGCGCGTCGCCGCCGACGGGGGCGTCGGCCGTGGCCTCGCGCAGGTCGGCGATCAGCCGCTGGTCGTCGGCGGCGTCCAGTGAGGCGGCGTCCACCTCGAACACCCGCATGACGTCGATCAGCACCCGGGCGGTGACCGGCCGCTGGTTGGCCTCGATCTGCGACAGATAGCTGGCCGACAGGCCCAGCTGCGCGGCGCAGGCCTCCAGCTTCCAGCCCTTGGCCTGGCGCAACAGCCGCAGGCGCGGCCCGATGAACAGCTTCTCTCCCATTTCGCAACTTTGCTATTTCACAAGATGCAAGTTCGCAAGCCTTCGTTGAAACCTCAATTTCCTTGAGCCGGGAACCCAACACCACGCAAAATCTCTTCTTTGCGACGTTCACAGCCCGGTTGGAGTAAACCTTGCAACACATCCTGGAAGAGCTGGAGCGGCGTCGTGAACAGGCCCGCGCCG
>NZ_JBMDIW010000031.1:0-58891 GCF_057808875.1 Caulobacter sp. FG7
CGCCCCGCGTCTACGGACGCTCCCCTTTTTCGTTCCTGATCCCTCTCTCTCTTCGAGTGAGGGAGAGGCCCGCCGCGAAGCGGTGGGAGGGTGAGAGGTTTCACCGCTGCAAGCAAAGCCCCCCGACAAACCCCCGCTCGTCATCCCGGAAAGCGCGCAGCGCTTATCCGGGATCCAGGGGGGCTGGGCTCGGAGGCTTGAACGTCCGCCCAGGCGGTCGCCGACGCCATGCGTCTGCCCCTGGGTCCCGGCTCTCCGCTACGCTGCGGCCGGGATGACGGAAGTGATGGAATGGAGAGGGCCTGCCCTCTCACCGTTCCTCTCTCCATGAGAGAGGGTTTTTAAGCCGCCGCCACCGCGCCGGTCGTCCGGCGCAGGCGCCAGAAGCGGATGGTGCGCAGGGCGCTTTCGCGGGGCAGGGCGGCGTAGAGCTCGCCATAGGCCTTGGCCTTGCCCATGACCTCGTCGGACGGATCCAGGATCAGGAGGGCGAAGGTCAGGAACAGGGCGCGGTCGAAGTCGGCCGCCTTGCAGACCACGGCCAGGCCGTCGAGCTCCTTGCGCTCGAGGATCTTGCGGGCGGTGTGGAAGTCGATGTCGGCCATGTCCGACAGGGCGCAGAGGAACAGGCTCGTCTGCTTGGCGCGCAGCATGCTGGCCAGGGCCTGGGGCGTGATCCGCCCCCGGGCCTTGATCAGGCCAAGCTCGTGCATGGCGGCGTCGTAGTCGGCCGGCAGGGCCCCGTCGCGGGCGGCCAGGCGGTTGCGGCCGGCGGCCAGGGCCGCCTCCAGCACCGCCGGGTCGACGCTTTCGTTGCGGGCCATGATCCGGTCGCGCAGCCGCGCCTCGGCCACGAAATACATCTCGTTGAGCAGGTCGATCGGCAGGCTCTGGCGGTCGATCACCGCCTCGTGCAGGGCCGGGTTGGCGGCGGCGCGGTCGACGACGGTCTCGTGGGCCTTGCGCGACAGCTCAGCGCCCTCGTTGCGGATCAGCACGCCCAGGGTGTCGTCGTCGCCGCGCGCGACGATGGCGTCGGAGACGGCGCTGGGCACGTGGGCCCGGCTGGAGATGGCCCGCAGGTGCTCCTGGCCTTGAGTCTGGGCCACGTGCAGCAGATCAGCATCCGACAGCGGGGTCGCGCCGGTCAGGATCGGGCGGGCCACGGCGATGCTGTCGGCGGCCAGGTTGCGGGTCAGGCTCGGCGGCGGCGCGGCCGACTGGCCCAGGCGCTCGGCCAGTTCGACGCGCACGGCCTCTTCCATTTCGCCGGCCAGCTGGCCCATCACCTGGTCGAACAGGCCCATCTCCACCGCGCCGTGGTCGTCGGCGGTGAAGAACAGGTCGGTCACCCCGCGCAGCAGCTCGCGCCGCTTGGCGCTGGAGGGCTCGTCGGCCAGGGCGATCAGGTCATGCAGCCGCGATTGCAGCATCAGAAATCGTTCTCCTGGGCGGTGGTCTTCTTCCTGCGCGACGCCGAGGTAGAGGTGTCGCGGCCGGCGTCCCGGGCGGCCTCCGCCAGCCAGTCGGCCGAGCCGTGCTGGGGCTCGTCGTCAGCCGGGGCCGTGGCCACGGCGGCCGGGGCGACCGCCATCAGCACCGTGTTGGGCGGGCCGGGAGCGGCGATCTGGTCCGGCGTCAGGCCGAACATCCGGCCCACCGAATAGGTGCGCGGCGCCAGGCCCTCGGCGGCGCGGGGATTGGCGTAGGCCGGCGCGGCGGCGACCTGAGCGGGGGCCGGGCGCGGTTGGGGCTGCTGCGCCGGCGCGGGCGGCGGCCCGCCGGCCAGCTCGCTCGACGGATAGACGCGCGGCGTGGCGGGCCTGGCGGGAGCGACCTGGGCGGCGGCCACGGGCGGGCTGTAGAGGCTGGTCGGCAGGGCGCCTTGCGGAGCCTGGGGCTGCGGCGGGCCTTGCGGAACGTAGCGCGGTTGCGGCGGCTGGACCTGCTGGGAGGGCGGGGCGTTGGCGTAGCCGGCCCAGGCGGCCATCGGCGCGGGGCGTTCGACGGCGCGGTCGTTGGTCTCGGCGGCGGCGGGTGCGACCTCAGCCTCCACCTTGCCCGCCCAGCCCAGCATCGGCCCGCGATAGGCCGGGGCGGCGGCCTGGGCGCGGGGGCTGCGCGGGCCATAGCGGCTCTCGCGCACGTCGTCGGCGTGCGCCGGAACGGCGACGCTGGCGAGCAGCAGCAGGGGCAGAACGAGGCGCATGCCGGTCCGGACGGAGTCTTGTCAGTCTGCGAACCCTAGCCGACGCCGCTTAATCCCCGCCTAACGGCGCCGTGCGGAGGGTCGGATTCAAGACAAAGCCCTCCCCCTCGATGGGGGAGGGTTGGGTGGGGGTGGTTGCGGCCTCAGCGGTTGAACCGCTGCATCACCCCCATCCCCGGCCCTTCCCCCATCGAGGGGGAAGGGAGCCGTGGTTCAGCGCCCCCGCCACCAGGCCAGCAGCCGCGCCTGCGCCGCCGCCAGGGCCGCGTGCAGCGCGACGCCCATGGCGGCCAGCACCGCGAGCGCCGCGAAGCCGCGGGCGGTCTGCAGGCGGTTGAAGCTTTCCAGCATCCGCCAGGCCAGGCCCTGGCTGGAGCCGGATCCGGCGACGAACTCGGCCGCCACCGCGCCCACCAAAGCCAGGCCCGCGGCGACCTTCAGCCCCTCCAGCATGGCGGGCAGGGCCGAGGGCAGGCGCAGGCGCCACAGCCGCTGCCAGGGCGTGGCGCCGTAGAGGTCGAAGAGCCGCGACAGGTCAGGATCGGCCGCCTTCAGCCCGGCGATCGCGCCCGAATAGATCGGGAAGAAGGCGATGACGGCGGCCAGGGCGGTGACCGCCCGGCCCGGATGGTCGATGCCGGCCCAGATAGTCACCAGCGGCGCGATGGCGATCACCGGCGTCACCTGCAGCACGGCCGCGACGGGGGCGAAGGCGTCCTCGACGATCGGCTTCAGGGCCGCGCAGAACGCCAGGGCCAGGGCGACCAGCGCCGCCAGCGCCAGCCCCGCCAGCGCCGTCGACAGCGTGCCCCAGGCGCTGAGCGCCAGCAGCGGCCCGGCCTCGACCAGGGCCTTGGCCACTTCGGAAGGGGCCGGCAGCAGATAGGCCGGCACGTGCAGGGCCCGGCAGGCGGCTTCCCAGGCGGCCAGCAGGAAGGCTGTGAACAGGACGGGGGCGAGGCGGCGGGTCATGGCGCTGACCCCCTCCGGCCCTCCGGGCCACCTCCCCCAGAGGGGGAGGATCTGGCCAGGGCCTCTAGATGCTCCTCCTCTGGGGGAGCTGTCGGCGAAGCCGACTGAGGGGGTCGCGCCAGCAGCGCGGAAACCGCCTCCACCGTCTCGCGAAACTGCGCCGTCGTCCGGAATCCCGCCGGCCGCACCAGAGGCCCGTCGACCGCGACCTCGCCGGCCACGACGCCCGGTCCCGGCGTCAGCACCACGACGCGGCCGGCCATGTAGACGGCCTCCTCGACATTGTGGGTGACGAACACCACGGCCGGCGACAGCGCCGCGCACAGGGCCAGCACGTCGTCGGCCAGGGCCCGGCGGGTGATCTCGTCCAGGGCCGCGAAGGGCTCGTCCAGCAGCAGCAGGCGGGGATTGGTGACCAGCGCCCGGGCCAGCGAGGCCCGCATGGCCATGCCGCCCGACAGCTGGGCCGGGCGGGCGTCCTGCACCCCGTCGAGACCGACCCAGGCCAGCGCCTCGCGGGCCCTGGTCCGGGCCGCCGTGGCCGGAAACCCCGCCAGCTCCAGCGGCAGGGCGACATTGGCCGCCGCGCTCATCCACGGCGCCAGGGTGGGGGCCTGGAACACCACCGAGGTCTCGCCCTTGCCGGCCGCCCGGGTCACGCTCCCGCGCGTGGGCTGCTCCAGCCCGGCCAGCAGCCGCAGCGCCGTCGACTTGCCGCACCCCGACGGCCCGACCAGCGCCGTCACCTCGCCTGCGGCCAGCGCAAGGTCGACGGGGCCAAGCGCGCGGCCGCGGGGATAGTCGACCTCGACGGCGGAGAGGGAGGCGATGAGGGTCAATTCTCCTCCCCCTTGATGGGGCAGGGGTGGGGGTGACTGCTGAGTTGGCGGCATTCGACGCCGCGTCCGGTCTGACCGCCGCGCCACCCCCATCCCCGGCCCTTCCCCCATCGAGGGGGAAGGGAGCTCGCTCGCGGGCTGCGCATCACTTCGGCAGGAAGCCCAGGCTGTAGGCCTGCTTGTAGTCCATGGTCTTGGGATAGACCCCCTGGTCGGCCGCCACCGTGAAGAACTCCGCCCAGCGAGCGTCGGTCATGGCGCCGATCCCGTCCTTGGGCACGATGCCGTAGCTGCGCATCTTGTCCCGGGCCTGGTCGAGGAGGTCCTGGGTCATTTCGGGGTTGTCCTTGAGGATCGCCGCGTCGCCGGGCCGCGGGTCGCCGTAGAGATAGCTCTTCCAGCCGGCGGCGATGGCGTCGCTGATCGCCTGCACCTGGGCGGGCTTCTGCGCGATCATCTGGTCGGTGACCAGGGCGAACGACGCGTAGGCCGGATAGCCGTCGTCGGCCAGCAGGAACACCGCCGGCTTCTCGCCGCCCGCTTTCTCGATCAGGTAGGGCTCGGACGTCGCATAGCCCTGCTGGATCAGGCTCTTGTCGGCCAGGAACGGGGCGACCGAATAGTTGTATTTGCGCACCTGGGCGTCGGTGAAGCCGTGCTTGGCTTTCAGCCACACCCAGAAGGCCGTCACCGAGGCGTCCGACAGCAGGATCGGCTTGCCCTTCATGTCGGCGATGCTGGCGACGCCCTGGCCGGGGTGGGCGATCAGCACCTGGGGGTCCTTGTCCATGTAGGCGGCGACGGCTTTGACCGGCACGCCCTCCTTGGCCAGGTTCAGCACGATGAAGCTGTTGGAGCCGACGCCGATGTCGACCGCGCCGGTGGCCAGCAGTTGGGGCACGTTCACCCCCGGCCCGCCCTGGACGATCGAGACGTCCAGCCCGCGCCTGGCGAACTCGCCGGTCGCCACGGCCTGGTAGTAGCCGCCGAGCTCGGCCTGGCCCCGCCAGTCGGTGGCCAGCTTCAGCTTGGTGAGGCCGGGCGCGGCGTCCTTCCTGGCCGGCGAACAGGCGGCCGCCAGCAGGGCCAGGCCCGATGCGGTCACGGCGCGGCGCGAAAAGGTCATGGCGGATCCCCCGGTACGATGCGGCGCGGAGGTTAGCGGGGGCGGGGAGGGGCGCCAACAAAGATCCTCCCCCTCTGGGGGAGGTGGCGCGAAGCGCCGGAGGGGGGACGTTTTCAGCTGCCGATGACTTCACTCCTCCCCCGAGAAACGGGGGAGGTGGCGCGCTGCGGATACGCAGCGTGACGGCGGGGGCGAGGGACGAAGCGCCGCGCCCGCCGTCGCCCCCTCCACCCCTTCGGGGTCCCCCTCCCCCGCAAGCGGGGGGAGGAGCGTGGACTTCACCCCCCCGCCTCCAGCCAGCGCCCCACCTTGGCGTACAGCACCTCGCGCTGCACGGGCTTGGCGATGTGGTCGACCATGCCGGCGGCGAAGCAGCGTTCCACCTGCTGGGGCAGGGCGTCGGCGCTCATGGCGATGATCGGCACGCGGCCGGCCGCGCCTTCCAGGCCGCGGATGGCCCGGGTGGCGGCCAGGCCGTCCATCTCGGGCATGTGGATGTCCATCAGGATGATGTCGAAGTGGCCGCGTGCGGCCGCCGCCAGGGCCTGGCGGCCGTTCTCGGCGGTCTCGACGTGGCAGCCGGCCAGGCGCAGCAGGCCAACCCCGATCTCGCGGTTCATCGGATGGTCGTCGACCAGCAGGATGCGGGCGGCCTTGGGGTCGCGGGCGATCTCGCGCACCGGGGCGGCCAGGGGCTCGGCCTCGGCGGCGGGGACCTCGAACCAGAAGCACGAGCCGTGTCCGGGGGCGCTGTCGGCCCCGATCTTGCCGCCCATCAACTCGACCAGCGACTTGCTGATCGCCAGTCCCAGGCCCGCGCCGCCATAGGCCCGGGTGGCGCCGCTGTCGAGCTGGACGAAGCGCTGGAAGAGGCGCGCCTGGTCCTCGATCGGCACGCCCACGCCGGTGTCGGCGACCTCGAAGCGCAGGCGGTCCTCGACCTCGCCGGGCTCGACGATCAGCCGGGCGACGATCTTGCCGCGCTCGGTGAACTTCACCGCGTTGTTGAGCAGGTTCAGCAGCACCTGGCGCAGGCGCAGGGCGTCCAGGTCGTGCAGGCCGCCGACCGGGTCGATGACGTCGATCTCGATGGCCAGGTGCTTGGCCTCCGCCTCCGGGCGGACGATGCCGACCGCGTCGTGCAGCACCGCCTCGGCCGAGGCCGGCTGCAGCAACAGCTCCACCTGGCCGGAATCCACCCGCGAGACGTCGAGGATGTCGCTGACCACGGTCAGCAGGGCCGCGCCGGCGGTGTCGATCATGCCCACCTGCCGGTGGGCGTCGGCGGGCAGGTCCTGGCGGCTGGCCAGCAGCTGGGCGAAGCCGAGGATGCTGTTCAGCGGCGTGCGGATCTCGTGGCTCATGGTGGCCAGGAACTCGGTCTTGGCCTCGGCCGCGGCCAGGGCCCGGGCGCGGGCCGAGCGGGTCAGCTGTTCGCGCCGCACCAGAAGGCGCCGCAGCCGCTCCTGCTGGGCCAGGGCTAGCCCCGCGGCCAGGGCGGTGACGAACACCACGGTGACGAAGCACTGGATCAGCCGCGTCATCTGGGCCGGATTCCACGGCGCCAGCAGCTGGCCCAGGAAGATGTTCCACACCCCCAGCGGCAGCGACACCACGGCGATGGTCAGGGCGGCTTCGGCCGCCCCGCGCGGACCCAGGCGGAAGGCGCAGAGGATGGCGGCGGGGAACAGCACGAAGGGCAGGGGCGCGCGGGTGTCGTGGAACACCGCCGCCGTCAGCACCGCCATCAGCACGAACAGGCCCAGCCGCTCGCCCAGCGAGCGGTGGAAGGTGCGCTTGTGCTCGGAATCGATCAGCACCAGCACGGCCGGCACGATCAGCGCCATGCCCAGCGCCCCGCTGACGAACCAGTCGCGCCACAGGGCCATGAACGGCGCGCCGTCCAGCAGGGCCAGCAGGGCCGCGGCGATGGCGGCGGTGGCGGCCACCACCGGCGCGATCACCGTCATCAGCAGGGCCAGGTGGCGCATGGTCCGCACCTTGGGCGCTCCGCCGAAGGCTCGCCGCACGGCCTCGCGCGCCCCCCAGGCCTCGGCCAGGCCGACGGCGGTGAACACCGCCGCCCGCTCCAGGCTGTCGCCGAAGGCCAGGCAGAGGGAAAAATGGATGACGCCGACGGCGATGGTCAGGATCAGCCGGCGCGGCGGACCCAGCGCCATCAGCCCCACCGCCAGCAGGGCCGTGCCGGGCCACAGGGCCGCCACCCCGGTCGGGCCGCGCGTCAGGCCGTCGCTGAAGAGCTGGGTGAGCGCGAAGGCAGCCGCCAGCACGAGCAGCAGCGCCGTCTGGCGGCCGGTCTCCTGTAGGGCGGCGCTTCGCGTCATTCTTGACCCCGTTTCCCCCGGTTTCTACGCCGAACAACGGTTTCAGTTTCGGGACCAATGCCTTCTGTGACGCTTTGCCGCAATGGGTTTCGATAGCGTCGACTACCCGACGAAGAGGGCTGTTTCCTTGTCGGACAAGGAAAACCGCGCGCCGGGGTTGAAGGATTGTCGGACTCTCTGCGAGAGTTGCGCCGGGCTGCTGCATGTCAGGTTGCGGCCTTCGTGAGGATGGAGGGGACCGACCCATGCTTTTCGCGCTCTATCTGGCCGGCGCGCTCGCCAATGCCGAGCCGGCGGTGGTGTCCGGGGTCGAGCTGAAGGCGGCGACGTCGCAGGGCCTGAGTTACGAGGGCCAGTGCGGCCCGCATGCGATCGCGCTGTCCCAAGGCGCGACCAGGGCGCCGGCCCTGACCCTCGACCGCAAGCCGGTGGCGCTGTCGGCGCAGGCGCAGGCCTTCCTCGACGTGCGCGGCGCGGCCTACCGCGCCTACAGCCGCTGCAATGGCGAGAGTTTCCGCCTGGTCGTCCACCGCGTGACCTGGGAAGCGGGCAAGGGCGAGGCCTACGCCGTCTATGGCGCCCAGGTTGGCGCCGGCGGCGCGGTCACCGGCGAACGGGTCGAGGCCTCCAGCGCCGAAGGCTTCTTCTACCGCTAGGGGCGCCTGCTCGTGAACGGCCGGAGCGGCGTCCGATATGGTGAAGATCTTACAGACGCTTAGCTACGACCGCTTCTCTCGCGGTGCGAGGACCTTCCTATTCCTGGCGGCTTTCCACTATCGAACTAACCGCGCGAGGGAGAGCGGGCTGAATGACCGACAAGTTGCGAGGGCCGATACTAAGTGACAACGCGGAACTCAAAGCGTTTGACGGTCTGATCGAACTGGCCAAGCTGACGCCTGCGAACAGCGGCCCTCATCGATTGGCGATGGAGGCGGCGGGCTTGCCCAGCCTGCCAGATCGTTTCAACGGGGCCTTCATTGAACACGGCTGGGTGTTCGTGGAGTTCGCTTGCGGCGTCGAGCCTGCGGAAGCAGCACTGGCTATGGGCGCGCGGGGCGCTTCCCAGGCAGAGATCGACGACTATCTCGCTGAACATCTGCTTTCGATGGAGCCCATCAAATGGCAGGCGCTCAAACTGCTGGGCGGGGGCATGGTCGACCCCTTGTATCCGGTGCGCGCCTCGGTCGTGGAGCGCGTAATCCAGGCCTATGAAGACAACGACTATCTCGTTGTCGTCCCTCTCGTGCTGATGCTGGTGGACGGTTTCGGTGTTTCGATGACGGGCACCAAGAGCATGTTCGCCAACTTGGATGCGTTGGATGACCTGTTTCAATCTACTGACAGCGTGGCGGGACATCCGTCGGCACTCAAGGCCCTACTGGAGCACCTGAAGAAGGGTCAGCGAGGGTACGAGGAAGCCGAGCTCAACATGCCCCTGAGAAACGGCATTCTTCACGGCACGCGTCTGAACTACGCAAACCGTGTTGCGGCGGCGAAGGCTATCGACCTGCTCGCTGCGGTGGTGGAGTGGGGCCGGGACATCGCTGCGACGCCGAAGGACGAAGTCTCCAAGCGGGAGCGGAATTTGCGGTTCCTGAACGCTAACCTGCCAAGGCTGAATGCGGACACGCCACAAAGAGCACTTGAGCTGTTTCAGGCGGCACTGACCGCACGCCGTACGAACGACGTCGTCGCGTTGATCGACTACCATCCGATCATCACGTTGCTTTCGGAGAAGATCAGGGAATGGCGGGAGCTACAGGAGGTCGAGATCGTGATCGACCGTCTGAGCAACTGGGAAGTCTTCGGCGCTGACCGTGACACCGAACAGCACGCGCGGTGCGAGGTACGCCTTTCCGTCACCTTCGAGGGGGTGACCAGGACGTCGGATCGAACGCTTTATGCCAGTCGGTCTGCCGAACTGGCCCAGGTGAACCTGCCCTCCGTTTGGCGGGTCGGCCTGAATGTGCTGGGAGCCATTCGTCAGGCGTTGACCTGAAGCCCCCTCACGCCGCTTCCGTCTCCACTCCCAACCACCGGTTCAGCGCCGCGATCAGCACGTCGCGCTGGATGGGCTTGGCGACGTGGTCGACCATGCCGGCCTGGCGGCAGCGCTCGATCTGCTGGGGCATGACGTCGGCCGACAGGGCGATGATCGGCGCGCGGCTGGCCGGGCCGGGCAGGGCCTTGATGGCGCGGGCGGCGGCCAGGCCGTCCATGCGCGGCATGTGGATGTCCATCAGGATGATGTCGAAGTCGCCGGCCGCGGCGGCGCGCACGGCCTCGTCGCCGTCCTCGGCGGTCTCGACCGCGCAGCCGGCCAGGGTCAGCATGGCCGCGCCCAGCTCGCGGTTCATCGGATGGTCGTCGACCAGCAGCACCCGGGCGGCGGCCTCCTGCTCGGGGGCGGGGCCGTCGGCGGCGCAGACCGGCTCGGCAGGCGTGGTGAACCAGAAGGTGGCGCCCTGGCCCGGCGCGCTGACCACGCCGATCTCGCCGCCCATGCGGGTGACCAGGGTCTTGCTGATCGCCAGGCCCAGGCCCGCCCCGCCGAACGCCCGGCTGATCGAGTTGTCGGCCTGGGAAAAGCGCTGGAACAGCCGGCCCTGCACCTCGGGCGCGATGCCGATGCCGGTGTCGGCCACCGTGAAGCGCAGGCGCTCGGGCCCGCCGGGATAGCTCGTCTCCAGCACGACGCTGGCCCGCACCGAGCCGCTGGAGGTGAACTTGACGGCGTTGTTGAGCAGGTTCAGCAGCACCTGGCGCAGGCGGGCCGGATCCAGGGCGTAGTCGAAGCCCTCCGGAAGGCGCGCCTCGACCGCCAGCGACAGGCCCTTGGCCTGGGCGTCCAGCGCGATGATCGAGGCGGCGTCGGCCAGCAGGGCGGCCGGGTCGACGGCCTCGGGCCGCAGCTCCACGCGCCCGGCCTCCAGCCGCGAGAAGTCGAGAATGTCGTCGACGATGGTGGCCAGCGAGCCGCCGGCCTGGGCGATCAGCTCGAGTTTCCGCCGGCCGGCGGGGCTGAGGCCGTCCTCGGTCTCGGCCAGCAGGTTCGCAAAGCCCAGCACGCTGTTGAGCGGCGTGCGGATCTCGTGGCTCATCGTCGCCAGGAAGTCGGTGCGGGCCCGGCCGGCGGCCTGGGCGCGGGCGCGGGCGGCGCGGGCGGCGGCGCTGCGGCGGGCCATCAGCCCCTTCAGCCGCTGCTCCTTGTAGAGCGACAGGGCCGCGGCCAGGCAGGTGAAGAAGATCGTGGTCACGAAGGCCTGGACCAGGCGGATGCGGTCGATCTCGGCCCAGCGCGGGGCCAGGCGGGCCACGCCCTCGCCGGCCACGGTCAGCGGGGCGGTGATGGCGATGACGATCACCGCGCTCCAGGCCGCGCCGCGCGGACCCATCTGGAAGGCCGCCAGCATCGCCGCCGGGAAGATCAGGAACGGCATCGGCATGCTGGGCTTGAGGAAGGCGAAGACCGTCGCCCCCGCCACCAGCGCATAGAGCACCGCCTGCACCGGCAGCGGCCGCCGGAACGGCGCCTCGTTGGCCGGGTCCAGGATGACCAGGGCGGCGGGCAGGGCGATCACCATGCCCATGCTGTTGCAGGCCGCCCAGGCGGTGAAGAACGGCCACAGGTCCGCGCCGGCCGGCCCGGCCGTCAGGCTGGCGCCGATGGCCGCGACGGTGATGGTGATCGGCAGCATGGCCGCCACCAGCACCAGGGCGTGGCGCACGCTGCGGATCGACGGCCGCGGGCCGCGCAGCCGGCGGGTCAGGGCCGCGGCGACCAGGCTCTCGGTCATGTCGCAGGCGGTGTAGATGGCGATGACGATCCACGGATCGCCGGCCAGGGCGTGGACGGTCAGGTTGGTGGCCAGGGCCACGGCCAGCAGCAGCCGCCGGCCCAGCGCGTCCATGCGCAAGAGGCCGGCCGCCAGTATGGCGTTCATCGGCCACAGCGAAGGCATGCCGTTGGAGTCGCGGGTCAGGAGGTCGCTGAACAGGAACGCGCCGACATAGGCGCAGACCAGCGCCGCCAGCAGTCCCCAGCGGACGCTCGCCCAATCGGGGTTGGCCCCGGGCGCGCCCGCGGGGCCGTCCCGTCTGTCGACTCGTGCGTTCAAGGCCCCTCGTCCCCCATCCGGCGGCTCGCACGGCCGGAAAACTCACCCATCACGCCCGGACCGAAAAAGGGTTAAGGCGAGACGCTTTTTCCGTGTGCGGAGCCGTCATGCGACGTTCGGTCGCGCTGCGGCGGCTCGCTCAACGCCCGCGACACCGCCGCCAGCAGTTCGTCGCGGCGGATCGGCTTGGCCACGTGGCCGTCCATGCCGGCCGCGCGGCAGCGGGCCACCTGCTCGGGCAGCACGTCGGCGCTCAGCGCCAGGATCGGGGTGTCGGCCATCGGCCCGTCGAGGGCGCGGATGGCGCGGGCCGCGGCCAGGCCGTCCATGCCCGGCATGTGCACGTCCATCAGGATCAGGTCGAATACGCCGGTGCGGGCGGCCTCGACGGCCTGGAAGCCGTCCTCGGCGGTCGACACCTGGCAGCCGGCCAGGGTCAGCAGGGCGTCGCCCAGTTCGCGGTTCATCGGGTGGTCGTCGACCAGCAGCACGCGGGCGGCGGCGCGCTCGGGGCCGGCGACCTCGGCGGGCGCGGGGGCCTGCGCGGGCTCGGCCTCCAGGGCGATGTGGAACACCGCGCCCAGGCCCAGCGCGCTCTCGACCCAGATCGTCCCACCCATCTGGCCGACCAGCGCCTTGCTGATCGCCAGCCCGAGGCCCGTGCCGCCATAGGCGCGGCTGATCGAGCTGTCGGCCTGGCTGAACCGTTGAAAGAGCCGCGCCTGCACCTCGGGCGCGATGCCGATGCCGGTGTCGGCCACGGAAAAGCGCAGCAGGCCCGGATCGGGGCCGACCGACAGGCGGGCGGTGACGCCGCCGGCCGTCGTGAACTTCACGGCGTTGTTGAGCAGGTTCAGCAGCACTTGGCGCAGGCGCGTCTCGTCCAGGCAGAACAGCGCCTCGGGATCCTGCTCGCCGCGCCCTTCGACCTCGACGGTCACGGTCAGGCCCTTGGCCTCTGCTTCCGGAGCGATGATGGCGGCGGCGTCGCGCAGCAGGGCGGCGGGGGAAGCGGGGGACAAGACAAGCTCCAGGCGGCCGGCCTCGACCTTGGCGAAGTCGAGCAGGTCGCTGACGATCTCGGCCAGCGAGCGGCCGGCGCGGCCGACCAGATCCAGCCGGCGACGGTTTTCGGGGGAAAGCTCGGCGTCCTCGGCCACCAGGGCGGCGAAGCCGAGAATGCTGTTCAGCGGGGTGCGGATCTCGTGGCTGATCGTCGCCAGGAAGTCGGACTTGGCGGCGTTGGCGGCTTGCGCCCGGGCCTGGGCGGCGCGGGCGGCCGCCTGGCGACGCACCAGCAGGGCCGACAGCCGCGTCTGGCGGCTCAGCGCCAGGGCCGCGGCCATGCTCACCGCATAGAGCACGATGTGGAACAGCAGGAGGTGGCGCATCGGCTCGGCGGCCGCCCTGGCGTCCAGGCCGACGATCGACAGCACCGCGGGAATGGCGAAGGCCAGGGCCGCCATCACCGACAGCGCCGCCGCCCGCGGTCCGCCGCGGAACGCCGCCAGCAGCACCGGCGCGAACACCAGCACCCGCATCTGCGGCGGGCCGGTGAACACCGTCCACGACACCGCGGCGATCACCACCAGGCCGGCGGCCGGCTCCAGCCAGCCGCGCACCGGGAAGGCCTCGGCGTGACGGCGGTCCAGCAGGATCAGGATGGTCGGCAGGGCGATGGCCACCCCCAGCACGTTGCTGGTGGTCCAGCCGCTCCAGCCGGTCCAGAAGTCGCCGCCCTCGGCCAGCGAGGCCACGCCGTTGACGGCGATCGAGGTCGCCGCCGTGAACACCGCCGACACCGCCGTCAGCACCAGGAGGCCGCGCATGCTGCGCACCTTGCCCGGCAACCGCAGCAGCCGCAGGGCGAAGGCCGTGGCGGCGATCTGCACGCCGTCGAGGATGGTCACGGCCAGGGCGAAGGCGCTGCTGTTGCTGGTGGCCAGGCTCAGCAGCAGGTGCAGCACGCTGGTCACCGCCAGCAGCATCGCGCCGCGCCGGCGGTCCAGGGTCATCAGGCCGGCGATGATGACGGCGTTGGCCGTCCAGATGGTGGCGATCTCCTGCGCCGCCCCGGTCAGGAACAGGCTGTAGGCCATCGACGCCACATAGGCGAGCGTCAGCCCCGCCGGCCGCCGCCAGCGACGCCACGGCGCCGCGCGATCGCTCGCGATGTCGAAGCGGCGAAAACCCAAGTCCTCAAACCCCCAGGCTTCCCACCGAAGGCGGCCGGAAGCTGTCGGGTTCCACCATGACCACGAAACGTCGGTTTTTGGTTAAGTGGGGGAGGATGAGAAAGGGGGCTAAGTTGCATCGATCGTCCGGGCTCGTCTAAGCGTGGAGTTCAGTCAGGGGGCGTACATGAATCGGCCGTTCTTCAACGCGTCCATCGAGGACCTGGAGCGAGAGTACGAGAACGCATCGGGCGATGTGGCGCGGCTGAAGGCCCTCAAGGCGGAGCTCGGCCACCGAAAGGCGCTCAGAAGCCAGGCCCTCGCGGCAAAGGTCGCCGCCAGCCTCGCCGGTCAGGCAAAGACGTCTCGGAAGCCGGAAGCTGCTTCAGCGGCCTCCGCCGCGAAAGCGCCGCGTCGGCCGGAACCATCCAATCATGCCGAAGGCGCGGGACCCGCTCGGCCCGACCCGAAGCCCTATCCTCCGCAGACCAACACCCCGGTCGGCGTGCTCGACGCGTGGACGGCTCTGGAGGTGCTGTCGCCGCCCAGTTTCCGGCGCGTCGAGCAACTGGCGGGGGGCGATCGCACCGCCGTGGCCAAGCTGGACGGCGACCTACCCTGGGATCGCGGGTTGAGGGGCAGGCCGGGCTCGCGCCTCTATTACCAGGTCGTCCTTGGGACGATCGATCTGCCCGAGGCGGTCAAGGGGTTGCTCGGCCTCTATGCCGACAAGCGAGCAGAGCGTCCGGGCGTCAGCGGACAGGCGATCCTGGCGGTGGTGATCGTCGACAAGGAGGGACGCCCCGTCGAGGACGACCCCGCTCATGTGGCCAGCTTCGGCTGGGGCCTGCCGACGGCCCTGGCCGGGGGGCTTGATCGACTGGCGCAGTGGCCGGCTGTCGAGGCGGGGCTGAAGGCCGGCCTGACCGAGCGTGTCCGCGTCCTCGACCGCAAGGGCGAAGCCACGCCGCTGACCCGCGCGATGATCGACGCGGCCTATCGCTGGCTGGTCGGCGTGCTCGGCCTGCCTGGCGACCTCGTCAAGTCGCCGAGCTTCGCCATCCGCAGCTTCGTGCCCTTCAGGAGCGCCGACCCGCCGGAGCCGCTGCTGCTCAACAGTTTCTATCTGAAGGACCTGGCGCGGGCGCGGGAGTTGTTCGCGCGCGACGCCGCGCCGGACCTGCTCAAACGCTATCTTGGCGTGCTCCGGCCGGCGGACCGTCCGGACCTGTTCACCGATCGCGCCGCGCTGGCCAGGGCCCTGGATCCTGCCCGCTACTCGCCGGGGCGCTGGCCAGGCAAGGGCCGCCATCCGCTGGCTCTGCTGCAGCAGGCGGCGGTCAATCTGGCCCTGGAGGAGGCCAAGGCGGGCGGCGTCCTGGCCGTGAACGGGCCGCCTGGAACGGGCAAGACCACGCTGCTGCGCGACCTGGTCGCGGCGCTGGTGACCGAGCGGGCGCAAGCCATGGCGACCTTCGCCAATCCGGCCGACGCCTTCCTCACGACCGGCAAGAGGATCAGGGCCGGGGCCGGCTGGCTGCACCTCTACCGGTTGGACGAACGCCTGAAGGGCTTCGAGATGCTGGTGGCCTCGTCGAACAACGGCGCGGTCGAGAACGTCAGCGCCGAACTGCCCGGCGCGGGCGCCGTGGCCGAGGACGCGCCGGACCTGCGCTACTTCAGGAGCCTGTCGGACCAGTTGCTGGAGCGGCCGACCTGGGGGCTGGGCGCGGCGGTGCTGGGCAATGCGGGCAACCGCTACCGTTTCAGCCAGAGTTTCTGGTGGGACAAGGAAGTGGGCCTGTCGACCTACCTGTCCGCTGCGGCCGGAAACGAAAGCCTTGTGGAGGCCGACGAGAACGGTGCGGCCCGCAAGCCGCGGATCGTCAGGCAGGAGGACCCGCCCCGCGATCAGTTCGACGCCCTGGAACGTTGGAAACAGGCGCGTCGCCGGTTCAACGTCGCCCTCGCGGCCAGTCGCGCGACGCTGAACGAGCTGGAATTCGCCCGGATCGCGGCCGCGCGGCTGCCGGCGCTGCGCAGGTCGGTGAACGCCTGGGCCGATCTGGCGTCGCGCCGCCCTGGGTTCTGGTCGCGCCTGTTCTTCACGCGCACCTTCCGTACTTGGCGGAAGGCGGCGCTCGACGCCAGGGAGGTCGCGCGTCGCGATCTGGCCGCGGCGGGCCCGGTTGTCGACAAGGCCCTGGCCGGGGCCTTGCACTCGGCCATGGCCGAACTCGCGCCCAAGACCCCATTGCTGGCGCCGGCGCGGGCGGACCTGGATCGCGCGGCGGACGCGGCCGATCGGCGCCGGCTGGAGATCGGCGAGCGCTTCGTCGACGCGGCGTTCTTCGCGCGCGACGAGGCGACCTGGCAGAAGGCCGCGCCGTGGCTGGACGCCGCCGCCCAGCGGGCGCGCGACGATGTCTTCATCGCCGCCATGGCCCTGCACAAGGCCTTCATCGACGCGGCCGCCAGGCCGCTGCGCCACAATCTCGGGGCGATGATGAACGTGCTCGGCGGGGCGAGCCTGGGCGACGCCGAGAAGGACGCCCTGATCCCCGACCTCTGGTCGTCGCTGTTCATGGTTGTGCCGGCGCTTTCGACCACCTTCGCTTCGGTCGACAAGATGCTGGGCCGGCTGCCGCCCGGTTCACTGGGCTGGCTGCTGATCGACGAGGCCGGCCAGGCGTTGCCCCAGGCCGCCGTCGGGGCCCTGATGCGGGTCAAGCGGGCGGTGATCGTCGGCGATCCGGTGCAGATCCCGCCTGTCGTCACCCTGCCGGAAAGCCTGACCGCGGCCATACACCGACGGTTCGGGGTTGATCCTGATCCCTTCAACGCGCCTGGGGCCTCGACCCAGACCCTCGCAGACAGCGCCACGCCCTACATGGCCGAGTTCCAGGCCGGCGTCGGCAGCCGCACGGTCGGCGTGCCGCTGCTGGTGCACCGTCGCTGCGCCGAGCCGATGTTCGGGATCTCCAACCGGGTGGCCTATTCGGGAAAGATGGTGCAGGCCAAGGTCCCCGAGGTGTCGTCGATCGCCAGGGTCTTGGGCCCCTCCCGCTGGATCGACGTTCAAGGCTCGGCCCAGGACAAGTGGTCGCCCGAGGAGGGCGCGGTGGTGATCGACCTGTTCGGGAAGCTAGTCGCTGCAGGGGTCCAGCTCGACCTCTATGTCGTCACGCCCTTCGTGGCGGTGGCCGACGGCCTGCGCCGATTGATCCTCGAGGCGGGTGTTCTGGACGGCGTAGTCAGCGACGTCAGGGCCTGGACTCGGGAGCGGGTCGGCACCGTGCACACCGTTCAGGGGCGCGAGGCCGAGGCCGTGATCTTCGTTCTGGGTGCGCCCTTGCCCCATCAGACCGGGGCGAGGGGCTGGGCCGGCGGCGAGCCGAACCTGCTCAACGTCGCCGTGACCCGGGCCAAGGAAGCGCTTTACGTCGTCGGTTCGCATGAGCGTTGGCGGGCGGCCGGGGTGTTCGGCGTGCTGGCGTCCCGCCTGGAAGCCGCCTCGCCCCCTTGAGCCCCGCCGCCCGCCATGCTCTCTTCCGGCTAATTGTCTGACAAATAGCTTTGGGGTGGAGCATGGCCGGGAACGACTTGGGCAGCGGGGCGGCCACCCGCCGGGGTTTCCTCTTGGCCTCCACGGCCCTGGCCTTCGCCGGCGGCGCCGCCGCGATCGCCGCGCCCCTCGCGCCCGACCCCGCCCGCGTCGTCGCCCGGCCGGTGCCCGCGCGTCACGTGGCCCTGAAGCCGTCGATCTTCAGCCGGGCGCAGGACGCCAACCGCGCCTATCTCGTCTCGCTGTCGCCCGACCGGCTGCTGCACAACTTCCACAAGGGCGCGGGCCTGCCGGTCAAGGCGCCGGTCTATGGCGGCTGGGAGGCCCAGAGCATCGCCGGTCACACCCTGGGCCACTGGCTGACGGCCTGTGCGCTGCAGGTGGCCAACACGGGCGACCCGGTGCTGCGCGAGCGCCTGGCCTACACGGTGGCGGAGCTCGCCCGCGTGCAGGCGGCCCACGGCGACGGCTATGTGGGCGGGACCACCCGCTGGAACCAGGACGACCCGGCCGGCGGCAAGCAGGTGTTCGAGGAGCTGCGCCGGGGCGACATCCGCGCGTCGCGCTTCAGCCTCAACGACGGCTGGGTGCCGGTCTACACCTGGCACAAGGTGCATGCCGGCCTGCTGGACGCCCATGAGCTGGCCGCAACGCCCGGCGCGCTGGACGTGGCGGTCGGGGTCGCCGGCTATTTCGCGGGCGTGATCGAGGGCCTGTCCGACGAACAGGTGCAGAAGATCCTCGTCACCGAGCACGGCGGGATCAACGAGGCCTACGCCCAGACCTACGCTCTGACCGGCGACGCGCGCTGGCTGAAGGTCGCCCGGCGCCTGCGCCACAAGGCCGTGCTCGATCCGATCGCCGCGCAGCGCGACGAACTGGCCGGCCTGCACGCCAACACCCAGATCCCCAAGGTCATCGGCCTGGCGCGGCTATATGAGGTGGCGGGCGACGATCCCGGCGAGGCGGTCGCCGCGCGGTTCTTCCACCAGGCCGTGACCCGCGACCACAGCTACGTCATCGGCGGCAATTCCGACCGCGAGCATTTCGGCAAGCCGCGCCAGATCGCCCGCCACATGGCCGAGACCACCTGCGAGGCGTGCAACAGCTACAACATGCTGAAGCTGACCCGCCACCTGTGGAGCTGGAAGCCCGACGGCGCCCTGTTCGACTACTACGAGCGCGCCCAGCTGAACCACATCATGGCCCACCAGCGGCCCAGCGACGGCCGCTTCGTCTATTTCATGCCGATGGCCGCCGGCGGGCGGCGCAGCTATTCCACCTACGAGGACAGCTTCTGGTGCTGCGTGGGCTCGGGCATGGAGAGCCACGCCAAGCACGCCGACAGCATCTGGTGGAGGAGCGGCGAGACCCTCTATCTGAACCTCTTCATCCCCTCGCGGCTCGACCTGCCGGACGGCGATTTCGCCATCGACCTCGACACGGCCTATCCCGCCGGGAGCAAGGTCGCCCTGACCATCGCCCGCGCCCCGCAGGGCGAGCGCCAGATCGCCCTGCGCCTGCCGGCCTGGTGCGCCGACCCGCAGGTCCGCGTGAACGGCAGGCTGCTGGGGGCCGGCGGCGGCGACGGCTATCTGCGCATACGGCGCCGCTGGGGGGCCGGCGACCGGATCGAACTGAGCCTGCCGGCGCACCTGCGGGCCGAGCCGACGCCGGACGATCCGAACCTGACCGCCTTCGTCTCCGGCCCGCTGGTGCTGGCCGCCGACGTGGGGCTGGCCGACCGGCCGTTCGAGCGGGCGGCGCCGGCTCTGCGCGGCGAGGGGCCGCCGGCGGGCCTGCTGCGCAAGCTCGGCAAGGACGGGCACACCTATGTCGGCCGCACGGTCCAGGGCGAGCCGGTGGTCTTCACCCCGTTCTACGCCCAGTACGACAACCGCACCGCCGTCTACGCGCCGACCTTCACCAAGGCTCGCTGGGCGGCCGAGGGCAAGGCCTTCCTGGCGGCCGAGGAGGCCCGCATCGACACCGTCGCCCGCACGGTCGACACCGTCTATCTGGGCGAGCAGCAGCCCGAGGTCGACCACGGGGTCGCGGCCGCAAACGGCGAGATCATCCAGCTGAACGGCCGCAGCGGCCGCAAGCTCAGCCCCGGCGGCGGCTGGCTGGAGGCCACCCTGGCCCGCCGCGCCGGCCCCCTGACCCTGCAGCTGGTCTACTGGGGCGCCGACGTCGGCCAGTCGGCCAGGGTGCTGGCCGACGGCGCGGTGGTGGGCGCCTTCGCCACCCCGCCCGGCAAGCGCGACGGCTTCTTCACCGTCGACCTGCCGCTGCCCGCCGGAACCAGCCCCGCCCGCGTGCGCATCGAGGCCGACGGCGGCAAGCCGGTGGTGATGTACGAACTGCGGGTGATGGCGGGGGTTAAGAGGTCTTCTTGACCAGGCCGTTCAGGGTTTTGATCCGCGCCTTGCGCTCCTCGATCTCGTTGTCCAGGCATGTCTTCTCGAGCGCGATCTGCTCGAGGTCGTCCGGCGTGGGATTGTTCGGCGAGTAGACCTCCGCCTTGGGGCAGCTCGGCGGAGGCGGCCGGGTGGTCGGCGTCTCTTCCGTCGGCGTTTCGGAGAGGGGCGGGGCGTTCGACGAGGCCTCGGCATGGCCCGCCCATGGCCAGGGGCCCGACATGGGCGTCAGCGCCAGGATCATCGCGGCCAGCACCAGCACGATGGCGCCGATCGCGAGCGGCCAGCCCCATCGGTCCATGGGCGACCGTTCCGGGTCGAGGCCGTCGTCCCTTTCGTCCCGGCTCCGGCGATGGGCCAGGCCGTCGACCTTGCGTTCGACGCGCTTGAGGTCGTCGCGTATCGCCGCCAGCATCGGCTCGTCGCGCGGATGGCGATCCCGGCCGTCGCTGAGGGCCGCAGACGGTTGCGGTGCGGGCGGAGCGGGGGGCGGGGCCTTCTTCGGCGGCGGCAGCGCGCGCCAGCCGTCGGGGTTCAGCACGATGTAGCGGCCCGAACGCTCGGCCTCCTTGGCCAGCGACTGCGAATTTCCCAGGATCAGTTCGTTGACGTCGCTGAAGGCGAACGACGTCTGGCTCTCCTCGATCAGCTGCACCAGTTCGCGGTTGTAGCTCTGGGAATCGCGATAGCCGCCAAGGTCCATGAAGACCCGGCGGTGGCCGGACGGCGTCATGCCCTGCTCGTTGGGATGGGCCCGCCGGACCGAGAACGGCTTGTCCCGTATGCTGGCGACGAGGTCGGCCGCCTGGTTCACCGATATCGACATCACGCCGTTGTCGGCCCGGTCGCGAAGGCCCCAGAACGCGTCCAGGATGTAGGCGACGGCCTCGCGGGCGGGAGCGACCGCGTTCAGGTACAGGACCCCGCAGCCGATGTAGGTCTTGGCGCGGGGGTTGTCGGCGAAGGGCAGCCCCGTATAGCAGCCGATCCAGGTCCAGACCTGCTGCGGGTTGGCCCCCTGGTAGCGCGCGACCTTGAAGACCATCTCGCTGGACGTGCGGTCGTGCGAGAAGGGGGGGATGACGCTGGCCGGCAGCTGGGCCCAGATCTCCTCCACCTTGTTGCGCAGCTTGCCCGAGCCGATGCTCCGGCCATAGTCCCGATCCTCCTCGTCGCCGAGAAAGCGGATGGCGGTGGTGACGCCGGGACCGCCCGGAGCCTTCCCGATCAGAACGGTCGCGACCATGTTCGGCCTTCCAAGCGGCTAGCGCGTCGTCAGCAGAGCGCTCAGGCGATCGGTCAAGGTGACCGTCGCTTCTCCGGGCGGGGTCACGTCTTCGAACAGGCGCTCGCGCAGGACCAGCGTTTCGCGGCCGTTGGACACGGCGTACCGCCTGGCGTTGCCGTAGAGCCAGTTGAGCAGGGTGCGCGGATAACGCTGGTAAGAATCGGCGAAGTTGGCCGGCGGGCGGCGGGGCCGGCCGTCGACGAAGTAGCCCGACGTATACTGCATGAAGGTGCGTCGGTCGTGCGCCGGTCCTTCCAGCGTCATGCCCTGGAAGCCGCCCCAGGATTGCTCGTACCGGTCGCGCAGGACGTGGTCGACATCGGCGGGGTCGACCTGGGCGAACAGGTCGTTGTCGCCCATCGGCGGCGCGTGCTGGTCCCATTTGGTCAGCAGGAACAGGTGGAAGTCGTTGCGGCGCTGCTTGCGCAGGGTCTGGTAGCCCCTGAGCGCGCCCAGCAGGCCGAAATTGCTGTCGCGGGTGTCGCGGTCGTGGCCCGGTCCGATGGAATAGGGCGCGACATAGATCACGGTCAGGCCGAACGAGAAGTTCTGCAGCAGGTCCTGGATGTCGTCGCCGAGGGCTTTGTAGAAGTCGGCGTTGTTGTCGAAGCTGGGCTGATAGGCCTCGCCGCGCCCGTCCAGGAAGGCCAGCTTCACCGGCGGCAGGCGGCTGTTCGTGGGCTGGATGTCCACCGGAATGAAGAACGGTTCGCCCTGGGTCTGGTCGAGCGACTGGCCCGTGTCGATGATGTAGAGGTCGCGATCATAGAACGACTTGGCCTGGCGGTGCATTTCCTCGCAGCGGGGGTCTGCGCGGTCCAGCACCGGTTCGCCAAGCTGGATGTCGACAGTCCGGGCGCTGTGCAGCGTCGTCAGCAGCGACATGATCAGCGAGGACTTGCCCGACTTCGACGAGCCGAAGATCAGCACCGGGTGCCGGCCGGTCCGTTCCAGGCTTTCGGCCAGGCCGACCTGGGGGCCCGGGGCGCCCTGCGACAGGCCCGGCACCGTGTTCAGCACCGGCTCGGATTGAGGCATGTGGGAGGGGTCGTCGCGGCGGTCCGCCATGGGAGTGCTCCGTCAACCGCTAGGAGGGATTGGACCAGAGGAACCTCGGGTCCGTGCGGAAGCGCACGACCGCCTCCGTGTCCGTGATCTTCTGGCGCTGGCCGTAACGGACGTTCAGCTGGGTGATCAGGTAGATCACGCCGAAATCCAGGGCCAAGGCGAAGGCCAGGTAGAGCCAGGTCTTGAAGTCCTGGATCCGCTTGAAGGCCAGATCCAGCGCCGAGACCGGCGAATTGACGCTGTCGGATTGCAGCGCGGTGATCTTCGGCAGCGGGCCGTCCTCGGCGCCCAGCAGGCTGTAGAACATGGCGCGGTCGGACATGTAGTGGTTGCGGGCGTCGTAGAGGGCGCGCTTGTTCAGCCCGTCGGTTCCGCCGATGCCGGCGGCCGTCGCCTCCAGCGCGCCCAGCTCGTCGTCCATCTGCTCGTAGCGGACCTTCAGGTCGTCGAGGAACGCCAGCTTCCGCGGGCCGTCGACGCTCAGGAAGGCCGTGTCGCTCTTGAGCATCTCGTAGGCCATGTCCTCGTAGGACTGGTAGAGTTGCTCGGCCTTGGCCAGGTCGCACGGCACGATCGGTCCCGAACCGTTGAGCAGCCGGTACTGCGGTATGTCCCCTCGGATGTCGCCGATGATCGTCTTGGCCGAGGGGCCGACGCCGCAGTAGTCGCGGTTCGGATTGACGATCTCCTTGTGAAGCGTCTCCAGCGAGGCTTTGACCTTGGCGCGCTTCTGCAGATAGCCCTGCGGCGGCAGGGACTTGGCGGCCTCGTCCCGCAGGGCCGTATAGCCGTTGCGGACGGTCGCGATGTCATGGCGCAGGATGGCGCGCCCCTCGAACAGGTAGAAGGCCGCGTTCAGCGTGCCCAGGGCGCTGACGATCGCCAGGAACAGGTAGGCCTTCCAGCCGTGGTGCCACTTGTAGGCGCTGCCGCTGACGATGGCGTCGGCCCGCAGCTGGCCGATCTGGCGCGCGCAGAAGACGGCGAGCAGGGTCAGCACGCAGGCGGCGACGATCGCGATGGCGCGATGGCCGATGGGCGGCTCCAGCAGGTGCCACCACCCGATCATCACCAGGGCCGAGAATATCAGCAGCACCAGCCAGGTGAAGAACGTCGCCGTATGCTTGGAGCCGATCAGCGCGTCCATGACGCCATCCCCCGATGTAGCCTGTGGTGAGCCGGTTACGCTTGGGAACTGTTACTGGAGTGGGAACTGGTACTGGAACTGGCCCCGCGATGCGGAAGCTTGGCCGTCAGTTAGATTAATAAGTCAATCTGAGGTCAAGCCAATTTGAGTGGCTCTCGAAAAAGACGAGTCGGCGCCTGATAAGCAGTCTGGATCGCCGGCGATGGGCGAAGCGGTGCGCTTTCGCACATGTCTCACCCGGCGAACGTCTCCAGCGTCGCGGCCAGGCTGGCGAGGTTGGCGCTGTTGGCGGCCATGGCCTCGGCGATGTCGGGCCGCTCGGGGATCACCGCGATCACGCCGCCGCCCACGGCGCGCAGGGTGAAGCCGTCGCGCTGCAGCTTCAGCAGGTGGCGGCGGGTGGTCTCGATCGGCAGGCCCATCGAGCGGGCGATGGCCGTCAGCCGCACGGGGCGCTCTCCCGAGGCGTCCTGCGGCGCGTGCGCCGATAGCCGCAGCGCGGTCAGGAACACCAGACCGCGCATGATGTCGCCGTCGAACACCGAAGACAGCAGCCCCGCGCTGCGCAGCACGTAGTCGGCGCCGACGTCGAGGTGATGGCGGGCGAGCGTCGATCGTACGTCGTTGGGCATGGGGCTCTGCTCTTCCTCTTTGGGGGGCGAGGTCCCACGCCGCGCGACGGGCGGCCTTGATCCGGATCAAGGCGCGACCGGCGATCTTCGGGCAGGTGCGGCGGCCAGTATCAGGAGTTTCCATCGACGATGTCGCCCGCCGGCCCTTCCGATCCTCCCGGCCTGCCTGGCCCCGACGTGCCGGCCTTCACCGGCGAGGACATCGTGCGCCTGTTCGCCGCCACCTACCTGCCGCTGTGCCGCTCGCTCGAGGCGGCCGGCGCCCTCGACCCCTCCGCTCTGGCCCGCGACATCCGCGCCCGCCTCGACCCCGAGCCCGGCGAGCCCTGGGAAATCCTGGCCGCCGCCCTGTGCAAGGTGCTGGGTGAGACGGGGCGGGGGTAGGGGGCTCATGCTCGGTGCGTGATCCTCGTCCTTCGACAAGCTCAGGATGAGGATCATTCAAAGGCCGAGCGGTGGAAAACCTCATCCTGAGCCTGTCGAAGGACGAGGTTTCGTCTCAAACCTCGGGCGCCGCCACGCCTTGGAAGGCTAGTCCTCGATCGCCTCGATCCCTTGCTGCTTCAGCACCTCCAGGTGGTCGCGCATGGCCCGCAGCTGCTCGGGCGCATGGCCGGTCCAGCCCGCCGCCTCGCCGACCACGCGCAGCGGGGCGCGGGTGCGGTACGACCGCGTCGGATTGCCGGGGAACTTCTTGTCGGTGACGTTGGGGTCGTCCTCGAAGGGCCCCGTGGGCTCGACGACGTAGATCCGCTCGCGCCCCTCGCCCTGCGCCAGCTCCGCGCCCCAGGTCGCTGCGTCGAGCGTGGCGGCGAAATAGACGAAGACGGCCGCCTTGCGTGATCCGTAGTTCGAGACCCGGCCGGCCTCGATCAGGTCGCCGGTCGCCAGATCGGCCTTCGTGCCGTGATAATAGGTCGTGGTCATGGTCGCCTCCGCGTCGAGAAGACCCCGCAGACTGCGCATATTTCGCCGCCCGCCAATTCTTGAACGCAGGTTTTTCGGGCCTAGATCTCTATCAGCCGCCGCGCCAGCGCAGGGCCTCGGCCAGTTTCGAGAAGGCCGGCGAGGCGTGCCGGCGGCTCGGATAATAAAGGTGGTAGCCGGAAAACGGCTCGCACCAGTCCTCCAGCACGGCCACCAGCTCGCCGCTCGCCAGGTGGGGCGCGGCCACGTCCTGGGGCATGTAGGCTAGGCCCAGCCCCTGCAGGGCGCCGTCCAGCCGCTGGCGGATGGTGTTGACCACCAGCTGGCCGTCGACCCGCACCTTGACCTCGCGGCCGTCCTTCTCGAACTCCCAGGCGAACAGTCCGCCATAGGTGGGCAGGCGCATGTTGATGCAGTTGTGCTCGGTCAGGTCCTGCGGCGTCAGCGGGCGCGGGCGGTCGGCGAAATAGGCCGGCGCGCCGACCACGGCCATGCGCAGGTCGGGGCCTATGCGCAGGGCGATCATGTCCTTGGCCACCTGCTCGCCCAGCCGCACCCCGGCGTCGAAGCCCTCGGCGACGATGTCGACCAGGCCATAGTCGACGGTGATCTCGACCCGGATGTCGGGATAGTCGGGCAGCAGCCTGGCCAGGCCCGGTTGCAGGGCCGACTGGGCGGCGTGCTCGCCGGCGGTGATGCGGATGGTGCCGGCCGGCCGCTCGCGCAGCTCGCTCAGCGCGGCGACGGCTTCCTCGATCTCCTCCAGCCGCGGCGCCAGGGTCGTCAGCAGCCGCTCGCCGGCCTCGGTGGGCGCCACGCTGCGGGTGGTGCGGGCCAGGAGGCGCAGGCCCAGCCGAGCCTCCAGGCCCTTGATCGTCTGGCTCAGCGCCGAGGCCGAGACGCCCAGCTTGGCCCCGGCCCGGGTGAAGCTGCGCTCCCTGGCCACCAGGGCGAAGGCGGCGAGGTCGTCGAGGCGCAGGGTCATTTGTAAGTCCTGCTAAAAACGACATGCCGATTATCGCGTCTAATGACGTGAAAGGGCCAGGCCTATCTTGCTCGGCATGCGAAGGCGTCGGGGGCTCCGCGTTCGCCGCAAGGAGATCCAAGATGCTGAAACGCAAACTCGGCCAGGGCCTGGAAGTCTCGGCCCTCGGCTATGGCTGCATGGGGCTCAGTGCAGGTTATGGCCCGGCCACGCCGCGCGACGAGGCCGTGGCGGTGATCCGCGCCGCCTTCGACGCCGGCGTCACCCTGTTCGACACCGCCGAGGTCTATGGCCCCTTCGCCAACGAGGCCCTGCTGGGCGTCGCCGTCGCGCCGTTCCGCCACGAGGTGGTCATCGCCACCAAGTTCGGCTTCGACGTCGACATGGAGACCGGCGTGCGCAGCGGCGGGCTCAACAGCCGTCCCGACCACATCAAGGCGGTGGTCGAGGCCCAGCTCAAGCGCCTGCGCACCGACCGCATCGACCTGCTCTACCAGCACCGCGTCGATCCCGACGTGCCGATGGAGGACGTGGCCGGCGCGGTGAAGGACCTGATCGTGGCCGGCAAGGTCGCCCATTTCGGCCTGTCGGAGCCCAGCCTGGAGTCGCTGAAGCGCGCCCATGCCGTGCAGCCGGTCACCGCGCTGCAGAACGAATACTCGCTGTGGACCCGCGACGTGGAAAGCAACGGCGTGCTGGCCCTGTGCGAGGCGGAAGGCATCGGCTTCGTGCCGTTCAGCCCGCTGGGCGCGGGCTTCCTGACCGGCAAGATCGATGCGGCCACGCCGCTGGCGGCCGGCGACTTCCGGACGATCTCGCCGCGCTTCACCCAGCAGGCCCGCGCGGCCAACATGGCGCTGGTCGACCTCCTCAATGCCATCGCCGCCGAGAAGGGGGCCACGCCCGCCCAGATCGCCCTGGCCTGGCTGCTGGCCCAGAAGCCGTGGATCGTGCCGATCCCGGGCACGACCAAGCTAGCCCGCCTGGCCGAGAACCTGGGCTCGGTCGAGGTCGAGCTGAGCGGCGCGGATCTCACCCGCATCGCCGTCGCGGCCGCCGGGATCACCATCCAGGGCGCGCGCCTGCCCGAGGACGTCCTCTCCAAGACCAACCGCTGAGCGAGGCGAGCCGATGAGCGAACATCAGACACGCGGCGGCGTCGACCGCCGCGGCCTGCTGGCCCTGGGCCTGGCCGCGCCGGCGGCCCTGGCGGCGACCGGCGCGCAGGCGCGGCCGACCAGGGCCACGGCCATGGATCGCCGCCGGCTGGGCAGGCTGGAGGTCTCGGGCCTGGGCCTGGGCGTCCAGAACATGAGCCGCACCTACCAGACGACCATCCCGTACCGGCCCGAGATGATCGACATCATCCGCAAGGCCCGCGACCAGGGCGTCACCTTCTTCGACGCCGCCGAGGCCTATGGCCCGCACGAGGTCGAGCGCATCCTGGGCGAGGGCGTGGCCCCGTTCCGCGACGAGGTGGTGATCGCCAGCAAGTTCGGCTGGAACATCGACCTGGAAACCGGCGCCCGCGGTCCCGGTCTCAACAGCCGGCCCGAACACATAAAGCTGGCGGTCGAGGGCATGCTGAAGCGGCTGCGCACCGACCGCATCGACCTGCTCTACCAGCACCGCGTCGACCCGGCCGTGCCGATCGAGGACGTGGCCGGCGCGGTCAAGGACCTGATGGCGCAGGGCAAGGTGCTGCACTGGGGCCTGTGCGAGATGGGGCCCAGCACCCTGCGCTGCGCCCACGCCGAACTGCCGCTGGCCGCCGTCCAGAACGAGTATTCGATGCTGTGGCGCGGGCCGCAGGCCTGGGTGCTGAAGGCCTGCGAGGAGCTGGGGATCGGCCTGGTGTGCTGGAGCCCGCTGGGCGTCGGCTTCCTGGGCGGCGCGATCGACGAGCGCACCCGCTACGCCGACGGCGACATCCGCAGGCTGGAAGGCCGGTTCGCGGCCGAGAACCTGCCGGCCAACCTGGCGCTGGTGACGCTGGTCAAGGACTGGGCCCGGCGCAAGGGCTGCGCTCCCGGCCAGGTCGCCCTGGCCTGGCTGCGGGCCCAGCGGCCGTGGATCGTACCGATCCCCGGAACAACCCAGATGGCCCACATGCTTCAGAACGTCGGGGCGGCCTGGGTGGTGTTCTCGCCCGCCGAACTCGCCGAGCTGAACGCCGCCGTCGCCGCCATCGAGGTCAAGGGCCTGCGCCTGCCGCCCGCCGTGCTGGCCTATTCCGAAGTCGAGGCCCCGCCGAAGGGGTGAGGAGGCCTGGCTCCCTCTCCCATAGGGAGAGGGTCGGGGTGAGGGGTTACGGCGTTCGACGGAGCGCCGGCACGCCGTCCGGCCTCGTAACCCCTCACCCTCCCAGGCTATCGCCTGGGCCCCTCCCTCTCCCTCTGGGAGAGGGTTTCCTCTGGCCTACCCCAATCCCCCCGCGATCACCCGCAGCGCCGGCTCGCGCCTGGGGCCGCGTTCGGGCCTGGGCCGGCACAGCACGATCTGCAGCGCCTCGACCATGGCGGCGCTGGCGGTCGCCTCGCCCGGCGTCACGTACAGCCCCATGGCGTCGGCCAGGGCCGCGCGGTCGAGCACGCCGGCCGTCTCCAGCCGTTCGCACAGCGGCAGCCAGGTCGCCGCGAACAGCTTGATCAGGTCGGTGGGCGTGAACTCGGCGACCTTGGCCGTCATCAGGCCGCCCACTGGCTGGAGGCGGCCGTGTCTCGCGTGCGGAACAGGCCGATGCGCGCGGCCAGTTCCGCGGCCTCGGCGTTGAGGGCGTGGGCGGCGGCGGTGGTCTCCTGGACCATGGCCGCGTTCTGCTGCACCACGCGGTCCATCGCGCCCATGGTGGTGTTGACCTCGCCCAGGTTCGAGGCCTGGTCGGCGGCCGAGCGGGCGATGGCGTCGATCTGGACGTCGATCTCGGTCACGCGGGCGACGATGCGCTGCAGGGCCTGCCGGGTCTTGCCCACGCGCTCGACGCCGGCGGCTACCTGGTCGCCCGAGACGGCCACCAGGGCCTTGATCTCGCGGGCGGCGTCGGCGCTGCGCTGGGCCAGCGCCCGCACTTCCTGGGCGACGACGGCGAAGCCCTTGCCCGCGTCGCCGGCCCGGGCCGCCTCGACCCCGGCGTTGAGCGCCAGGAGATTGGTCTGGAAGGCGATCTCGTCGATCACCCCGATGATCTGGCCGATCTGGCCCGACGAGGTCTCGATCAGGGTCATGGCCTCGACCGCCTCGGTGACCACGGGGTCCGAGCGCTGGGCCTCCTCGCGGGCGCGGGCGGCCGCGGCGTTGGCCTTGCGGGCGTTGTCGGCGGTCTCGTTGACGGTGGCGGTGATCTGGCCAAGCGCGGTGGAGGTCTCCACCAGGCTGGCGGCCTGGTCCTCGGTGCGGTTGGCCAGTTCGTCGGAGGCGCGGCTCATCTCGGCCACGCCCGCGCTCATGCTGGCGGCGTTGCCGCTGATCTCGCCCAGGGCCGCGCGCAGCTTGGCCACGGCGTCGTTGAAGTCCTGGCGCAGCGGCTCGTACTGGGCGGAAAAGCGGGTCTCCAGCCGCGAGGTCAGGTCGCCCCCGGCCAGCTGGCGCAGGGCGCTGGCCAGGTGCTCGACCACCTGTGTCTGCTCGGCTTCCATCGCCGCCTTCAGGCGGGCGCGCTCGGCATTGGCGCGGTCGGCGGCGGCGCGTTCGGCCAGGGCCGCGGCGTTGGCCTCGTCGGCGGCGCGGGCGGCGCGCTCGGAGGCTTCCGTGCGGGCGCTGACGGTAACGAACAGGCGCGAGACCCCGGCCGTCAGCCAGACCAGCGACCAGGCGGTGGTCACGGTCATGGCGGACCGCAGGGCCAGCGCCAGCAGGCTCTCGTCGGCGGCCAGCCGGTGGGGGAAGAGGCCGGCGGCCACGAGGTCGACGCCGATGACGGCGGCCGCCCCGGCCGCCACCACCCGCCAGTCGCCATAGGCCACCAGCAGGGCCAGGGCCGCCAGGAGGGCCAGGCGGGCCTCGTCCTGCAGGGGGTGGCCGCGGAAGGCCAGCACGAACAGGGCGACCTGGCCGACCAGGGCCAGGGCCGTGCACAGCTGCTGGGCCAGGCGGTCGCGCCACAGGCCGTAGGCGCCCAGCACCAGCACCGCCAGGGCCGCCGAGCCCGCCGCCGGGGCCAGCAGCGGCGCGCCGGCCAGCAGGCAGGCGATCGGAACCACCACGGCGCTGGCCGCAACGCAGCCGATCACCAGCTGGCCGCCGACCCGACGCTGGGCCTCAATACTGTCGAACTGGATCAAACGCACGCCCGCCTCCGGTATTTCACGGCAAGCATCCGGGATGAGCGTTAATCGGTCGTGACAAAACCGGCGAAACAACGCGCATGGTTACTACGTACCAATACGTATGAGGTGCTCATATATTCTCAAAATGAGATAGCGACGACATGCCTGGTTGGCTTTCCGATCGCGCGCGACCGTCCGGGCAATGTCCTGGTGCTGACGACGTCAACCTGTAGTGGCCCCGGGGCGCGGGCCTGTGTAAGCCTTGGCCATGGCTTCGAAGGTGCGAGACATTCTGCGGCGGCCCCGGGGCCTGATCGGCCGCTCCATCCTGGTGGTGGCGGCGATCGTGTTCGTCCAGCTGGCGGCCAGCGTCGCCTTCTACCAGGCGATCGACCGCCAGACCCTGCGCGAGGACCACGCCCGCCGCATCGCCGAACTGCTGGTGGTGGGCGATCGGGTCAGCCGCCTGTCGCAGGCCGATCTCGACCAGGTGATGACCTCCCGCTACCTCGAGGCCGAGGTCGTCGCCGCCCCGCCGCAGGCCCCGTCCCAGGCCCGCGCCCAGGCCGGCGAGGCCAACGCCATCATCCGCTATGTGCGCCAGTGGGAGCCGGGCCTGGCCAAGCGGCCCCTGCGCCTGTGGTCGGAGGACCAGTCGGACGGCGGTCGCGATCTCGTCGGCGCCATGGGCCTGTCGGACGGCCGCTGGCTGTCGTTCCGCTCGCGCCATTTCCCGCGCCCCTGGCCGATCGCCCTGCGCGCGGTGGCCACCACCCTGGCCTTCTCCCTGGCCTGCGTGGCGCTGGGGGCCTACGCCCTGCGCCAGCTGGGCGAGCCGCTGCGCCGCCTGGCCGAGGCCGCCGGCCGGGTGGGCGAGGGACCGCCCCAGCCGGTCGCCGTCGAGGGGCCGACGGATCTCGCCGAACTGGGCCGCGCCTTCAACGACATGCAGCAGCGCATCACCGGCCTGATCGAGGACCAGGCCCGGGCCATGGAGGCGCTCAGCCACGACCTGCGCACGCCGCTGGCCCGCCTGAAGCTGGCCTCGGACTATGTCGAGCCCGAGGACATCCGCGCCATGGTCGGCGGCAATGTCGACGAGCTGGAGGAGATGCTGCGCTCGCTGTCGGCCTGGCTGCGCGCCCAGCACGCGGCCAGCACCGCCGAGAGCGTCGACCTGCCGGCCCTGGTGCGCGCGGTGATCGCCCGCTGGCCCAAGCTGGCTCGCTACGAGGGGCCCAAGTCCCTGACCGTCAGCACCCATCGCGACCCGCTGGAGCAGGCCCTGATCCGCCTGGTCGACAACGCCGTGCGCTTCGGCGGCAAGGCCAAGGTGCGGCTGGTGGCTGACGATCCGGAAGGCCCCCGCATCGAGGTGCTCGACCAGGGCCCGGGCCTGACCGACGAGGTGCTGGCCCGCATCTACGAGCCCTTCTTCCGCGGCGACGCCGCCCGCGCCCGCGACACTGGCGGCTTCGGCCTCGGCATCCCCACCGCCGACCGCCTCCTCAAGCGCTTCGGCGGCCGCCTCCAGATCGCCAACCGCGACGGCGGCGGCGTGACGGCCAGCGTCTGGCCGCCGGCGGGGGAAGTGATAAATCTATAAGGCAGCGATGCCTCGTTAACAATTTAAGATTGTTAAGCTGCACCATAACGAATAACGTTGTTATCTGTCATGGGGGTGGCGATGGGCAGATGGGGACGGTGCGCGATCGGCGGCGGCTTGGCGGTCGCCCTGGGTGTTTCGCAGGGCGCGGCCGCCCAGTGCAAGCCGGCCAAAGAGCAGCTGCCCAGTCGTGTATCTAGCGTCGTGAAGTCGGCCGCCTTCGATCCGCGAAACCTGCTGAAGCCCATGCTGGAGCTGCGGATCGACCCGATGCTGGCGGCGGCGAGCCGCTACCAGATCGAGTATTCAGACCCGATCGACCCGCTGTCCCAGGGGGCGACCACGACCGTGGCCGTCGATCCCGCGAGCATTCAGGTGCTCGAGGAGGCCAAGTCCGGGGACAAGTTCCTTGATCTGCGCAGCGTGCCTCTGCTCGACGGTTATCGGCAGGCGAAGGTGGTGCTGGACGTTCCGGCGATCGACGTGAAGACGCCGTGGTTCAAGGCGGTGGCGGTTATTCGGGAGTTGGCCAATCGCGACCTGAAGCGGTTCGCGCCCCTGGTCGGCTACGGCGGCCAGGTGACCGTCGTTCCGCTTTTGCAAAGCGGCGAGGTCGAAGACGGTCAGTTCCCGCCGGACCAGACCGGCCGCCTGCGCGACGCCCTGGTGCTGATCGTTTTTGACAGATCGAGTGGGTTGGCGCCTTGCAACGGCACGCTGATCGGCAATGGACGGGTGCTGACGGCGGGGCATTGTCTGTCGCCGAAGATGACGGTGCTGATGGGGAGAGTTTGGCCGGAGGGCAGCAAGCTCTCGGGCGAGTTCTCCTGCCCCGGCAAGGTCAGCGCCAGCCAGACCGCGATCCGCGATGAACTGGGGCTGGCGATGGACATAGGGATCATCGACCTTCCGGCGGATTTCGCTCGATCACCGGAGGGGGCGCGCTTCGCCAGGGCGACGCTGCCGATCTCGCGCCCGGGCGTCGCGCCGGGAAGCTATCGAATGGCGGCGACCTGGACGGCCGAGCGCCAATCGATAGGCTTCGCGACGGACGGAAAGCGATACGCGCCCGACTATCTCGCCAAGCAGTTCTTTCAGCCGCCGAAAGGGGGCGGCCAGTCCGACTACTCCTGGTGCCAGGCGCCGGCTCCGGTCGATCAGAAGAAGTGCTTGAAGCAGGGATCGCTCAGCAAGGATGGCTGGCGCCATCGATGCCCCAGCGTGATCGGCTTGAGCGGGGCCCCGTTGTTCGACGGCGCGGCGCGCGACCTCGCGGTCATCGCCGTCAATACGGGCGACAGCGATGCAGAGCCCAACAGCTGCGCGACGGCGGCGTCCACGCTTCCGGCGCTCGACTGACGGTAAAAATAGGGGGATCCAAGATGAAGTTCCTGAGAAACGCGGCCCTGCTGACCTCGGTCGGCACGGTCGCCCTGAGCGGCTGCGCCACGACCCAGCACCTGGCCAAGCCCATCGAGGCCTATGGCAAGGCGTTCGGGGCGGTGGACACGGCCTTGGGCGACAACGGGGCGAGCTATCGCCGGGCGACGCGGGCGGGTCTGCTGCACGAGGCTCAGGCCGGTTTCGTTGGCGGCGGCGACGTCGCGCTGCGCGCCTTTCTCGGTGTCGCCGAACAGCCCGAACCAACGAACGTCGAGCCGATCGCCGATCTTCTCCTGTGCAATCCGCTGAAGGCCTCGGGGGCCGCGGCTCGCGGCCAGGCCGAGGTGAAGGGGCTGGGCGACACCCTGAGCGAAACGGCCAAGGCCTCGCCGGAAACAGTTGTGGGCCTCTATTCGGCGCTTCGCAGCGGCTACGACGTCGCCCTGCCCGAGGCGACGCAGCAGCAGACGGCCCTGGCCGACGCGCTGAAGGGGGCGTGCCAGTCCGTGGCCTTCGACAGCTTCGGGCGGGCGCCGGACGGGGCGGCGTGGCAGGATCAGGATCTGGCGGAGCTCTATGAGATCAACGGCAAGGGCTGGCGTGTGGGCTCGGCCGAGGGCGCCGGCTCCCACACCAGTGTCGCGGCGGTCTTCGCCCTGCTGACGGCGATGAAGGAGGTGGTCGTGCTGATCGGCACGGCGGCTGACCAGGCCATGCGTGAAAAGGCGATCCGCGAGTTCTTCGCCAACGAAGAAAAAGTCCAGGAACTGCGTCTCGCCATCCTGTCGATCGACCAGGCGGCCCGGGTGGCCGAGCTCGGCTCGCGCCTTGACGCCAAGAGCACCTTCCGCGCCCGCTGGGTCGCTTACGCCCAGCTTCAGAAGCCAGGGGCGCGGCCAGCCAGCATCGGCTCGGATCCGGCGCTGCTGAAGGCCTATCAGGACCTGCTGTCGGCGTCCGCGGAACTGGATGTGGTCGCGCGCAGCCGTGCCAGCGACGTCGTCGCCAAGCGCACCCTGGCCGAGATCACCGCTTGCCGCACCCCGCCGCCGGGCGACGCGTCGCCGCAACTGGTGCTGGGCGCCAAATGCCCGCGTACGGCGCTGGGGGCTGCGCTGTTCAAGGCCGTCGATCGGCTGCAGCACGCCGCGACGCTCGATTGGAAGAAGATGAAGCCGGAAGACCGGGCGGCCTATTACGAGGGCGCGTTCGCGGTGATGACCTCGCTGGTCGATCTGTCGGGCAAGCTGGCCGGCTTCGAGAACGACAAGGAGAACTTCCGCAAGCTGCAGGACGTGCTCGAAGACCTGTCGATCTGATCTGATCTGATCTGATCTGAGCGGATCGGGGCGGATAAGGGAGCCGGCGGGCAGGCCGGCTCCCTCGTCGCCGTTTCGAGCCCCTCCCTCAAGCGCTCCATCCCCCGTCGATCGTCAGGGCCGCGCCCGTCATGTAGCCGGCGTCCGGTCCCGCCAGCCAGGCGGCCAGGCCCGCCACCTCGCTCGCCTCGCCGATGCGGCCCAGCGGCAGGCGGGGGGTGATGTAGTCCATCAGGTCGGCGGTCATGTCGGTGGCGATGGGGCCGGGCTGGATGGTGTTGACGGTGATCTTGCGGGACGCCAGGTCGAGGGCCGCGCCGCGCGCCAGCTGGGCCACGGCCGCCTTGGTCATGGCGTAGACGCTGGAGCCGGGCGTGCCGATGTGGCCGGCGGTGTTGCTGCCGATGACGATCACCCGGCCGCCGTCGGCCAGGTGCGGGGCGGCGTAGTGGATGGCCGCGAACACCCCGCGCACATTGACCGCCAGCATGTGGTCGAAGTCGGCCAGGGCGAACTGGTCGATGGTGCCGGCCTTCAGCACGCCGGCGTTGACCACCAGCACGCCCAGCCTGCCAAGGCGCGTCACGGCGGCCTCGATGGCCGCGCGCACGGCCTGCGCGTCGGCGCTGTCGGCCTGCAGGGCCAGGGCCGTTCCGCCGGCCGCCTCGACCTCGGCGGCCAGGGCGGCGGCGGGGCCGGGCGAGGCGGCATAGGTGAAGGCGACGGGCCGGCCCTCGGCGGCCAGGCGGCGCACGATCGCCGCCCCCATGCCGCGCGAGCCGCCCAGCACCAGGGCCGGGGCGTCGGGGGTGAAGCTGCTGTCGGTCATCTTGGAAACCTCGTTATGGACTGATTGGTCCATAACCTGTGCGTTCCGGATCGATCGGTCAAGAATAATTCTGGACTGATCGATCCAGATCGCTAGGATGCGATCATGGCCAGACCTTCCGAATTCGATCGCGACGAGGCGATCGCCAGCGCGATCAGGGTGTTCGCCCGCCACGGCTACGAGGCCGCCTCGACCAGCGCCCTGATCGAGGGCATGGGCATCGGCCGCCAGAGCCTCTACGGCGCGTTCGGCGACAAGCGCCGGCTGTTCCTGGAGGCCCTGCGCCGCTACTCGGACGGCTCGCTGGCCCAGATGACGCAGGCGCTGGAGGGCGGCGGCTCGGCGCCCGAGGCCATCGAGGCGGCGCTGCTGGCGGGCCTGGGCGACGCCGAAGACCTGGAGACCGGCTGCCTGGGCGTCGGCTCGATCGTCGAGTTCAGCCGCAGCGACCCCGAGGTCAACGCCCTCAACGACGCCGCCGCCGCCCTGGTCGTGGCCGCCTTCGCCGCGCGGGTGAAGGACGGGATCGCGGCGGGCGCGTTCGACGCGGGCCTGGACGCCGAGGCGGCCGGCCGCATGCTGCTGACCCTGCGCTCGGGCCTCAAGGTCGCCGCCCGCGGCGGGGCGGGGCAGGACGAATTGCGGCAGGCCGCGCGGCTGGCGCTGCGCGGATTGCGGTAGGGGCGGGCCCCTAGGGCGGATCGACCTTCATCATTTCTGGTCGTTTCTCACCGAGTTTCCCCGCGAAGGCGGGGATCCAAGCTGCATTTCAGGAGACGGCGCGGCCGCGAGCGACCCGCAACCTCCGCTTGGGTCCCCGCCTTCGCGGGGAAGAACGGATTGAGGGGACGGCCGTCGGTGAATGTCGATCGGCCCCTAGACCGATGCGGCGTCCAGGGCTTCGCGCACGGCGGGCTGACGCGAGCGGCTGACGGGCAGGGGCGCGCCTTCGCTCAGGTGCAGCCGCCAGCGGTCGCCGTCGCGCTCGAGCCGCTGGGCCTGGGCGAGGTTGGCGATCACCGAGCGGTGGACGCGCAGGAAGCTGCCTGGAAGCTGGGTCGACAGGCCTTCGAGCCGGGCGGCGTGCAGCAGGCTGCGGCCGCCGACCAGCCGCAGCTCGACATAGTCGTCGGCCCCGACCACGGCCAGGATCTCGGCGATCGGCACCAGTTCGACGCCCTTGGCCGAGGCCACGGTCAGCCGGTCCGGGCGGCCGGCGGCGCGGGTCAGGGCGGCTTCGCGGCCCTGGTCGTCGCGACCCAGCCGCACCACCTCGACCACCAGCAGCGGCAGCAGCAGGCCTGCGGCCAGCAGGAAGTAGGAGAAGTCGGCCAGCCATTCGGGGAAGCCCAGGGCCAGGGCGAGGAACAGCGCCAGATAGGCCAGGGCCGGTCGCGCGCCCGGCGTTCTTGCGCGCACGCCCGCGGCGACCGGCAGGGCCGCCAGCGCTACGCCCAGGACCAGCGCCCAGACGGTCTTGCCGTCGAAGCCCGGCGCCAGGGCGGTGGCGCCGACGACGACCAGGGCCAGGCCGATCATCGGCCGGCGGCCCCGGGGCAGGAACCGGCTGGCCGCATAGGCTGTCAGCAGGACCGCGAAGGCCGCCGCCAGCAGCCAGATGGCGCTCATCCGCCAGGCATGCAGCGGATAGGGATAGTCGATCAACGCCCGCAGGCTCTCGACCACGGCCTGCAGCGCCGCGATCGCGGCCATGGCCGCCAGGATCAGGCTGGAGCCGGTGCGGCGCAGGGCGTGGATCACGCCGAAGCCGAAGGCCGCCGCCAGCAGCGCGCCCGTCGCCGCGAAGGTCACCGCCAGGAAGCCGGTGCGCTGGGGATAGGGATAGGGCCAGACGCCCAGCGCGCTGATCGGGGCCGCGAAGCGCAGGCCGCCGTGGAACGACGACAGGCGCAGCACCAGGGTGTTCGCGCCGGGCCGCCACAGGGTCTCGCCGATCGGCAGGATGGCCTGGTAGCGGCCGGGGGTCTCGGCCCGCGCCGCCCCGCCCGGCTGGCCGTTGGCGCCCAGCGGCCGGCCGTTGAGCCAGGCCTGCGACGAGGCGACGCCCGCCACGTAGAGGGCGCGGGGGCGATCGTCCGTCGGCGCCGCCAGGGTCGAGCGGATCCACAGCTCGCGGCCCTGCGGATCGACGACGCCCGCGATCGGCCGGCAGTCGCTCAGCACCGGTCCGTCCGGCCCGGCCACGCCATGGCAGGCTTGCCAGGCCGGGCCTTGAGGCTGGGCCCGAACCAGGGTCGGCAGGCTCGCGACGAGCAGGGTGAGAAGCAGGATGCGCCACATGGCTTCACCGTATGGCGCCGTTCGCCGAGTCGCGCCGCCATTCGCCGATCCAAGGCCGCCGTTGGCCGAAGTCGTGTGGCGGCGGCGGCGCGAGCGGGTCAGCTGGCGGCATGACCCATGCACCGCTTCATCGCCGCGCCATCCTCGCCGGCGCCGCCCTGGCCCTTCCCGTCTCGGCCCTCGCCCAGAACGCCGCCTCCGCGAACGCCGCCCCCCCGGCCGACCTGCCCAAGGCCGGTCCGTTCCGCTTCAAGGGCTGGCGCGGCCAGGAGGTCGACGCCGAGCGCGGGATCTTCGAGGTTCCCGAGGACCGCCGCGATCCCCGTTCGCGGCGGATCAAGCTGAGCTATGTCCGCTTTGCCTCGACGGCGGCCAGGCCCGGCCCGCCGATCGTCTACCTGGCCGGCGGGCCGGGCGGCTCGGGCGTGGGCGCGGCGGCCGGTCCGCGCTTCCCGATCTTCATGGCGCTGCGCGAGGTCGCCGACGTCATCGCCTTCGACCAGCGCGGCACGGGCGCGTTCGGCGCGATCCCGCCCGGACCGGCCACCAAGGCGCCTTTGCCGGTCTTCACGCACGAGGGGCTGACGACCTATTTCCGCGACGACCTGCAGCGGGCCTGGGTCGACTGGATCCGGGCGGGCGTGGCCATGCGCGGCTACAACACCGAGCAGAGCGCCGACGACCTGGACGACCTGCGCCGTCACCTGGGCGTGGAGAAGATCGACCTGTGGGGCATCAGCTACGGCAGCCACCTGGCGCTGTCGGTGCTCAAGCGGCATGGCGACAGGGTTGGTCGCGTGGCCCTGGCCAGCCTGGAGGGGCAGGACCAGACGGTGAAGCGCCCGGCCCGGATCGACGCCTATCTGGCCCGGGTGGACGCGCTGCTCGACGCCGACCCCGCCGTGCGGGCGGCGATCCCCGACTTTCCGGCGCTGATGCGGCGGGTGCATGCGCGCCTCGAGGCGGCGCCGGCGATCCTGACCGCCAAGCTGGACGGCGCGCCGGTCGAGCTGCGGCTGGGCGGCTTCGCCATCCAGCTGATGGCCGGCGGGCTGATCGCCAATCCGCGCACCCTGGTCATGCTGCCGGGGCTGTACCTGGCGCTCGACGCGGGAAAGACCGACGTGCTGGCGCCGTTCCTCGACGAGTTCGTGGGCCTGCTCGGCGTTGGCGGCATGTCCGCGGCCATGGACCTGGCGTCGGGGATCACGCCCGCGAAACTGGCCGTGGTGCGGCGCGAGGCGCAGCAGGCCGTGCTGGGCGACGCGCTGAACTTTCCCATGCCGCACGTGCTGGGCGCGATCCCGGGCGTCGACCTGGGCGATCGCTTCCGCGAGCCGATCCGCATCGAACATCCGGCCCTGCTGGTGGCGGGCACGCTGGACGGCCGCACGCCGCTGGAGGAGCAGGAGGAGGTGGTCGCCCAGTTCCAGCGCAAGACCCGGGTGATCGTCGAGAACGCCGGCCACAACGTGTTCGAGGCCCATCCCGACGTGCAGTCTCTGCTGGTGCGGTTCTTCGGCGGCGAGGCGATGTCCGACGTCCGCCTGAGCCTGCCGCCGCCGAAGTTCCAGTTGGGCTGACGATTTGTCTCTTTTGTCTGACAAATGAATCCCGCATGCTAGACAGGCCTCGCCCGATCCAACGGGCGAGCGTTCTGGGAGGCGTGCATGCGGAAGATCCTGGCGGCCGGCGCGGCCATGTCGGTCATGGTGCTGGCGGGGGCTGTCAGCGCCCAGCCCAAGGTCGATCCGGTGCAGGTGGCTCCCGCCCGTCCCGACTGGGAAAACCCCGCCGTCAACGCCCGCGGCAAGCTGCCGGCGGTCGCCACCCACTTCCCGTTCGAGAGCCGCGAGCTGGCGCTGGCCGGCGACATGACGAGGTCGGCCCGCTACCTGACCCTCGACGGCCAGTGGGCCTTCCACTTCTCGCCGTCGGCCGATGACACGCCCGCGGGCTTCGAAAAGTCGGACTACGACGCCTCGTCCTGGAAGGACATCAAGGTGCCGGCCATGTGGCAGGCGGAAGGCTACGACCAGGCCCGCTACAACAACATCACCTATCCGTTCCCGGCCAACCGGCCGCTGATCCCGCACGCGACCAACCCCGTCGGCTCCTACCGCCGCACCTTCGAGGTTCCGGCCGGCTGGAGCGGCCAGGACGTGATCCTGCACATCGGCGCGGCCGGGGCGGCCTACCGCGTCTGGGTCAACGGCCAGGAGGTCGGCTACTACGAGGACTCCAAGCTGCCGGCCGAGTTCGACGTCACCAGACACGTCAAGCCGGGCCAGAACCTGATCGCCATCCAGGTGCACCGCTGGGCCGACGGCTCGTACCTGGAGGACCAGGACTTCTGGCGCGTCTCGGGCATCGAGCGCTCGGTCTACCTCAAGGCCGTGCCCCAGGCCCGCGCCGGCGACCTCTTCGTCAAGGCCGGCCTCGACAAGGCCTATCGCGACGGGGCCCTGTCGACCGAGCTGTCGCTGACCGCCCGCAAGGCTGCGCTGACCGCCCGCATGACCCTGCTGGACGGCGACCGCGCCGTGCTTACCAAGGAGACCAAGGTCGCCCCCGGCGCCGCGCGCACAGTCTCGCTCGACGCGACCGTCCCGGGCGTCAAGCCGTGGACCGCCGAGACCCCCAACCTCTACACCCTGCTGGTCGAGCTGGTGGACGCCAAGGGGAACGTGGTCCAGGCCACGCCCCAGCGCATCGGTTTCCGCACCGTCGAGATCAAGAACGGCCGGGTCAGCGTCAACGGCCGCCCCATCGTCATCCGCGGCGTCAATCGCCACGAGCACGACCCGGAGACCTTCCACGTCATCTCCGAAGAGAGCATGCGCCGCGACATCGAGCTGATGAAGCGGGCCAACATCAACGCCGTGCGCACCTCGCACTACCCCAACGACGAACGCTTCTACGCCCTGGCCGACGAGTACGGCCTCTATGTGATGGACGAGGCCAATATCGAGAGCCACGCCTACATGGACTACGGCAACAAGGTCCCGGCCCTGCGCGAGCAGATGCAGCTGGGCTTCGACCCGGCCTGGGAGGCCGCCCACCGCGACCGGGTGCTGAACATGGTCGAGCGCGACAAGAACCACCCGTCGGTGATCTTCTGGTCGCTGGGCAACGAGGCCGGCATCGGCCCCAATTTCGAGAAGGCCGCCGCGGCCGCCCGCAAGCGCGATCCCTCGCGCCTGATCTCGTATCTCGGCTGGGGCACGCTGGACTGGGAGCACCAGCCCAACGCCTACGTCGACATCTACGCCCCGATGTACGACGACATCGAGAAGATGGTCGACTGGGCCAAGGATCCCACCCGCACCCAGCCGATGATCCAGTGCGAATACGCCCACATGCAGGGCAACGGCGGCGGCAACTTCAAGGACTACTGGGACACCATCTACGCCTACGACAAGCTGCAGGGCGGCTTCATCTGGGACTGGGTCGACCAGTCGATGTACCGCTACACCAAGGACGGCAGGCGCTACTGGGGCGACGGCGGCGAGTACGGCAAGAACCCGGGCGGCGACATCGAGTTCGGCGACGGCATGATCCAGCCCGACCGCACGCCCAATCCGCACTTCTACGAGGTGCGCAAGGTGCTCTCGCCGATCCAGTTTTCCGCCTTCTCGGCCGTCGACGGCTCGCTGAAGGTGACCAACCGCCACGACTTCCGCGACCTGTCGGGTTTCGACTTCGACTGGGTGCTGGAGGAGGACGGCGTCGAGATCGCCCGCGGCGACCTGCCGGCCCTGGCGCTGAAGGCGCGCGGCCAGCAGCGCATCACCCTGCCGCTGCCCAAGCTGACGCCGAAACAGGGCTCGGAATATTTCGTCACCGTGCGCGCCAAGGCCCGGGCCGGCGCCGTGCCGCTGACCCCGGCCGGCTATGTGGTCGGCTGGGAGCAGTTTGCCGTCTACGCCGCGCCCAAGGCCTTCGTCGATCGCCCCGGAACGGTGGCGCTCAGCCAGACCAAGGAGGCGGTGGTCCTCGAGGCGGCCGGCGCGAAGCTGACCATCGACCCGGCCACCGGCCTCGTCGCCTCCTATACGAAGGACGGGACGGTGCTGGCCAAGGGCGGCCAGCCCAACTTCTTCCGGGCCGAGACCGACAACGACACCCTCAACGGCACGGTCGCCCAGCAGAAGCCCTGGCGGGTGATGACCGACGCGCGCCAGCTGCGCGGCTTTGCGGCCCACAAGGTCGACGACGGCACGGCCCGGGTGGTGGTGGAATATGCCCTCGGCGCGGGGGCGGCGACCTTCACCACCACCTACGCCATGGCCGGCGACGGCTCGGTGGCGGTCAGCGGCGAGCTGGTTCCGCTCAAGGACGACCTGCCGCCGCCGGTGCGGGTGGGCCTGTGGTTCACCCTGCCCAGCCAGCCCAAGACCGTCGAATGGCTGGGGCGCGGTCCGCACGAGTCTTACGTCGACCGCTTCACCTCGGCCCCGATCGGCCTGTGGCGTGGGGCCCTGGCCGACCAGAACCACGACTACATGCGGCCCCAGGACACCGGCAACAAGCTGGACGTCCGCTGGATGGAGCTGGGCTCGGGCGGCCAGGGGAGGGGCCTTCGCGTCGACGCCGACAAGCCGCTGATGATGCAGGCCCTGGCCTTCCCCTACCAGGACCTCTACCGCCGTCCGGCCGGAACCTGGAAGTCGTCCGACATCGTCCCCCACGGCGAGGCGACCCTGATCGTCGACGCCGCCCAATGGGGCGTCGGCGGCGACACCACCTGGAACCACGTCGGCCAGCCGCACGGCAAGTACCGCACGAAGCTGGAGCCCACGCGGGTAAGCTTCCGCCTCTCGCCCTTCACCGGCGAGGGGACGACGCCGGACAAGGCGCGGCCGGCGCGCGCGACGGAGGTGGAGTAGCCCGTACGCTCCCTCTCCCATGGGGAGAGGGCCGGGGTGAGGGTGTAGGGACCGAAGACGGCGTGCCGGCACGACGTCAGCCGTTGTAACCCCTCACCCTCCCAGGCTTCGCCTGCGCCCCTCCCTCTCCCTCTGGGAGAGGGTTTAAAGAGGGGCGGGCTGCCCCCGATACACCATCGCCACGTCGCAGCGGTCGTAGGCCGCGCCGTACCTGGCCATGATTTCCTCGTCGTGGACGAAGCCCAGCTTCTCGTAGAGGTGCACGGCGGCGGCCGACTTCTTGTTGCTGAGCAGGTAGAGGGGCGCAGCGCCCATGGCCTTGGCGCGGGCGATGGCGGCGGCCAGCAGCGCCTCGCCGATCTTGGCGCCGCGCGAGGACTTCAGCACGCCCATCTTGGTCAGCTCGATGGCGCCGCCGCCCGAGGGTTTCAGCGCGCAGGTCCCGACCGGGCCCACGCCCTCGACGACCGCGAACAGGATGGCGCCGCCGTGGTCGAGTATGGCCTCGCGCGGATGGTCCAGCACCTTCAGGTCGACGGGCTCGACCGCATACATGTCCTCCAGCCACTCCATGTTGATGGACTTGAAGGCCGGGGCCAGGGCGTCGGTGAACTCGACCACCGTGACGCCGGCCTCGATGTGACGGGCGGCGCGGACGTCCAGCGGCTCGTCGGCCAGCAGGGCCTCCAGCCTGGTCAACTGGTCGAGGAACGAGGGATCCAGCTTCGCCAGCACCTCCTCGACGGCGGCCTCGGCCCGGTTCCAGACCAGCATCTTGGCGCGGTCCAGCGCCTGCCGGCCGGCCGGGGTCAGGCGGATGGTCTTGTGGCGCTGGTCGCGGTGCTCGCGGTTGGTCTCCACGAGGGCGAGCTCGGTGAGCCGGGCGACCGCACGGGTGACGGTGGGCTGGGCCACCTGCATGGCCTCGGTCAGGGCGCCGATGGTCTGCGGGCCGTCGCGGTCCAGCGTGCCCAGCACCGGCATGTGGCTGGGCTGCAGCGGCAGGTCGGCCTTCTCGACCAGCCGGGTCACCTGCGACTGCATCCGCTCGGCCAGGCGCTTGAGGCGGCTGCCCAGGAACAGGGCGGCGCGGTCGGAAACGATGTCGGTCATGGCGCGATCCATATGCATAGCGTGCTATATGTCTTGCTATGTGATTTTCGGGGCGGTGGCAAGTCCGGCGGTTGAACGCCCCTCCCGCCGACCTTCCCCGCGAAGGCGGGGATCCAAGCTGAGGCTGAGGGATGTTCACGGCTGCGCGTCATTCGGAGAGCCAGCTTGGGTCCCCGCCTTCGCGGGGGAGGTCGGATGTATCCAGTAGACCAGTTCTGAAATTGGTATAGAAAAATGCGAGAACCAATTTTTCCAGACCGCCCCAATTTTTGCTAGGACAAATGGTCTGCATCCATGTATGCCGTCTGGGCGTCAGTCAGCGGAGCGGCCAGAGAGCCGCGTGGGAGTTGAGCGTGGGAAACATTCGGCGACGGGCCATGGCCCTGGTGCTGCTGGCCTCGGCGGCCCTGCCGGGCGGGGCGGCGATGGCTCAGGCCAAGGCCGAGCCCCCGGCTGCGGTCTACGCCCAGGTTCAGGTGCAGCCCGGCCTCGCGCCCGTGCTGGTCGGCGGCGCCGACCTGGCGGCCATGCGCACCGAGGGGCAGCGCTATCCGATGTTCGCCGCCGAGCTGAAGCGGGTGCGCAAGGAGGTCGACGCGGCCATGAAGGCCGGGATCGACGTGCCGGTTCCCAAGGATCCCGGCGGCGGCCGCACCCACGAGCAGCACAAGCGCAACTACATGGCCATCTACGGCGCGGGCATGCTGTACCGCGCCACGGGCGATGCGGCCTATGCCGACTACGCCCGCCGGCTGCTGCTGGAATACGCCGGGCTCTATCCGACCCTTGGCCTGCACCCGGCCGCCAAGAACAACGCCGCCGGCAAGCTCTTCTGGCAGAGCCTGAACGACGCGGTCTGGGTGGTCTATTCGATCCAGGGCTACGACGCGATCCGCGACACCCTGAGCGAGGCCGACCGCAAGACCATCGACGACGGCGTCTTCCGGCCGATGGCCAAGTTCATCGCCGACGACCAGCCGCAGGTCTTCGACATCATCCACAACCACGCCACCTGGGCCTGCGCCGCCGTCGGCATGACCGGCTATGTGCTGCGCGACCCGGTGATGGTGGAAAAGGCCCTGAAGGGCACGGACCGCTCGGGCAAGGTCGGCTTCCTCAAGCAGATCGACCAGCTGTTCTCGCCCGACGGCTACTACGCCGAGGGGCCGTACTACCAGCGCTACGCCCTGCAGCCGTTCGTCGTCTTCGCCCACGCGATCGAGGAGAACGAGCCGGGCCGCAAGATCTTCCAGTACCGCGACGGCGTGCTGACCAAGGCGGTCAAGGCCGCCGTGCAGCTGACCTATGACGGCTACTTCTTCCCGTTCAACGACGCCCTGCTGGAAAAGAGCCTCAAGACCGACGAGCTCTACCAGTCGATCGCCATCGCCTATGGGGCGACCAAGGACCCGGCGCTGCTGTCGATCGCCCAGTGGCAAGGCCGCACCACCCTGACGCCCGACGGCCTGGCCGTGGCGCGCGACCTTTCGGCCGGCAAGGAAAAGCCGTTCCCCTACGCCTCGATGCTGTTTCGCGACGGGCCCGACGGCGACCAGGGCGCCATTGCGGTGATGCGTGCGGGACCGGGCGACGACGACGAGGTGGTGGCGGTCAAGAACACCGCCCAGGGCATGGGCCACGGCCATTACGACAAGCTGAACTGGATCCTCTACGACGCCGGCCGGGCGATCGTCACCGACTACGGCGCGGCCCGCTTCCTCAACATCGAGGCCAAGGACGGCGGCCGCTACCTCAAGGAAAACGAGACCTGGGCCAAGCAGACCGTGGCCCACAACACGCTGGTGGTGAACGAGACCAGCCAGTTCGACGGCAAGGTCAAGGTCGCCAATACGATGGCGCCCAGGCAGCTGTTCTTCTCGGCCGAGGGGAGCGCCAAGATCAGCACGGCCGAGATGGCCGGGGCCTGGCCGGGCGTGACCTTCCGCCGCTCGATCGTCCAGGTCGACGCCGGCAAGGGCCCGCCGCTGGTGCTCGACCTGCTGAAGGTCAAGGGCGACAAGCCGGCCCAGTACGACCTGCCGCTGCACTTTTCCGGCCACATCATCGACGCCGGCTTCCCGCTGCAGCAGAACCTGTCGACGCGGCCGGTGCTGGGCAAGGACGACGGCTACCAGCACCTGTGGGTCGACGCGACCGGAACGCCCGACGCCTCCAACGCCCGCCTGACCTGGATCAACGGCGAGCGGTTCTACACCTGGCGCATGCTGCCGCCGGCGGGGACGCAGGTGATCATCGCCGAAAGCGGCGCCAATGACCCCAAGTTCAACCTGCGCCGCGAGCCGGCGCTGATCCAGCGGGTCAAGAGCGACGGCGAGACCACCTTCGTCGGGGTGCTCGAGCCGCACGGCGTCTACGACCCCTCGGCCGAGACCACCGAAGGCTCGACGAGCCGCATCGAGGCCCTGCGCCACGCGCGCACCGCCGACGCCGACGTCGTCACCATCGTCCTGGCCGGCGGCCGCTCGATCGTGCTGGCCATCGCCGACAGCGCCGAGGCCGGCGCGGCCCACAAGGCCAGCGTCGACGGCAAGGCCATCGCCTGGAAGGGCCACTTCGCCCGCTTCGACAGCGCCGGAGCCGCCAAATGAAGGGCGGGCTTCGCTGGCTGATCGTCAGCCTGGTCGGCCTGGCGACGGTCATCAACTACATCGACCGCAACGCCCTGGCCGTCATGTGGCCGGCGGTGTCGAAGGACATCGGCGCCGACAAGGCCGACTACGCCCTGCTGGTGACCATCTTCATGATCGCCTACGCCTGCGGCCAGTCGCTGTTTGGCAAGGTGTTCGACGTCATCGGCACGCGGATGGGCTTTGCGGTGTCGATCCTGGTGTGGTCGGTGTCGATCGCCGCCCACAGCCTGGTGCGTTCGCTGGGCCTCTTGGCCCTGCTGCGCGTGACCCTGGGGATCAGCGAGGCGGGCAACTGGCCCGGCGCGGTCAAGGCCAACGCCCTGTGGTTCCCGCCGCGCGAGCGGGCGCTGGCCCAGGGCATCTTCAACTCCGGCGCGGCCATCGGGGCCATCGTCTCGGCGCCGCTGGTGGCCCTGCTGTTCGAACTCCTGGGCTGGCGGGCGACCTTCCTGGTGGTGGGCGTGCTGGGCTTCCTGTGGCTGCTGCCCTGGCTCTTCGTCTACCGCGCCGACCCCGGCGCCCACCCGTGGCTGAGCGAGGCCGAGCGCGCCCACATCGCCGACCGCGGCGACGCCTCGGGCAAGGCCGGCTGGTCGCCGAACCTTCGTGAGCTGCTGAGGCAGAAGCAGAGCTGGGCGATCATCGTCTCGCGCTTCTTCCTCGATCCGGTCTGGTGGCTGTTCGTCTCGTGGCTGCCGATCTACCTGGCCGAGACCTTCGGCTTCGACGTGCGCCAGATCGGCCTGTTCGCCTGGGTTCCGTTCGTCGGCGCCATGCTGGGCAGCCTGGGCGGCGGCTGGCTTTCGGGGGCGCTGATCCGGCGCGGCTGGAAGACGCTGAGCGCCCGCCGGTTCGCCGTCACCCTGGGCGGGGCGATCATGCTGCCGGCCCTGCTGCTGACGGCCAAGGCCGCCACGCCGCTGGCCGCCGTGCTGCTGATCGCCGTGATCCTGTTCGGCTTCCAGGTGGCCATCAACAACATCCAGACCCTGCCCAGCGACTATTACGGCGGCGGCGCCGTCGGCACGATCGCGGGCGTGGGCGGCACGGCGGCCGTGGCCGGCACGCTGGTCACCACCTGGCTGGTGCCGGCGATGACCCAGCACGGCTACGCCCCGATCTTCGTCCTGGCGGCGGTCATCGTGCCGCTGGGCGTCATCTCTCTCTGGCTCTTGGGCGGGCGCGCATCGCCCGTGCCGGCGCCTTCCTCGGACAGTCAGTAAAAAGGGGACCCGCATGAGGTTCAACGGCAAGGTCGCGCTGGTCACCGGCGGCGGCCGCGACATCGGCCGCGAGGTTTCGCTGCGCCTGGCCGCCGAGGGCGCCACCGTCGTCGTCAACTATCGCGGCGACGAGGCCTCGGCCAAGGACACCGCCGCGCGCATCGAGGCGGCCGGCGGCAAGGCCGTACTGCACCGCGCCGACGTCACCGACGCGGGCGAGGTCGCCGGCCTGGTGGCGGCTGCTTCGGCGATCACCGGCAGGATCGACATTCTCGTGAACCTCGCCGGCGGCATGGTGGCCCGCAAGACCCTAGCCGACATGGACGAGGCCTTCTTCGACCAGGTCATGACCCTGAACCTGAAGTCGGCCTTCCTGGTGACCAAGGCGGCCCTGCCGCACATCCCGGACGGCGCGGCGATCGTCAATATCGCCTCCCAGGCCGGCCGCGACGGCGGCGGCCCCGGCGCCAGCGTCTACGCCGCCTCCAAGGGCGCGCTGATGACCCTGACCCGCGGCTGGGCCAAGGAGCTGGGCCCGCGCGGCATCCGCGTCAACGCCCTGTGCCCGGGCCTGATCGGCACCAGCTTCCACGACATCTTCTCCAAGCCCGAAGGCCGCGCGGCCGTGGCCGGAAACACCCCGCTGCGCCGCGAGGGCGCGCCGCAGGAAGTGGCCGCCGCGGTGGCCTTCCTGGCCTCGGACGACGCCTCGTTCCTGGCCGGCGTCAACCTCGACATCAACGGCGGGCTGGCCTTCTCGTAGGGCTATTCCCAGCGCCTTCCGCGGAAGGAAAATCCTCGTCCTTCGACAGGCTCAGGATGAGGATTTTTGGGGTGAGGCGACGCTGTCAGTCGTCCTCATCCTGAGCTTGTCGAAGGACGAGGGCGGCATCCCGATCCCGTCCAGGCCGCCGTCAGTGCGGCCAACAACAACAGGGAGGATCCGATGAAAAACAACACGACCGCGATGCTCGCGACCCTGGCCCTGCTGGCCGCCGCGCCGGCCGCCCTGGCCCAGCCGCCGGGGCCGGTGAAGGACCGCGAGCCGCGCACGAACGCCCCGCCGATCAAGCCCTACAAGGTGATCCTGGTCGGCGACTCCACCACGGCCGTCGGCAGCGGCTGGGGCTCGGCGTTCTGCGACTATCACGTCAAGTCGTCGGTGGCCTGCCTGAACCTGGGCCGGGGCGGGCGCTCGACCCGCAGCTACCGCGCCGAGGGCTCGTGGGACATCGCGCTGGCCGAGGCCAAGGTCTCCGGCTACGCGGCGACCTACGTGCTGATCCAGTTCGCCCACAACGACCAGTCGTCCAAGGGCGAGCGCTGGACCGACCTTGCCACCGAGTTCCCGGCCAACCTCAAGCGCTTCGTCGAGGACGTGCGGGCCGCCGGCGCCCAGCCGGTGCTGCTGACTCCGCTGACCCGCCGCGAGTTCGCCAAGGGCCAGCTGAAGAACACGCTGGACGTCTGGTCCGACGAGGTGCGCAAGGTCGCGACAGAGACCAAGACGCCGCTCGTCGACCTCAACAAGTCCAGCGCCCGCATCGTCCAGAAGCTGGGTCCCGTCGACTCGATGAAGCTGGCCCAGGCCGAGCCGATCGATAGCGAGGTCGAGGCCGCCAGGGCCGGCACGACCCTGCCGCCCCGCGCCGCCGAAGAGGCCCGCCAGCCCGACGTTCCCACCACCGAGACCGGTCCGCGCGGCCAGCAGGTGCGCAAGTTCGACTACACCCACGTCGGCGATACCGGCGCGCGGGTGTTCTCCAAGCTGGTCGCCGACGACCTGGCCGCCGCGGTTCCGGGGCTGCGCAGCCAGCTGGTGCCTTAGAGGGGCGTCACCAAACCCTCTCTCTAAGAGAGAGGGTCTAGCAGCATCTACAACTGGTCTAAATTGGTATAGTATTTGGTCCAGTGGTTTCGTGCGTAAATTGGCCTGAAAATTCTCGAAATTGGTATAAGAATCCGCCTTGACGCAGCGCCGACCAGGTCGCAGGGTCCCGGCATAAGAAAAGAACCAGGGGGAGGGAGCGGACATGCGCGCCACGAACACCAATCGCGTCCGGTTGCGGACGATCCTGAGCTGCGGCGCGGCCGCCTCGATCGTCGCCATCGCCGCCCAGGCCAGCGCCCAAGAGGCCCCGGCCGACCAGCCGATCACCGACAACGCCGTCGACGAGGTGGTGGTCAGCGCCATCCGCCAGACCATGCAGAACTCGATCGCCGTCAAGCGCGACACCACGGCCATCGTCGACGCCCTGTCGGCCAACGAGATCGGCGACCTGCCGGGCCAGTCGATCGGCGAAGCGATCATGACCATCACCGGCGCCACCGCCGACCGCGGCAACTACGGCCCGACGGAAGTGTCGCTGCGGGGCCTGGGCTCGTTCCTGTCGGCCACCACCTTCAACGGCCGCGAGGCCTCGAACGGCAGCGGCGACCGCGCCGTCAACTTCGGCCAGTTTCCGTCCGAGCTGTTCAACGGCATCAAGATCTACAAGTCCCAGCAGGCCGACCTGATCGAGGGCGGCGTCGCCGGCACGATCGAGATGGAGACCAAGAAGCCGCTCGACTACGGCAAGCGGCTGGCCCAGGTGGAGCTGAAGGGCAACTACAATCCCTACCAGAAGCGGATCACGGGCTCGGATCCCTGGGGCTGGCGCGGCACGGCCAGCTATGTCGACCAGTACGAACTGGGCAAGCTGGGCGAGGTCGGGGTGTCGCTGGGCGTCCAGCGCAACCAGGTCGACGACCCGGCCGAAAGCTATGTCGCCTCCAACACCTGGCTGGCCTGCAACGCCAACATCAACGCCACCGGCAACTGCACCGAGGTGACCCGCGCCCAGGCCGCGGCCGGCACGCCCTTCTATCTGGCGCCCAACTCGATCACCTTCCGCCAGCTGACCGCCAAGGAAAAGCGCGACGCGATCTTCGGCGCCGTCCAGTGGCAGCCCAACGACCGCTGGGACGTCAATCTGGACATGGAATATTCCAAGCGGAACTACGAGGAAGACCGCCACGACCTGGGCTTCGCCGAGACCCGCTACGCCCTGCGCAACGTGCAGTATGACGACCAGCACCGGCTGCTCTACGCCACCGGGAACAGCACCCTGCAGTCGGTCTCGACCCTGTTCCAGCGGCAGGAGGAATATATCGGCGGCGGCGGCGACTTCGAGTTCCGGGCCACCGACCGCCTGACCCTGAACGCCGACATCTCCTACAGCCAGACGACGCGCACCGACCTGACCCGCTCGACCCGCCTGCGCACCGACCCGCTGGACATCTACGGGAACCGCACGGCGATCAACAACCAGCGCGTCCCCTTCACCTACGACGCCCGCAGCGGCTTCGCGCCGATCCTCACCGTCGATCCGCGCTTCAACCTCGACGACTGGTCGCTCTACAGCGACGACGCCCGCCTGACCCGCGAGGAGGAGGAGAAGAAGGACCGCATCTTCGCCACCCGCTTCGACGCTGCTTACGAGCTCGACGGCTTCATCAGCCGCATCGACGCCGGGGCCCGCTATTCGCGCCGCCGCTACACCACCTATGACGACCTGGTGACCATCGACCAGGCCAGCCTGGCGGTCGACCGGGCCGTCAACCTGGCCTGCCGCACCAACTTCCCACAGTCGGACTATCTGGGCGACGCGCCCAACCACTCGGTGCGCAGCTGGGCGACCTTCGACACCCTGTGCCAGTTCCGAAACTATCTGGGATCGGAAGATCCCGGCGGCAGCGGCGACACCCGCTCGGTGGCCAATGCCGACGTCACCGAGACCGTGTGGTCGGGCTACGTCATGGCCTCCTACAAGGGCGAGGCGGCCGGCATGCCGGTACGCGGCAACTTCGGCGTGCGCGTGGTCGACACCAGCGTCGTCTCCAAGGGCCTGCGGGCCGAGCTGGACGTGGTCAACAACAGCGACGGCTCGATCCGGCTGGTGGAAACCGGCGCCTTCGACGACACCCGGATCAAGGCCTCAAGCTTCCGCGTGCTGCCCAGCGTTAACGCCAATTTCGACCTGACGCCCAAGACCGTGGGCCGCATCGCCCTCTATCGCGCCATGTCGCGCCCGGCTCCCAGCAGCCTGGCGGCGGGCCGCACCATCACCCTGCAGGACGGGACCGACTTCACCTCGATCCAGGACGCCATCGGCGAGATCGTCGCCAGCGGCAGTCCGCGCCTGAAGCCGATCATGTCGTGGAACGCCGACGTGGCGCTGGAATACTACGCCAACCGCGACACCATCCTGGCCACGACCCTCTACTACAAGCAGTTCACCGGCGGCTTCATACCGGTGACCATCAATGAGGACTTCGTCATCGACGGCCAGACCGTCAGCGTGCCGGTCACCCAGACCCAGAACAGCGACGACAAGAGCCACGTCTACGGCGCGGAGTTCACGCTCTCCAACAAGTTCAGCTGGCTGCCCAAGCCGCTGGACGGGTTCGGCGGCAAGCTGAGCTACAACTACGCGATCACCAACTTCAAGAACCACGACATCCGGCTGGGCGACGTCATCGACGCCGAGACCGGCGCGGCGACCGGCGGGATGATCCCGGCCGCGGGCCTGAACGGCTATTCCAAGCACGTGCTTTCGGCCCAGCTCTATTACGAGCACGGCCCGCTGAGCGTGCAGGGCATCTATCGCTACCGTTCGCGCTACTACCAGGACTTCGTCGGCGGCAACGCCCAGCTGCGCTACATCTCGGGCAGCGACGCCTTCGACTTCAACGTCCAGTATAAGCTGAACAAGAAGGTCGACATCCGTCTGCAGGGCCTGAACCTGTTCAACGAGGTCAAGATCGACTCGATGCCGGTCCCGGGCAGCACCCGCAACTACCAGTATTTCGGCCAGCAGTTCTTCATCTCGATCCGGGCGCGGCTGTAGGGCGGGCGTTCGCCGGTCCCGTCCTCCTCCACCGAGCTTCCCCGCGAAGGCGGGGATCCAAGCTGACTCTCGGGTTCTGGCGAGGCCGTGGGCGATCGGCGGACTCGGCTTGGGTCCCCGCCTTCGCGGGGATTGAGCGGAGGTGTGGCGGCGATCCGTCGTCACGCCCCCCGGCCGCCCCGGCGCCTACCAGTTTGCTATTCCAATTCCAGTCCGGTTCGGGCATGGCTTTAAGGGCAACACCACCATAGAGGGGCGCCATGGCCGACCGCCGCCTGTTCGAGGAAATCGCCGACAAGATCGCGGAGATGGTCCGCGCGGGCGAGTTTCCGCCAGGCTCGCGGCTGCCGGGCGAGCGCGAGATGTCCGAGCGGCTGGGGGTCAGCCGCGTCACCGTCCGCGAGGCCGAGATCGCCCTGCAGGCCCGGGGAACCTTGCGCATCCGCGCCGGCTCGGGCGTCTATGTCTGCGCCCCGGCCGGGGCCGACGCCGCCGGCGGCGAGGGCGCCCTGCCCACGGTCAGCGCCTTCGAACTGACCGAGGCGCGCTCGCTGTTCGAGAGCGAGGCCGCCGCCCTGGCCGCCCCGACCATCTCCGACGCGGATCTCGCCAAGCTCGACGACCTTCTGGCCCAGATGGTCGAGGCCGGCGAGGATGACGCCCGCTCCACGGCCGTGGACCGCGAGTTCCACATGACCATCGCGGCCGCCTCGGGCAACCGGGTCATCATCCACACCATCAAGACCCTCTGGAAATTCCGCATGGAGGATCCGGAGGTGCGCCGCACCCACCAGGCCATCTGCCACCACGACGGCGACGCCCGCCAGGCCGAGCACGTGGCCGTGGTCGAGGCCCTGCGCCGCCGCGACCCCAAGGCCGCCCGCCAGGCCATGCGCCTGCACTTCTCGCGCCTGCTGGAATCCATGCTCGACGCCACCGAGCAGCAGGAGCGCCAGGCGCTGGAACGCAAGGCCGCCGAGAGCCGCCAGCGCTTCCTGATGACCGCGCGGATGGGGTAGGGGGCTTTCCCTATTCTCCACATTCACCGAGCATCCCCGCGCAGGCGGGGATCCAAGCAGAGCCTGCGGGCCGGTCGCGGCCGTGCGCCGTCCTGAAAGACAGCTTGGGTCCCCGCCTTCGCCCTCGGCGGAGGGAAATCCTCGTCCTTCGACAGGCTCAGGATGAGGATTTGTGCGAGCCAGCGCGCCAACAGTCGTCCTCATCCTGAGCCTGTCGAAGGACGAGGACGGCATCCCAGGCGTCGCTCATGCTCGACGATGGAGCAGCCTTTGAGCAAAGGCGGCTGAAGGCCGGAACCCCGCCGCCCCAACCGCTTTTCCTTCCGACGGGGGAAGCGCCGCCATCAGTCGGTCGGCCGTCCCGCCCTGCGAGGAGCCGGCCTGATGCTCTCATCCCTGCTGACTGGCCTGCTGACTGGCCTGCTGACCAGCGCCCTGTCGCTCGCCCTGCTTTCGGCGAGCCCGGCCAAGGGGTGGGACGGCGTCTACAGCTACACCCAGGACGGCGGCCGCACGGCCGGCGGCTCGCCGATCCTGGTGACCTGGCGGCTGACCCTGAAGGGCGGCGCCTGCGAGTTTCACGGCGAGGGCTTCCAGACGCTGGAGACCATGCAGTGCAGCACCCACGCCACGCCGCAGGGGCTGGAGGTGCGGTTCCTGCGCTATCCGCCGCCGGCGGCTGGAAACCGGTTCGGGGTCGAGGTCTACAAGCCCGGCGCGCCGCTGTTCACGCTGTCGCGGCTGGAGGGGCGGGTGCTGACGCGCTGGACCGGCTTCGTGCCCGACGAGGGCGTCGCCCGCTCGCCGGCGCCCTATCTGAAGAAGGTGAAGTGATGCGTGGAGCCAGAATCCTGGTCGGGCTGCTGGTCGTGGCCGGCCTGGCCGGCGCGGCGGTCTACGCCTATGACGCCGCCCGCCCTCGGGTCCACCCGATCAAGGCCGCCGACGCCCGCGAGCACGACCTCGACGCCCCTCAGCCGCAGTTCGCCAGGGACGCCGACGGCCGCGCCCGATTGTTCGGACCCGCCCGCGTCATCGACGGCGACACCCTGGAGATCCAGGGCCTGAGGGCCCGGCTGTGGACCATCGACGCGCCGGACCTGGCCCAGACCTGCCTCGACAAGGACGGGGCGTCCTTCGCCTGCGGCCAGGCCGCGCGCGAGCACCTGGAAAAGCTGATCGCCGGCCGCAAGGTCGCCTGCCGGCCCGAAGGCCCGCCTTCCGACGGGGACGCCTGGCAGGGCCTGTGCTTCGTCGCCGACGCCCCGTGCCAGGACGAGGGCGGACCGTGCGGGTCGGACCTCAATTCCCTCAACCTCGCCATGGTGCGCCAGGGCTGGGCGGTCGACCTCGAAGGCCAGTATTCCGAGCCCGAGTCCGACGCCGAGGAAGACAGGGCCGGTCTCTGGGCCGGCCGCTTCGACGAGCCCGAGGCCTGGCGCCAGAAGGCCAGGGCGGCCGCGCCGACGAGCTGAAACGCCCGTTCTTCGGGGATCCTGAAAATAATTCCGCGACGCAACATCCGGTGACGTTGTGGCAAACTTGGCCATGCGCTAGAGCTCGTCCGAAGATTGCTTTCCTAGGCATGGGTCGCGTTTAGTTTGTTGCTCTGGACCGTGCCCGATCAGCCGCCGGCGGCCGTCTCTTCTCCCCCCCTCCGCTACGCTGGAGCAGGTTGGGGTCGAGGTCGGCGAGGCCATGAAACGCGGCGACTGGCGCGGGGCCGATCTTCTGCTTTCCCGCCTGCCGCCGCAGACCTTGACCAGCCCCGAGGTGCAGTTCGTGCGCGCCTTCCTGGCCCGGCGCATGGGCCGTCACGACCGCGCGATCGAGATCTACCAGCGGCTGCTGGAAGGGGCGGACGCGCCGCTGCGGGTGCGGCTGGAGCTGGCCGACACCTTCGTCGAGGCCAATGACGACCGCTCGGCCGAGCACAACTACCGCCTGGCGCTGGCCTCCGACGAGGCCGGGACCGTGCGCGAGGGCGTCGAGGCCCGCCTCAGGGAGATCGCCGAGCGCCGGCGCTGGCGCTACAGCGTCAACCTGGCGGTCTCGCCCGACAGCAACGTCAACACCGCCACCGACGCCCGGCAGCTGGAGATCTTCGGCCTGCCGTTCGAACTGTCGGACGAGGCCAGGCGCACTTCGGGCGTCGGGCTCAGCCTGGCGGCCTCGGCCGAGCGCAGCGTGCCGCTGAAGGGCCGCACGCGGCTGATGGTCGGCGGCTACGGCCGCTTCGTCGACAATGACGAGCGGGCCTTCGACGACGGCGCCCTGGGCCTGCGGGCCGGACCGCAGTTCTGGCTGGGCCAGACGCGGGCGGGCGTCGAGGCCCTTGTCGAGCGCCGCTGGTTCGGCGGCCAGGCCCTGTCGCGCACCGCCGGCCTGTCGGGCGACCTGCAATGGGGCTGGGGCCGGGTGCAGCGCCACGCCAGCCTGTCGGCCCAGAAGCTGACCTACGACCGGATCGAGGGCCGCGACGCCTGGATCTACGCCGCCGGCTGGGACCGCACGCGCTATGTCAGCGCCAACCGCTTCTGGCGGCTGGGCGTCAGCGGCGCCCGGGGCGAGGCCGACGCGGCCTCGGAGTCGTTCTGGCTGTGGCGGACCTCGGTGGGGCTCTACCAGACCCTGCCGGCCGGCCTGGCGGCCTTCGTCGAGCCGTCGGTCGAGCGCCGGGCCTACGACGCGCGCAGCCTGCTGTCGCCCGAGCCGCGGCGCGACACCGAGTACGCCCTGGCCGTGCGGCTGATAAAGCGCGACTGGCGCTATCGCGGCTTCAGTCCGTACGTCGGGGCCCAGGCCAGCCGCAACGACAGCAATCTCGACATCAACGCCTATTCCCGCCTGCGGGTGGATTTCGGCGCGACACGAACCTTCTGACCATTATTCGCGAGGGGTGGGCGACATGAACAACTTTGCCAAGGTTCTGCTGGTCGGCGCGGCCGCCGCGGCCCTGACGGCGTGCGGCGGCGGGGGCGGCGGCGGCGGTCCGTCGACCGGCGTCACCACGCCCACGCCGCCGACCACGCCCACCACGCCGCCGCCGCTCGCGACCCTGCTGCTGTCGCCGATGGCCGCGATCACCGACCTCGACACCCGGGCGACGGCCGGCAGCCAGCTGAACAGCGTCTCGATCACCGATCCCGACGCCCCCAACGCGACCAAGTACGCGGCGCTGAACATCGACGGCGACGAGACCGTGTTCATGCGCTTCTCCGCCAGCAACCTGACGGTCGAACAGTCCTTCCGGGCCGCCGACTACGCCGAGAGCATCCGCTTCTTCGGCGGATACACGACCGAGCATGGGCGCACCGTCAGCCGGCCGATCACCGTCAAGGGCTGGGGGGCTCTACCGGCCTGACGATGGCGGGCCTGGACGAGGGCGCGTTCTCGGTGGGTCTGAACACCGGCGACGCCCCGGACTGGGTGCGGCCGATCAGCTGGGGCGCGCCGACCGCGGCGGAAGGCCAGGTCTGGGGTTTCGGCCTGCTCGGCGACCTGGCGACCGGCGTTCCAACGACCGGCGTCGCGCGCTTCCGCGGCGAAGCCATCGGTTCGGGCGACGGGATCCTGAAGCGCGCGGGCGTGGCGCAGCCGTTCTCGGCCAGCGCCGGCGTGGACATCGACTTCTCGACCGGCAAGGTGCGCGGCGGTCTGGAAGACTTCAGCACCTACATCGACATCAGCTATCCGTTCCACACCCTGGACTTCAACTTCGAGGCCAACCTGGTCGACGGCAAGTTCGCCGCGAACACGATCGACGCCCCGTTCCAGACCGGCGAGAAGGGCTCGGTCTTCGGGCAGCTCTACGGCCAGGGCTCCGACCTCGAGGTCGGCGCGACGTTCAGCGTGACCTATGCCGACACCAAGCTGGCGGGCGTGTTCGTGGCCGGCCGGCCGACCGCCAACTTCCTGGCCGGCGCCGACCCGATCACCCTGCGGCCGTCGCTGGTCAACCTGACCTCGTCGACGGCCGGCTGGACCCGCACCAGCTACAACCAGAACAACATCGAGCTGGGCGGCAACAACGAGTCTCTGACCTTCACCCCCGGCGCCTTCGGCGGTTCGGACGACAGCTACCGGCTTTACTTCGACAACGGCGCGGAGATGATGCTGCAGGACTTCGATGTGCGTCACTACAAGGGCGACCGCTACGTCGACACGCCGCGCCCGTCGACGACCGGCACGCGCTACCTGCGGGTCGAGACCTGGACCAACGGCCAGACCCTCAATCGCTGGGAGCTGGGCGTGCAGAGCGACACCGCCTGGCTGCGGCCGATCTACGTCCAGGCCCTGGAATATGTGAACGCCGGCATTTCGCCGGGCGTGACGCACCGGGCCTACATGACCACGGGCCTGCGCTCGACGGCGCTGCCGGCCAGCGGCTCGGCCCGCTACAAGGGCGACGCCGTCGGCACGATCGTCAACGCCGCCACGGGAGCGACCTACACCACCAGCGGAACCGGCGTCGTCGACGTGGCCTTCGGCACGGGCCAGGTGAAGGGCGGGATCGGCGCGCTGACCTACACCGGCAGCGACGGCTTCGTCGCCCCGAACGACCCCGCCCGGCCGACCCTGGTCACCTTCAGCGGCGCGCTGAACGCCAACCGGGCCTTCGACGCCACGGTCGATGGGCAGAAGCTGGGCCTGACCGGCCAGGTGCGCGGCGACTTCTACGGCCCCGACGCCGCCGAGCTGGGCGCGATCTACAACATCAACATCCCCGGCTACGGTGCGATGGCCGGCATGCTGGCGGGGACGCGCAATCCGGTCCCGACCGGCATCGGCTATTCGGCCACGACCTTCTCGTCGGCGGCCGGCGCGTCCAACTACGCCGTCAGCGCCGAGCCGCTGACCGGCCTGGCGGTCGAGTGGCGCCGCAACTCGCCCTTCGGCCAGGGCGACACCCTGCGCCTGGACATGACCGCCGGCGGCCAGTCGCTGAACGCGACCTATACGGGCCGGGCGGTGTCGTACAACGACTATCCCTATGGCGTGAACGCCGCCTATCGGACCGGCGAGGTCGTCGCCTTCGACGGGGCCAAGGGCCTGGTCGAGATGATGTACCGGGTGTCGGGTGTCGACCTGCGCTATTCCAGCCTGGCCGGCTGGCGGGCCAGCGACCAGCGCTCGACCCACTATGTGGCCCTGGGGCAGCGCGCCACCGACGTGCCGCAGACCGGCAAGGCCGAATACCAGGGCGTGGTCGTCGCCGGCTACAACGACAACGGCTACGTCGACACCAGCGAGGGCAAGGTCGCCATGAGCGTCGACTTCGGCGCCGCCTCGCTGACGGGCTCGACCACCGGCTTGTCGACCGGCGCCGGCGCCAGCCGTCCCGACCAGAACTTCAGCTTCAAGGCCTCGATCGCCAACGCCGAGTTCTCGGGCGACTTCGCCAATGCCGACAACACCCTGGCCGGACCGGTCAAGGGCCTGTTCGCCGGCCCCGGCGCGCCCGAGGCGGTCGGCTCGTTCCAGGCGACCAAGGCCCCGACGGGCGCCACCTACGGCGGCGGCTTCGTGGCGGTGAAGAAGTAGGGCCCAAAAGGCTCCTTGGAAGCAAAAGGGGCGCGCCGGGCCCCG